>JAKSLV010000114.1 GCA_024401025.1 Bacteroidales bacterium
TAGAGTATTTGACTACGGATCAAAAGGTTGCAGGTTTGAATCCTGCAGGGGTCACGTTCGGAGACGATAATCACAGAAATGCGGTTATCGTCTTTTTTATTTGGCGGAAAAAACGCTATTTATTATCTTTGCACTAGAATTCAGAAAAAAGCAAAATGGAAAAGAAAAGCATCATAAAGATAGGAATATACGTAACCATAGCCTTCGTGGTGTTGGTGTGGGGCCTCAGTTTCCTGAAAGGAAGCAATGTTTTCAACAAGGGAACATCGCTGGTGGCAGTATACAGCCGTCTGGAGGGCCTTGCCGAGGGCAGCCCGGTAATGATAAGCGGATACAGGATAGGATCGGTAAGGAACATAAAATTCCTCGACAACGGCCATCAGCTGAACATCATAGCCGATATGGAGGTGAGCAACGAGTTCAAGATTCCAAGAGGCAGCATAGCCAAGATAGTAAGCGTCGACATCATGGGCACCAAGGGCGTGGAGATTTTCAGGCCCGAGAGCTACAGCGACTACCACAAGAGCGGCGACACCATAGCATCAGGATTCGACGGCGGAATAATGGACATGGCCATGGACCTTCTGATGCCGATGAAAACCCACCTAGGAAGCCTGCTGGGCGCCGCCGACAGCACAATGCAGCAGATAAACGGCCTGCTGAGCGACGATAACATCAGCAACCTGAGCAACTCGCTCAACGACCTAAACAAGCTGTCGAGGAGCCTGTCGGCCAACACCGGCAACATCAACAGCATGCTGGCCAACTTCAGCAACCTGAGCAATGCCCTGGGCAAAAACAGCGACAACATCAACCGCGCCATCGGCAATTTTGCATCGCTGAGCGACACTCTGAGCGCGATGAACCTTCAGCAGACCCTGGCCGACGCCCAGACGGCGCTTAACAACGTAAACCAGATGCTGGACGCCATCAACAACGGCAACGGCACGGCGCATCAGATCCTGAACAACGACACGCTATACAACAACCTGCAGGCGGCCACCGAGAAGATAAACTACCTGCTGGAGGATTTCGAGAAGCATCCCAAGAAATACGTGAACCTTGCTATATTTGGCGGCAAGGAGAAGCCGGAGAAGAAATAAGGATTCCGGCGGCAAACATACCGGTATCGGACGGCGTAAGGGGCAAAAATCCGCCCACAAGCTTTCCATTGCTGAAGACAGGCTTCTGCTCCATTCCGGGCAGGGGCCTGTCTTTTTGATATACAAAATACTGAGCCTGAGCGTTTTCGTCCACCAGGCACGACAGTTCCATAGCCAGCCTTCCCATCGAGTGGCGGCAGTTGATCTCCACGCAGGGATTCACGAGAATACTATCGCCATCGCGGTAAACCATGCAGTCGATGCCCAGCGGCCCCTCGTAGATTTGGGTGTACACGGTGTTTTGCAGGGCGGCGGTGTGTAGGGCGGCAAGGTCTGATGCTGCGGCCTCAGGAAACCCGGGAATGGCATCCAGCCTCTTCACCATGCTGCCGAGATAAGCGCCGGTATCTGCTGTGCTGAACTGCGACAGCCCAACGAAAGTGGCCTTGCCGCCTCGGATGTCGTAGTGCATGGAAAAATCGCACACCTTATTAAATAGATACTCACATTCCACGCTGCCCTGCGCCTTTATCACGGAATTTACCCAAGCCCTGATGTTGGGGGTAAAACGGCAGTCGCGCAGAATGCGCACTCCCCTGCCGCTGGATCCGTACACGGCCTTAAGCACCGATCCACCAAACCTGCTTTGGGCCGCAGCCTCGAAAAACTGCTCGACCTCCTCCACGCTGCGCGCTATCACGGGCAGGCAGTCGGCAGGGGTTGTATGGCGCAATATCGGCGATTTCAGCAGCCTCAGCCCGCTGAAAAAACTGGCCGACGACTCCCTGGAAAAGAGCAACTTGTGCTTGGGCGTGAATGTGCTTACGGGAGATTTCTGATACTCGGGCGAAAACGACAGACCGGCAGCCAGCGCCAGCGACCTTGGAGATATGCCCCAAGGACGGTAATGGCCGAGACTGGTGCCGCGCAGCTGCCTGTCGGCAAAGCTTACAAACCGGCAGGGATAGATATCGCGCCAGAAATCCACGAAACTGGCGTCACGGGTGGATGAAACCACGAAATCGCCGGGGCACGAAAGAAACATCGGCAATACCGAGAGGTCTCTCTCTAGCATTGCCGGATGTTTCTGGAGGCTGTAGTTGGGCAATCCCGAGGCCACCTCTATCTCGCATCCGGGATTGAAAAACAGAAGATCTGCCATAGATGAATATGGTTTAGTTGTCGTGCCAGCTCTGTGTTCTCTTGTACTCGATGCCCTGGAACATCGACGAATTGATGGCCAGTGTAAAGTTGTAGCTCTTGAGTTTTCCGAATGGGATGATGTAGAAGCTGAGGTCGAAACAGTGGAGGTCGCGTGTTACCGAGATTGTTGTCGAGGTCATCTTCTTGGCATCGAAATCGTAGCCGGTTCTTACAGTCATGCTCCACTTGTCGGTGAAAGTAACCGAGCCCGATAGTGACAGAGTCTGGCGTACCGTAGCGGGCTTGTTGCTGGAATGGTTGTAGTTGAAGGAGTAGCTTGCGGTAAGGTTCCAAGGCACCGAGTAGTAATCGAACTCGCCGTTTCTCTCCTTGTCCGATACTTTGGATTCCTTCTTGCGCTTTTCCTCCACCTCCTCGGCAGTGGCCACTATGTTGCCCTCGTCGTCTACCTCGGCCTCAGCCTCCATATCGCCGAATTCCTGGGCGGCCTTCTCTTTCTCGTCCAACTTCTTCTTGCTCAAAGTCTTGGAATTGAGGGTGAAGCCAGTGCTGATGCTGGCGTTTGTAAGACGTGCCAGCCTTCCATTAGATATCTCGAACTTGTTGATTCTCTGGCCAGTACTGTCGTTGAGCTGGTAGGGATCGAAATTGCCCGAGAAGGTTACATTCATCTTGTCGAAAAGTCGGGTGCTGCCGCTCATGCTTATCGTAGAAAATTTCATACTGTCGGCGGCCATATTGTATCCTGAAGAAAACGAGAGGTTTTCCAGAAGCTTTATCTTGGTGTACTGTCCGTCGATGGTGTCGTTCTTGCCCTTTACCTTAAGCTCGAAGTTGTTGCCAAGGCCAAAGCTCAGTGAAGCGCTCTTGCCAGGAGACGGAGCACCGTAAATACCATTCTGATATATCGAGTAGGTCTTGGTCTCGTCGGTAGGGTCGGTGCGGTAGAATCGCCAGAACTCCTCGGAGAAGTCGGGACGCCAGCTGAGGCCCACTGTAGGTGTAAGCACATGGCGGAAAGCCTTTATGCGCTTGGCCCTGTTGAACTGGAAAATACCGTAGAGCTTGGTGGAGGCGCTCACCGATGTGGAGAAATCGAAACAGTGCCTGATGGCGTTGATGGTGTCCTGCTCGTAGGAATATTTCGATAGCAGAGTATCAGCCAAACCATCGAATGTGTAGGTATTCATGGCGTGACGGCTCACGTAGTTGGGGTATACACGGCCGGTGTACTGGATGCTGGGCGATACCTGGATGTACTTGAAGAGGTTGAACGAGGTGCTTACAGGCATCGAGTACTTGAGACCGTATCTCATATTGTCGACCATCTTGCTGGTGAAGAGTAGGCTGTCGGCCATCTTTGCCACACGGTTCTCGAAATTGAGGTTGAAAGAGCTACCGATTTTCTCGTACCATTTCTGGGCACCCACCTGCATCTTTCGCTTGAATGGGAAGAACCTGTTTACCGAGAACGAGAGATTGGGCGCGGTGAACGACACGGTGCTGTCAGAGAGGTTCTGGTTGAGGTTTCCGGAGAGGCTGAGGTTTGCCTTTCCGTTGAACATCCTGCGCTGGTAGCTGATGCTGGAAGAGGTGTTGCTTTTGGCGTAGTCCTGTACGGAGCGGGCGTTGTATTTGTCGAAGCTCTGCTTGTCGTACTGGATGTTGATGCCGAAATTGCTGTAAGGGTTGGCCTTTGCGTCCTGGTTGAAGTTGAATTTCAGCATGTAGGAATTTGTGGGGCTGTACTTGAGGTCGCCGATTCTGGAATCGCCAAACTCCTTGAGTCCCGATACGTTGCGGCTGAACTGGAAATCGAATCCGCCTGAAAACTTGTATCTTACCTTGAACTTGGAGCTTGCCCTGAGGCCCCATGAACCGCGGCTGTATACGGTACCCAGCAGCTCGAGATCGGCATAATCGCCGAAAGCGAAATAGTATCCGCCGTCCTCAAGATAGAAGCCTCGGCGGCTCTCCTCGCCGTATTTTGGAATCACAACGCCGTTGGCGGTCTTCTTGGAATTAGGGAAAATACCGAACGGCAATCCAAGCGCAAACACCGGCACATCCAGGAATACGAAGTATGCCGGTCCTGATATTATCTTGTCGTTGGGTAGCATCTTGGCCCTTGTAAGCTGAAGATAGAAGTGGGGATGATCCAGATCGCAGGTGGTGTATTGTCCGCCCTTGAAGTGTATCTGCCTGTCGGGATGCATCTTGGTAATCTGTCCATGGAGGAACCCGTTGTTCTGCTCGGTAAGCACGTCGAGTACGTGTCCCTTCTTGGTCTTGAAGTTGTATTTCATGATACGGGCGGTAAACTCGTCGCGTCCGTCCTTGAATTTTGGCTCGTCGGATATCTCGTGGGTGATGGTGTCCTCGCGGCCCTCGGCGAAAATCGAGCTGTTGTCCATCTCGATGCGCATGTGGTCGCTGGAGAGCTCCATCTGCTCGGCCTTCACGTTCGACTTTCCATAAAGGAAAACAAGCTTGTCGTCGAAATTCACCATCATTGAATCTGAGCACTGATATGCGATAGGATAATCCACGATGGATTTTGGCTTTCTGGTCTCCAGGGCCAGCGAGTCGATGGGAAGAGCCGAAGTATCTGATTCGGCTGCAATGGCTGCGGTATCCATACGGTGCCTCTCGGCCTGGCGCAACGAGTCGCGGTGGGCCCTGCGCTGACCAAAAACAGCCTGCGATACCACAAGCAGCAATATCATAAATAAAACTTTCTTCACTTGGTTTGTTTTAGATTCGCAAAAACGACACAAAAATAAATAAATTTTGTGGAAAATACTAGAGGCTAATAATAATAAAACGTAAAATAACATTTAATAACTTTTTTTTGCGGAAAAAACTACAGTTTAGCAAAGTATTTGAAAGAAGTATCAGAAACAATAAAACAGCGAAAATGAAAAAATCAAGTCTGCTGATATGCGTATCAGCGATTATATTGCTGATACTTAGCGGAATGGCAGCATCAGGCCAAACCGACAGCTACCAGATAAGGAAAGTGATGATAGACCCCGGACACGGCGGCAAGGACCCCGGCGCCCTGGGCAAGAAGAGCAAGGAGAAAAACCTGACACTGCAGATTGCCAAGAAACTGGGATTCTACATAGAGCAGAATGTGCCCGGCGTGGAGGTGGCGTACACCCGCAGCAACGACCAGTTTGTGGAACTGGGACGCCGCGCCGAGATTGCCAACGAATGGGGAGCTGATGTTTTCATATCCATACACATAAACGCCAACAAGAACTCAAGAGCCTACGGCACAAGCACATACGTGAGCGGAAACTCGCGCGACGAGGAGAATCTGGAGATTCAGAGGCAGGAAAACGGCGGCGAGGACCTAAAGGACGAGGACTACATCTTTCTGGCCAACATTCAGAAACAGAACCACGCCAACTCCACCCTGCTGGCCGGCAAGATTCAGAACCAGTTCAGGACCAGGGCCGGACGCCGCGACCTGGGTGTAAAGCAGGCCAACTTTGCCGTGCTGTGGCGCGCCAACATGACTGCCGTGCTGATAGAATGTGGTTTCATAAGCAATGCCAACGAAGAGAAATACATGATGACCGACGACGGACAGGCTTATCTGGCGTCGGCGATTTACCGCGCATTCAAGGAATACAAGGCCGCCGTGGAGGGCAACGCCGCTAATGAGCAAGCATCAGCCCCAGCTTCAGCTCCCGAAAAAACGCAGCCAAAGCCCGCCAAGACCGAAAGCAAGCCCACCGAAACTTCCAGCGACAAGGCCGACGACAACAAGACCTACTTCAGGGTTCAGGTGAAATCCAGCACGGAGCGCATAAAGCTGAACAGCAGCGAGTTCCGCGGACTTAAGGACGTGGAGGAGATAAAGATTGACGGCGTGTACAAATACACCGTGGGCAAGACTCAGGATTTCAAGGAGATAATAAAGATACAGAACAGCACCCGGCAGAAGATAAAGGACGCGTTCGTAATAGCCACCAAGGGCAACAAGCGCGTGGATATCAACGAGGCCAAAAAGGAGCTGGACAAAAAGTAGAGCCTATTTGCCCTTGGGTGGAAACTTGCGGAAAATGGATTCCACTACAAGGGCTATCAATATGTATATCAGCATATACACCATTGTCCTGAAGATGAAATCCTTGGGGATGTATTGCTCGGGGAAAAAGGTATTGAACAGAATAACTGCGCCAACGGCCAATACAATTATTATCGAGTGCTTGAGCACATCGCGCTTGGAAACTTTGAGGTTGAGATGAAACTTCGACATATCCGGATCTGTAATAAGGGAAAAATCAGAAAAATGTAGTGACCACGCTGGGGTTCGAACCCAGGACCCCATCCTTAAAAGGGATGTGCTCTACCAGCTGAGCTACGTGGTCTACCTAAATAAAAATAAGTATTAACAAAAGTGACCACGCTGGGGCTCGAACCCAGGACCCCATCCTTAAAAGGGATGTGCTCTACCGGCTGAGCTACGTGGTCTACCTAAATAAAATAAGTCTAACAAAAAAAGTGACCACGCTGGGGCTCGAACCCAGGACCCCATCCTTAAAAGGGATGTGCTCTACCGGCTGAGCTACGTGGTCTACCTAACAATTAATTAAAAAAAAGAACTAACTTTTCTAAAAGTGCTGCAAAGGTAGTTATAATTTTTTAACTCGCAAATTTTTTTTGACACAATAGCAGCAAATAAAACGCAACAGCATTACAACACACTGATAAACAAATAAATCAAATGCACAATTTTATGGAAGAATAGTAAACATCAGCCTCAGGAACAATAAGAGGCGGCATCAGGAAAATAAAAATGTGAAATTACACGAAAAAATAACACTAAAAAAGATTGAAAATATAAAGAAAATTTGCATATTTGCATCGGCAAACGAGCTGCGCTTGTAAGCCTACACTATATAAATATAGTAAAGCGATAAATAATAATTTAAACACTTACATAAAAAGGTAAAATGAAGAAGCATAACTTTTTCGCAGGTCCATCAATTCTTCCAGATTACACTGTAGAAGAGACCGCTAAGGCTATTA
>JAKSLV010000115.1 GCA_024401025.1 Bacteroidales bacterium
TCCGTCCCCGACACCTTCCTCGTTTTCCGCAACATAAACGAGAATATCGACGACCGTTTCATAGTCTGCGCTCCCGAGGTGAACACTCCCGAAAACTGGGCTAAGATCTCCGACTACGGATACATTTTCCATTACGACGTCTATTCCAAGGAAGAAATCGAGAGCCAGTGTCCGCAGATAAGGAATTACGTGGAGAAGTATAAGGAGCTTCACAAATAAGCTCCCCAAACCCCTACTCTCTTCCCATCACCTTCTTATACCCCCGTCTTCCCCATACAAGCACGAAGGCGAAGAGTAGTCGGGTGCTGATAATCCATAATGCTGATATTCCCGTAACGGCCATTACTATGGTGTCCTCCAGCATGGAGTGGTTCATTATCAGGTGATAGTTAACGTCGTTGGCGTCCTTGCGGGTGATGAGGCCCTTGGATTCCAAGTCCACCATTACGGCCGATCCGTAACTGATGCCAAGCACATTGCCCACCAGCCACATGTACGACGATTCCCTGGGAAGCCCCATCACGGTCATCAGCGGGGCAAAGAACCTCGACATTGGCTTCAGCCAGCCGTAAGCCTCTATCAGGCGCTGGATAAACATCAGCGAGTAAATTATGCCGAACACCATGAGCACGGTTTTTATCTGCGACCATCCCCACTGCGCCATCACCTCGCCGAATGTGCTGTCGGTATCAGCGCCAAGATATACGTATGCCTCGTCCATACCGGGAAGCAGAAGATTAAGGTAGAGTGCTGATACAAACGCCATCACGATTCGGATGAGGCCCATCTTCCAGAACGACGAGCCTGTCTTCCTGTTTATTGAGCATTCCATTGGCAAGGCGTGGCATATCAGCACCATTATACCCATTATGGTGGCCTGACGCAGTGTCATAGGTATCGCCATCATGGCCGCCACGCCCGAGTATGTGCCAGCCATGGCTCCTGATACGAACACTATGGCCGCCTCGCCCGGAAGGCCCATGAAATTGAACACAGGATTCAGGTATCCGGCCAACCACTCCAATATTCCGAAATACTGCAGCAACACCACCGCCAATGATATCGGTATCATAAGTTTAAGGAGCCACGATGCGCTCTTCCATGTGCCGGGAATGGCCTGACGGAGACTCCATATTATCTTGTTGCCCGTAATGGGCTGTTCGTTTTCTTTCATAATGATTTATTATGTTATCGCACAGATGACACAGATAACACAGATTTATTATTTATATAGATAATTATAAAAATAATATAATCAGTGGGCAATCTGTGTCATCTGTGTTGTCTGTGCGATTATTTTTTTCAGCGGTGCAAAGGTAAATCAAATAATCCATTATATGTGTTACCTTTAAGTGAACATTACATATACTTTTGCACAATATTTGTGCGTTAGTAACATAAAAATAAACAATAAACCCAATATGAAAAAAATACTGACATCAACACTTCTTGCGCTGTGCACTTTCACAGCCATGGCGCAGGTGGAAAACGAGCCTGAGAAGGGCTTCGTAGTAAGCGTTTACGATACCGACGGCGATTTCACCAACGTGCGCAACGGCGCAGGCGGCGCTGTCATCGACAAACTGAAGACCCGCAATACTTACAACTTCGTACTCGGCGACGGCATCAGCGATCAGAACGGCTGGGTGAAAATCCCTAACGGCGTGGTTTACAAATACGACGACTACGGCGAGAGCGAGGGCGAGCCCATAAGCCATTTCGAGACCAAACTGAAGGCCTCAGCCACCGGTCACTGGGTTCACAACTCGGTGCTTCAGGTTTACAGCAAGCCCACAGGCGTAATAATGCACGTAGAACCCAACAAGACCTCCGCTGTAGGCTACGAAATCTCGTATCAGATAAAACTTCACCCAATAAAGGCCAAGGGCGACTGGCTCTACTGCAAGACATGGGACGGCAAACATCAGGGCTGGATTGCAAAGGACGAGATTGCGTCTCAGTATCTTATGTACTATCCCGGCGATCGCCACAACAACTCCTGCAAATACATTACCGACTACAAGATGCGCCCTATCAAGGTGAATGGCAATGCCGATATCGAGGGTTTCGTGGACGCTCTGGGCCTTGCTGGCGAATACGGCTGGGGCGGAGACCCAATAATCGACAATCCCTTCGACAAGGCCAACGGATATTTCCATCACAGGGAGGAGGGCGACGGCTCCTTAGAATACTGGGGCGCTTACTGGAACCGCAAGGACGGCAAGAAAATGTTCCTTCTGAGTATCTGCGACGCAGGATGGTGCGAGAGAAACATACCAAGTCCTGAAATGAGCAACGAGTGGTTTACCGTAACCACCGACGGCCCCGACGATATGGGAGTATATGGCTATTACGAATCAGGCTGCATGGCATACCTATACAACCCAACAAGCAAGAAACTGGAGCCTATGAAGACTCTGCCATTCAACGGAATGCCCGCCACAAAGGAAGTGCGCAGATTCAAACTCCCTCAGCACGGCAAAGATATCACAGTGGATCAGCACGATATCCGCGATAGGGAATGGGAACGCATGACCGAGCACACCCTCAAGTTCAACGGCTTGACCTTCGACTGGGTGGAGTAAACCCCTTGTGCGTTTTATATCAGAAACAAAACAAACCACGTAAATCATTATGAGAAAAACATTAGCAACTTTGCTGATTGGCGCAATGGCAATGGGATGCGCCAACAACGCGGGAAACCAGCATCAGACCAACAATAAAACTCCTGAGGCTGAGCAGACTCCTGCCATGGAAACTACAGAGAATGAGGAAGCATCAGACTACGAGGACGATTCCACTCCCATAAAAGAATTCAACTATTTCTTCGAGATGCACAACAAGCCCCTGAAGGTGACCGGCAATGCCGACATAGAGGGTTTCGTGAAGGCCCTTTTTGCCGGCGACGAGTACAGCTATGCGCCCGACGAAGCTTTCGACAAGGCCAACGGATATTTCAGCATGTCGGCTGCCGGCGGTGGATATTTGGATCAATTCGGTGCACTCTGGAACAGAAAAGACGGCAAAAAAATGTTCCTTTTCAGTTTCGACCAAGGAGAAACCGGCCTCTACGACAAGTGCATAGAACGCAAAAACGAGTGGTATCAAGTGGCTGTATACGAACCCAGAGAGGAAGACGGGGAGCCGGGCGGATATTATGAGTCGGGCATTCTGGCATATCTCTACAACCCCGACACAAAAACCCTGGAGCCTATGCAGCAGCCTCCGTTCAACAACGTGAAGAAGACCAACGGATATCTCTCGTACCATCTGCCACAGAAGGGCAAGGACATAGTTGTAGGGGAAATGGACCTCAGCAATTACGACAGAACAGAGCACACCCTCAAGTTCAACGGCTTGACCTTCGACTGGGTGGAGTAGAGAGCAGCAATAGTTTAGGGTAAGCTGACCCTAAAAAAAATGAAAATATGAGGAAACCACTTCTGATACTTGCACTATCCACACTCTGCGCAATAAACACCATGGCGCAGAGTGTGAGATATTTTAGAGACTATGTGGAGAACATGGGTCTGCCAATGGGCGTGGGCGAGATGAGCGCTAGCGACCACCTTCACGCATACAACGCATACAAGTTTATGTACAACGGCAGCCGGCTAGATTCCATTGCGCTGGTGAACGCAGAAGACCACCCCGTGGACTTCTACGACACCGAGCATCTGGACTCGTACAGGGCCGCCAAAATATCATACTCACAGGACGGCAAGCCAGAGTGCATTACAGCATACTCCAGCACAGGAGAGTTTATGTACAAGCTGATGCTGAGCCATGACCTAAAGAGCGCAACCTACAGAAACACAGACTCGTCGCCGTATTTCCTGAGGCTTGGCGTATCGGCACATTACGGAAACTTGCAGAGCAAAGGCAGCATCAGCTCGCTGATACTGTCGTATTACCCAAACGGCAACCTCAGGAAGAAAATCTTTGCCGACAAGGACGGGAATCCTGCCGCCGACGCCAACATGATATACGGAATTGAATATTCCTACAACAACGGCAACATGATTGCAAAGTACAGCTTTCTCGATAAGGACGGCAAAATCACCCAAACCTACCAAGGCCACGCCTCCACCAAGATAGAATACGACAAGCATGGCAACCGCACACGATTTGCGTATCTCGACAAAAACAATTCACCATCGCACGACGGCTCCATGATTTCGGTAATAGAAAATGAGTGCGACAAGTACGGCAACCTCCTGAAACAGACCTACAAAAACATAAAAGGCGCGCCAATGCTGCGGCCCGACATAAACGTGGCCGCCATGGAGATAAAATACGACAACCAGGGCCACAGGATACAGACCTCGTATCTGGGGCTGGACGGAAAACCCATCTGCAACAACGGCGGGGTGGCCTATGAGCAATACAAGACCGACCAATACGGATACGCCTGCCAGACCAACTACTACAACCTGGACGACATTCCCACATTCAACCGCAACTCCGGCGCCTTTGCCAGCAAGCAGCAATACGACACCATGGGCAGGCTTCTGGAGGCAACACTGCTGATGCACAACAGCAAAGACAACGGGCGCAACATAGCCAGCATCCAGCACGAATACAACAACGATGGAAAGCTACAGAAAACCTCATATTACGACGGGTATCAGCGTCCAGCGCTTGGCGACGAGGGTTTCCACATGGCAGAATACACCTACAACGGGAAAAACCAGTTGATAGAAACCAGATATTACGGCACCGACGGCAGACCGGCAAACAACAGCTACGGCGAATCCATATTAATAACCGAATACAACGAATACGGCAACATTGCCTCGCAGAGATGCCTCGACACCCTAAGCCGCAAAACCATGCATCAGGATATGTTCTACTCGCTTATATGCAGCTACGACGGGCAGGGCCGCCTTGTGGAAAGGCTGTTTCTCGATACATTGGGCAATCCATCGGCAAGCGCCAACTATGCGAAATGGACCTGCCAGACCAACCCTGAAACCGGAGCCACAATAAGCGAGAGCCTCTTCAACAGATGGGGCAACGAGATACAAACCACCCGATACGAATACAACGATTGCGGCCTCCATTCCCAGATACAGCAGATAAGCAACGGCAAGGTGATGGGCTATACAAGATTCACCTACCACCCCGACGGAAGAACGGCCAGCAAGTGTGTTTTCCAGAGCGGATACAAGCGTCCACACGTTACGAGATACGAGTATGACAGATACGGAAACGTGGCTAGGGAATCGTATTTAAGCGAGGACGGAAGCATCGACACCATAGAATCGGGAATGCACTGCGTAGAGCACACTTTCAACTCCCTGCAGCTGAAAACCCACACCATCTACAGGGACGTAAACGGAGCATCGCGCCCAATGACGAAGGTAAACAACGAGATGAGTTTCGAATACGACGAGAAGGGAAACCTGATAAAAAGCACCGTGCTGGACGGCAAGGGCAACATTGCCACCGGCATCGACGGATGGAGCATAAGCGCCGCAGCATACAACGAGCGAAACAAGGCAATATTACACGAGTTTGCCAACAAGGACCTCTCTCTTGTGGAATCCAAAAGCATGGGATGGGCAAGAATGAGGATAAAGTACATGCCCGACAACACCACTCCGCACATGAGGCTCATCTACAACGCAGAAGGCAAGCCCTTCGCCATGTCGGTATACAGCAAGGGCGATTGGAGCGAATGGCTTACAGAAAACGACCTCCAGCAAATGCACAAAAATTAAAAACAAAAGCACACAAGCCAATGGCCTGTGTGCTTGTCAACTATATTAGAACACAGATAACACAGATGAGGCGGATTTGCACAGATTTATTTTACTGGGTATAGCAGTTTGGCGTTGGTGTTTTTGTCGTTTTTGTTTTATCTACTCTTCTATTGCGTGGAATCTTACCATATCGCGGACTTCTGGCACCACGGCACGGCAGTCTATCGCTTTTTGCATTCCGGCCTCGTATTCGGGTACGAGGTGGGCTTTCACGTAGATGTCAATGGGATGAGAATATTGGCGTCTATAGTTCAGAGGCAGGATTCCACTATACCAGTATCCATAGTTGATAATGGATTCAGTTTTCCATATTTCTGGCAAATAGTTGTCGGACTTGATTGTATGCCTTTGTATTCTTTCCCCCACATAGCCCATTGAGTATATTGTACTTGGCCAAATGACTTCTTTGAATGCATTTCCTATGCCATACACATGCAAAACACCTTCGGGAATGTCGAGTTTTTCAAGAGCATGGCAATCTTCGAAAACAGTATGATAGTCTCCGATGGATTGGGAAGCCCTTTCTCCTATCACAATCAGATCCTTTGGCCATTTGATTGACTTTAGGTTTATGCATCCTGCAAATGCTCCTGCCTTGATGTCTGTAACCGCCCCCTTGATCTCCACGGAGCGGAGCGATGTGAATCCTGAGAAATAGTTCCTAGGGACACTTCCGCTGAACTCTGCCACTACGTCGGTTCCGTAATAATCGAGTTCGCGTCCGCATACCTTTATAGTCTTGGGATTTTTTCCTTTGGCCAACGACTTGCAGGCCCAGAATGTGCCCTTGCCAATAGTGCATGATTGTGGGATGTTGATGGCAATGAGGCTCTCGCAGCCCTCGAATGCGAAATCTCCTATCTCCACAAGGCTGTCTGGCAGATTGATTGTCTTCAGCGACTTGCATCCGGCAAACGCATGGTGTGCAATCTTTTTTACGGTGCTTGGTATAGTAACGCTCTCTAGAGATGAGCATCCGAAGAAAGTGCCTTCCTCTATCTCCTCTATTCCTTCGGGAATCACTATTTCCTTTAGCGACCTGCAATTGCCGAATGCGCCATATTCATCACTGATGGGCCAGTAATTTGAGTACAATCGCTTAAGTCCTTTGGGTAGGGTCACCTTCTCCAACGAATAGCAATTGTTGAATATGTTTATGGAGGTTGCTAAAAACGGATTGACTATTTCCTCGGGAAAGAAAACTTCTTTCAATGAATGACAATTAGGGAAGTGAGAGATGTCGTGGAGTCCGTATGGAATTTTTATCCTCTGTAATTTTGGAGCGTTTTTGACACCATAAAACGTAGCCATTGTATCGGGCAGATTGATTGTCTCCAATGACTTACAGTCGACTATCGCACCAAACTCCTTGATGTTATTGGATACGGTTATGGTTTTTAGGTTAGGGCAATTGGAGACAACTACTTTA
>JAKSLV010000116.1 GCA_024401025.1 Bacteroidales bacterium
TTCGCGGATGAAGCGGGCCATTGATTCGGCGCTGTAGACGCTGCGGTGCTGACCGCCTGTGCAGCCGAAGAGTACGCTCAGGTTCTCGAAACCTCGCTTCAGGTATTTTCTGATCGACATTTCCACTATCTGCTGGGTAAGCTGGCAGAATTCGGCCATTTCGGGCTCGTTGGCGAAGAAATCTATCACGGGCTGGTCTTTGCCCGTCACGTGCTTGTACTGCTCGTATTTGCCGGGATTGTGGATGGCTCGGCAGTCGAATACAAAGCCGCCGCCGTTGCCGCTCGGGTCGTAGGGAATGCCCATCTTGTAGCTGAAACTCATTACTGTTACGGTGAGTTTCTTCTTTTTCTCGGTGTTGAGCTCCTCGTTTTCGGCGATTGACCTCAGGGCCTTGGTAAGTTCGGGAAGTTCTATCGGAAGCGGATGATTGTCAAGCAGATACTTCAGGTTCTTCATCGCTGGCGGAATGCTCTTGATAAAGTGCTGCTTCTGCTCCAGGATTCCGCGGTAGCCATACGCTCCGCAGGCCTGCATTATGCGCACGTAGGCAAATGCGTAGAACATTTCGGCGAAGGCGCGTTCCTGGAAATTCGGGAAGTATCCAATGTTTCCCAATATGAAGTCGGTGAGCAGATAATCCCTTGTTTCGGGCGAGAGCTTGGCCTTGCCGTCGTAGAGCAGCGATGCCAGGTCGTAATGCATAGCGCCACGGCGTCCGCCTTGATAATCAATGAAATATGGATCTCCGTCGGGTGTTATGATAATGTTTCTCGATTGAAAATCCCTGTATAGGAAAAAGTTGCTGGGCGCGCTGCACAGATATTCGGTAAGCTTCAGGAAATCGTCCTCAAGAAGCTGCTCGTCGAAAACCGTGTGAGTGGCCTTCAGGAAGTAATACTTGAAATAGTTGAGGTCCCACATTATCGACTGAGAGTCGAATTTGCTGCGTGGGTAGCATTTGCCGAAATCGATAATGTCGGCGCCTTTCATCTGAAAATCACGCAAATGGTTTAATACTTTGCGGTAGATTCTCAAAGTGGATTCGTCGATCTCGCCATCGGGAAGCCGGTGACTTTCAAGATAATCGAACAGCGAGATTCCCTCAATGAAAGTCTGGAGATAGCTTCCTTTGTCGTCGGAAACCTCCAGAATCTCGGGCACTGGCAGACCGGCCTTGTGGAAACTGTTGGTGAACGATATGAAAGCCTCGTTCTCCTTGATTTCCTTGCCGATGGTGCCGACTGCAACGTGGTTTCCGGCCGACAGTTTATAATATTCGCGGTTGGATCCCGAGATGGGCATACGCTCTATTTTCTCTGTCTCCACGCCGAAATGTTTCTTGAAGAGATTTTCAAGTATTTGCATTTGCATTCGTAATTCGTAATTCGTAATTCGTAATTCTCTTAAATCACCTCCAGCGATGCTGCCTTCACCCAGCCCACGCGGCCGTCGGCAATGCGGATTTCCACCCAGTCGGCGGAATGGTCCTTGGTGGATACTTTCAGGCCCTCGTGAATGCGGAAAAGGTCGGTGCCGCTGTCGTCGGGCGAGCTTTTTACTGTAACTACCTGCTCGGTGATGATGGCATCGCTGCTCTGAGAGAGAACATTCTCGGTATAGAATCCCAGCGACAGCGCAATGATGCTGAGCACAACAAACACGATGCCGAACGAGAACGAGAATTTCCTGAGGTTCAAGCCCTCGCTCCAGAAATACAGGCCGATGAGAGCTACACCTATTCCCAGGAATATCAGACACATAACAGCCCAGCCGTTAAGGCCTACGCCCTTTGCCAACTGCTCGGTGATGGCTGTGATGTTGCTGTCAGGAATGTCCTTAATCTGGTCGCGGAGATGAGTGTTGGCCAGCTTCAGGTTTATCCTCGCATCCTCAAAATTGCGGTTCTGCTTAAGGGCGCGCTCATAGTTGAGGATGGCAAGAGTGAATTTCTCCTGCTTGTAATATGCGTTGCCAAGGTTGTAGTTTAGCTCGGCAGCTGTATAACCCTGAGTAATAAGCTGTTCGTAGAGCTCAGATGCTATCTTGAACTCCTTGTTCACATAGTTTTCGTTGGCCTTCTTCAGCAGGGCGTTCTGGTCGCTGTTCTGAGCCATCGATCCACAAATGCCTGATACCAACAGTATGATTATCAAAAATAATTTTCTCATAATTCCAATCACTTAATCGACGTTTCCATTTGTTCTATTGCCTCGGCGGCCATATCGTAAACCTCCTGCAGAGAGTGGCTCATAGATTCTGGTGCGTAGTGTTCGAACTCGCAGGTATCCAATACGTTGATGAACTTATCGGTAACCTCGGCGTCCATTTGCTTGTCGGAGAGTTTCTCCTTTACGTTGTCCTTGTTGAGCTCTGATACCGGGATTGAGAGCTTGTCGCTCAGATAGCCCCAGAGAGCGTTGAGTACCTCGGTGTAGAATTCGTTTTTCTTGTTGTCCTTTATGAAAGCCTCAGCCTTCTTGAGACGCTTGCGCGATGTCTTGCCGGCCTTGCTGCGTTTCATTCCTATTACGTTGGCGTTGTTCTTTATCTGCTGCATGCGGAAGAGTATCGCGCCGGCCAGCAATACGGGCAATAATATGAATATCATCCAGAAATAGAACGAGTTGAAGAACTTGTTGTTGCCGTTCTTGAGTGTGAAACCGTCCTGCTTGATGAATCTGATGTCGCTGCCAAGGTCCTCTATCTCGGTGCCGATTATGGTGGTTGCGGCCTGAGAATCTGCGCTGCGCTCGCCTGTTACGGTTATTGCAAGTTCCTTGGTTTCAGCTATTTTGTACGATTTGCTCGACGGGTCGAAATATGCGAACTTCACTGCTGGAATCACGTATTCGCCGGGCTGACGCGCAATTACAACTGTGGAGAATGTCTTGCTGCCCGATACGCCCTGAGCTCCCACGGTGATGTTCTCGGTGGTTTTGGGCTCAAACTGTTCGAAAGCAGAGTTAAGGCTCAGCTTTGGAGCCTCAAAGAGCTGGAAATTGCCCGAACCTATCACGGTGATCTTTATTGTGAGCGGCTCGTCGAGGTTCACCTCGGTCTTGTCGCTGCTAAGGTTCACCTTGAAACTTCCCACAGCTCCGCCGAATCCCTCTGGCTTGCCCTCAGGAAGCGGCTTCACGGTTATGTTCTTGGTCTTGCTCTTGGCCGACGCCCTCGCCATCCTGAAGAAACCGTCGCCCACTATCATATCCAGCTTGTAGGGCTCTATGGTAAGTGTGCCGGCTCTCTGTGGGAAAAGTGCCTTCTTCTGAAGCAGTGCGTACAGATATGTCTTGTTGCCCAGGCGCTTGCGCTCAAAGGTTATGTTCTTGGGGTTCTCGATGTCCTTCACCCAGAAACCGTTGAAGCTTGGCACCTTAAAGTCCTCAAACTCGCTCACCTGATAGGCCGAAAACAGCGTACAGCCCATTATCACCTGCTCGCCGATGTAAACCTCCTGCTTGTTGAACGATAAGTCGAGGAAACAGTCCTCGCCGTTGGTCTGCACATTGTCGGCCACGTTGCTGTTGCGGCCCTGGTTCTGGTTTCCATTGGCCTGATTCTGCTGCTCCTGGCCGGTAACCTCTATTGTTACGGCGTTCGATGTGTATTTTTTGCCGTTGTCCTCGGCCACCACGCCGGGAATGGTGTAGCTTCCGGGCTTGGATGCCACCATCGTGTATGTGATGGAACGCTCCACGCTCATGTTGCCGTTCACGATCGACATGCTGGTGCCGCTGCTCTGGCCCAGTACGTCGAAATCGTTCACCTGAGGCTTGCCGATTCTGGCGCTCTGCGAGTTCACTGATATTTTCAGGTTGAAAGGCCTTCCGGCGGCCACGCTTCCGGGAGCCGTCATCTGCACCTCAAGGTCCTGAGCCATTGCCAGTACGCTGCTCATCAGCAGTAATGTTATGCTCAAAAATATCTTGTACATAGTTTTTGCTTTATATCTGTTACCAGTTTTTGTCGTGCTTTATTGGTTTGGTGTTGTTGCTCTCCTTCACCTTCTGCTGGGTCTTGGAGTCCTCCTGGTTGATGGCGTCGAGTATTCTCTCGGCGTCCTCGGGCGATATGCCCATCATCTGGGCGGCCTGCTCGCTGTCGGGAGTTCCGTCGTTGTCGCTGTCGGTGTCGCGGTAGTCGGGCAGTCCGTCGCCGTCGGTGTCCTGAGGATGCGTAGGATCCTTTCCGGCCTCCTTGCTGTCAGGAATTCCGTCGTTGTCGCTGTCCTGGTCCTTGTAGTCGGGGATGCCGTCGCCGTCGCTGTCGCGCGGATTCTGTGGATCATCGCCAATCTCCTCCTTGTCGGGGATTCCGTCGCCGTCGGCATCGCTGTCCTTGCTCTGGTTTTGGTTTTGGTCCTGATTCTGCTGATCCTGATTCTGCTGGTCTTGCTGATCCTGCTGGTCCTGATTCTGCTGCTGCTGGTTTTTCATCTCCTCCAGTTTTTTCAGCAGTTCCTTGGCATAAAGGTAGTTGTATTTACATTCCTTGTCGCTTGGTTTTTGGCGCAACGCCAGCTTGTAGGCTTCTATGGCGCCCTTGCAGTGTTCTATTCTCTTGCTGATGTCGTCGCCCTTGCCGTTGTCTTTCTGTTGAGGTGTCAGCTTGCCAAGGTCGTCTATGGTGGCCATCGCAAGTTTCACGTTTCCAATGTTGTAGCTGCATTCGGCTATCTTGTCAGCCTCGGTCTGAGATTTGGCCAGGTTTACGAAAGTGTTGTTGGCCTCGGCGTATTTGCCCTCCTTGTATTGGGCCATACCAAGGTTGTAGACAGCCTCGTATGAGGAGGCGTTCTCGTTGATGCCTTTCTGATACTGCGCCTCGGCCTGGTCGTATTCGCCGTTCCAGAAATGCTCGTTGCCCTCTCGGATGAATTTCTTCTCGGTCTGTGCGGCTGATGAAAGCGCGCTCAGCATGCACGCTATTATAAGGATTTTTCTCATAGTTGTTTCCGGTCTTGATTGTGTTCTCTATTCAAAGATGCCCATCTTCTTTATCCAGCGGTTTTTGCGGTTGAGTATCATGCAGGCGGTTATGTAGAGTATCAGCGCCAACACCGTGGGTATCACGAATTTCTCCTCAAAGTCGGCATACTGCATTATCTCGCCCTTCTGCATCTTGGATATCTCGCTGTATATAGTGCTGAAACCCGAGTTGCTGTTGGTGGCCTTCACGTAGATTCCGCCGCCGGTCTGGGCAATTTTCTGGAGAGTGGTCTCGTCCAGCTTGGTGACAACGATTTCGCCCTTGCGGTCCTTGATGTATTCGTTGCTGCCCTCGCGCACGGGTATCGGTACGCCGCGGGTGCTTCCCATTCCTATGGTGTGTACCACTATGCCCTTCTCCTTGCATTTCTTGGTGATCTCTATCGGGTCGGGGTTTTCCTCGTGGTTTTCGCCGTCTGATACCAGGATTATAGCCTTTGAGAGGTCGTTGTTGAAGTTGAACGACTTGTAGGCCAGGTTGAGGGCGTCGCCGAGGGCTGTTCCCTGCTCCGAAATCATATCGCAGCTCACCGACTGTACGAAAATCTCAGTGGCCTTAAGGTCGGTTGTCATTGGCACCTGAACGTATGCCGATCCCGCAAATATTATGAGGCCCACCTTGTCGCTGCCCAGCTTCTTCACCATGTTGGTGATGGCGTTCTTGGTGTTTTCCAGACGGTTTGGGTACATGTCGGTGGCGCGCATGGAGTTGCTGATATCCATCACCACCATTATCTCGCTGCCCTCCGATGTGGCCTCCACCAGCTTGCTGCCCACTCTGGGACGCGCCACTGCCAATATCAGCAGACTCAGGGCCAGCAAAGCCAGCGCGCATCTCAGGATTGGCCTTGTGGTGGATGTCTCGGGCATCAGAGGCTTCATTACCTTCATGTCGCCTATCTTCCTCATGTCGGCGCGGCGCTTGCGCATGTACAGCGCGAAAGCCACGGCCAGCACCGGCACGGCTATCAGGAGATAGAGATATTCCTTGTTTGCAAATTCTATGTCGAACATTTTTTTGCTTGTGTTATTACGTTATGGTAAAACCCTGCCCACGGTAAGGCGTATTAGTATGTTGGCCATCATCAGTATCATCGCCCACACCAGGAACGGGTGGAAGAGGTCGTTGGCGTGTGATATGGTCATCGATTCCATCTTTGTTTTCTCCAGTTTGTCGATCTGCTGGTATACCTCCTTGAGCGCCTGGTTGTTGGTGGCGCGGAAATATTTTCCGTCGGTGATGGCCGAAATCTTCCTAAGTGTGGATTCGTCGATATCTACCTCCATGTCCTGATAGGTTTTGCGGCCCCACATGTCGGTTACGGGGAATGGCGCGGTGCCGTTGGTGCCCACGCCTATGGTGTATACCCTGATGCCGTATGTGGCGGCTATCTCGGCTGCCGTGATGGGCTCTATCTGTCCGCAGTTGTTCATGCCGTCGGTAAGGAGTATCACCACCTTGCTCTTGGCGTCGCTGTCCTTGAGACGGGCTACGGAGTTGGCAAGGCCGAGGCCAATGGCGGTGCCGTCGTCGATGATGCCGTTCTTTATCTGCTGCATCAGGTTTACGAGGGTGGCGCGGTCGGTGGTGAGGGGGCACTGTGTGAAGCTCTCGCCCGAAAACAATACTATGCCCATCCTGTCGTTCTCGCGGGCCTGGATAAACTCGCTGGCCACCTGCTTGCTGGCCTCAAGACGGTTGGGCTTGAAGTCGCAGGCCTCCATGGAGCCGGATATGTCCATGGCCAGTATCACGTCGATGCCTTCCTTCTCTACTTTCTCGTCGGTGCTGGTGGTCTGAGGCCGCGCTATGGCTATCACCATCAGCGCTATTATCAGGAAGTTGAGCACCGGCGGCAGCCACGAGAGTATCAGCCTTGGAGTGATTCTCCTGGGGCCGAAATCGCTGAGGTTGCCCACCTTGAGGGTGGGGTTGAAGTTTCTCAGCTTGAAGAAATACCAGACTCCAAGCCCCACCAGCAATATCGGCAGAAGCCAAAGCCTGTTTGGATATGCGAAATGTATGTAGTCGAACATTTTTTCTTATAGTTTGTTTCTTTTAATTCTCGTTCAAGAATTCGGTGTTGCGCGAGTTTGGATACTTTGG
>JAKSLV010000117.1 GCA_024401025.1 Bacteroidales bacterium
AAAAAATCACACGGACGAGCATCCATCCGTGTGACGTCTATATAGATAAAAAAGTTGCGAAAAAGCTTAGATATTAAAGAGCGAGTCCACAAACTGCTCCTTGTTGAAGAGCTGAAGGTCGGTAACCTTCTCTCCCACTCCGATATACTTTACCGGAATCTTGAACTGGTCGCTGATGCCGATTACCACACCGCCCTTGGCTGTGCCGTCGAGCTTTGTGAGCGCGAGGGCGTTAACCTCGGTGGCGAGGGTAAACTGCTTGGCCTGCTCGAAAGCGTTCTGACCTGTGCTGCCGTCAAGAACGAGAAGCACCTCGTGTGGAGCGTCAGGGATAACCTTGGTCATCACGCGCTTAATCTTTGAGAGCTCGTTCATAAGATTGATCTTGTTGTGGAGACGTCCGGCAGTATCAATCAAAACCACGTCGGCCTTGTTGGCAACTGCTGAGTTCAAGGTGTCGAAAGCCACAGATGCAGGGTCAGCTCCCATCGACTGCTTAACGATGGTAACGTCGGCGCGCTTTGCCCAAACGTCGAGCTGCTCCACAGCTGCGGCGCGGAAAGTATCGGCGGCACCAATGTAGACATTCTTGCCAGCAGCTTTAAACTGGTTGGCGAGCTTGCCTATGGTAGTGGTTTTGCCGGCACCGTTTACACCCACCACCATAATTACGTATGGAAGACCATCCTTGGTGGCGATGCTGTCGGTGAAATTGTTTGCCTTGTTCTCGTTGAGAAGCGATATTACAACCTCCTTGAGGATCTTGTTGAGCTCGTCGGTACCAACGTACTTATCCTTAGCCACACGCTCCTCCAGACGCTTGATAATCTTTACGGTAGTATCAACGCCCACGTCAGACGTAATTAAGGCATCCTCAAGATTATCCAGAACCTCGTCATCGACCTTGCTCTTGCCGACGATGGCTCTCTGAATCTTCTTGAACACGCTTTCTTTTGTTTTTTGCAAGCCATTATCAAGACTCTCTTTTTTCTCTTTTGTAAAAAAATCAAAAAAGCCCATTACCGAAAATTTTTAAAGATATTGATTATCAGCGCCTTATATTGTAATACTTTACAATACGCTTTTCAACGCTAAATTAACAAATGTTTTTGTAACAAACAAAAGAATTTCACAAAAAAAATAACTTAACTTTCACGGGAGAAATTTTTAACAGGAAAACACGCTTTAATACTTTTCATCAGATTTCAAGTGCATTAACATAACCGAAATAAATATCTTTCACGGGAGAAAATTTTTAAACAAGAAAACGCGCTTTAATACTTTTCATCGGATTTTTAGCGCAGAAAACCGGTTATTAACATAACCGAAAAAACGCTTAACGCTAGAAAACAAAACATAGAAAACCATTAAAACGGTGTTTTCTGATTTTATTCAGACGTTTTGTTTTCTGACGTTTTGTTTTTTGGCGTTAAGCGTTTTTTAGCCAAAACTTGTTTTGGCAGTTTTCTAAGCACTCCAAGTGTCAATAATGTAAAAAAGTGCTGTTTTCTTGTTTAAAACTCCCTCGCAGTGCTTGTTTCCTTTAAAAAGCTTCATAAGTGCTTTTCAAATTGAAAAACTTAATCACCGAGTGCCTGTAAACAAAAAAACGCCGAAGAGAGTTTCTTCAGCGTTTTTTATAGTGATTGATATGATTATCAAATCGAATATTACTTCAACTCCTTGAGAGCGTCCTTAGCTGTAACAGCAGGAACGATCAACTCCTTGAAACAATATGCACCAGTCTTAGGTGACTTAACAGCCTTAACGATCTTTGTAAGGCCTGCGCTTGCGTCTTCCTTCTTGAGGGTAGCAACTACTTTCTTAGCCATTTCTTAAAAAGTTTAAACAGTTATTACTTGATTTCGCGGTGAATAGTGTATTTCTTGAGGTAAGGATTGTACTTCTTCAACTCAAGACGCTGTGTTGTGTTCTTCTTATTCTTTGTGGTAATGTAACGTGACATACCTGGAACACCAGACTCCTTCTGCTCAGTGCACTCAAGGATTACCTGAACTCTGTTCTTATTCTTTGCCATTTCTTTCTAATGTTTTTGTAGTTTAGGATTAATAACCAAGCATAAAACCTTTCTCTACTGCCTTGTCGAGAGTAGCCTTCAGGCCATTCTTGCTGATTGAACGGATGGCAGCAGCTGATACCTTTACTGTAACCCAACGGTTCTCCTCCTCGAGGAAGAATCTCTTTGTGTGGAGATTAGGCATAAAAGCCTTCTTGGTCTTTCTGTGTGAGTGAGAAACATTGTTGCCTCTCATTACCTTCTTACCTGTAATTTCGCAAATACGTGACATTTCTAATTCCTTTTTTATCTAAAATTTCTTTATTCTTTATAGACTGCAAATTAAACAATTATTTGGCAATTATGCAAACTTTTCACTTTGTTTTTTTTAGTTTTTTAGTATTTTTTTTGATTGTATATTTTAATTGATTGCTCAATTTATTATCAATCAGTATTTTACACCAAACAAACTGCAAAACAAATTACGCAAGTTTTGCCAGAAAATCGTCCTCAGAGATTATCGGAACGCCCAATTTCTCAGCTTTTTGCACCTTTGAGGCGCCCGGTTTTAGGCCCGCAACCACAAAAGTTGTCTTATTATTGACCGAACTCTGCAATTTTCCGCCGTTTTGCTCCACCATTTGCTCCAGTTCCTCGCGGCGTTTTGGAGTGGCGAAACTTCCCGTCACGATGATGCTCATTCCGGCCAGTTTCTCCGAGGTAGGCTCCACGGATACGGCGTCCTGTTCGAAACGCAGACCGGCCGCGCGCAGCCTCTCGATAATCCTCACATTGCCCTCGTTGCGCACAAATTCGTAAACGCTCTTGGCAATAACGCCGCCAATCTCGTCGGCCTGAGATATCTCCTCCTCCGACGCCGCCATCAGAGCGTCCATATTCTGGAACTTCTTGGCGAGGATCTTGGCAGCGCCCTCGCCCACGTACCTGATGCCGAGCGCAAAGAGCACACGCTCGAATGGAACCTGCTTGCTCTTATCAAGGCTTGCCACCAGATTCTCGGCCGATTTTCGGGCAAACCTGTCGAGCTGCTCCAGCTGATCCACCGTAAGAGAGTACATATCAGCAATATCCTTCACCAGGCCGGCATTGTAGAGCTGCTCTATGGTGGCCTCGCCGCAGTTGATATCCATAGCCTTGCGGCCCACAAAATGGATAATCTTTCCAGTGATCTGAGGCGCGCATCCGGCATAGTTTGGACAGTAATGGCCAGCCTCGCCGGGATTGCGCACAAGCCTGCTGCCGCACACCGGACAGTTCTCTATATATTTAATAGGTGTGGCACCGGGTTTTCTGCGCTCCTCATCCACACGGATAATCTTCGGGATAATCTCGCCGCCCTTCACAATATAAACGGTGTCGCCCTCGTGAAGGCCCAGATTCTGGATAAAGTCGGCGTTGTTCAGAGTGGCGCGCTTCACGGTGGTTCCGGCCAGATGCACAGGGCTCAGGTTGGCCACAGGAGTTATCACGCCGGTTCGTCCCACCTGATAATCAATGGAAAGGAGTTCTGATGCCGCCTCTTCAGCCTTAAACTTGTATGCGATGGCCCAGCGCGGAGTCTTGGCCGTAAAACCCAGAGTATCACGCAGATGCATATCATCCACCTTTATCACGATGCCGTCGATATCGTAGGGAAGCTTCTCGCGCTCCTTGTCCCAATACTCTATGAAACTCCAAACCTCGTCGATGGATTTGGCCTTGGCCATATTCTCAGAAACCTTGAAACCCCAGTCCCTGGCTATCGACATATTCTTGAAGTGGGAATCGGTAGGCAGCTGATCCATAAGCAGATAATACAGGTAGCAATCCAGTCCTCTTTTGGCCACGGCAGCCGAGTTCTGGGTCTTTAGAGTTCCTGATGCTGCGTTTCTACAGTTGGCCAGCGGCGGCTCGCCAATCTCCAGACGCTCGGCGTTGAGGCGGTTGAACGATTCGTGCGGCATCAGGATCTCGCCCCTTATCTCGAACTCCTTAGGGAAATCTTTACCTGAGAGCTTCAGAGGCACTGATTTTATGGTTCTTACGTTGTTGGTTACATCATCGCCCTTCTTGCCGTCGCCACGGGTGAGCGCCTGAGTGAGGCGTCCGTCCACGTAGGTGAGCGAAATTGAGGTGCCGTCGAACTTAAGCTCGCAGCTGTATGTGAAATCCACGCCCGGTATCAGCTTCCTGATGCGCGCGTCGAAATCCCTGAGCTCGCCTTCGCTGTAGGTGTTGGCAAGCGACAGCATCGGATACTTGTGCTCCACCTGACGGAACTCCTGGTTTTGGTCGCTGCCCACGCGGTGGGTGGGCGAATCAGGGTCGTCATATTCCGGATACTGCGCCTCAAGGTCCTGAAGCTCACGGAGTCTCATATCAAACTCGTAGTCGGAGACAATGGAGTTGGATAGCACGTAATATTGATAATTGCAGCGGTTTACGAAATCGCGCAATTCCTGGATTCTGTTCTGTATGTCAGTGTTGGCCATTATTGTAAAAAAATTTGTTGTAAAGGTAACGATTTTTTATAACTTTGCAATATCTAAAACCACATAAAAACAAAAAAATGCTTACAACACTCACCACAGCCGATTGGATAGTAATCGGAATGTTTTTCACAGTAATAGTAATGATAGCCCTGATGGCCACAAGGAAGAGCAAGGGCGGCGTAGAGGATTATTTCCTCGGCGGCAGAAAGATGCCCTGGTGGCTTCTCGGAGTATCTATGGTGGCCTGCACATTCAGCGCCGACACCCCCAACCTCGTTACGGGAATGGTGCGCGAGAGCGGCGTGGCCAAAAACTGGGCCTGGTGGTCGTTCCTCATCACGGGTATGGCCACGGTGTTCATCTTCGCAAGGCTCTGGCGCAGAACCGGCATCGTTACCGACCTCGAATTCTACGAGAAACGCTATTCCGGCAAGGCGGCCAGCTTCCTCAGAGGCTTCAGGTCCATATACCTCGGATTGTTTTTCAACGTGCTTATAATAGGCTCGGTAACATTGGCCGCCATCAAGATAGGATCCATAATCTTCGGCCTCAGCCCTACCACAACGGTAATCTTCGGATCGCTGGCGGCGGTGCTCTATACAGCCTTCGGAGGCTTCAGGGGTGTGGTCTGGGCCGACTTTTTCCAGTATTTCATAGCGATGCTTGGCGCCGTGGTGGCCGCCGTGGCCGCGCTCAATCTTCCCGAGGTGGGCGGTCTGGAGGGCCTTGTAAGCAATCCCGCCATACAGGACAAGATAGATTTCCTGCCCGATTTCAGCAATCCGTCGGTATGGGTGCCAATGCTGCTGATACCCGTGGCCGTTCAGTGGTGGAGCGTCTGGTATCCGGGAGCCGAGCCGGGCGGCGGCGGATATATGTGTCAGAAGATGCTCTCGGCCCAAAACGAGCAGCACTCGGTGGCCGCCAATATGCTGTTCAACTTCGCCCACTACGCCCTCAGGCCCTGGCCGTGGATTATCGTAGGACTGGCCTCGCTCATAATTTTCCAGCCTGATACTGCCGCTATGCAACAGCAGGCATCAGAACAACTTACAAGCCCCGAGATAAACCAATACTACAACACATACCTGCAAAACTATGACGCCCAGGCTATTCCCGAAAGCATCAGAGACAAGGTGGTGGACCTCCACTTCCAGAAGGAAGGCCTCAGCACCCTCCACAAGGCTTTTCCTGATGCCCACCCCCAATACCTGAAAAACGACGCCGCCTACCCCATTATGGTCACCAAAACCGGCGCAGGATGGTTCGGACTCATAATAGCCTCACTGATAGCGGCTTATATGAGCACCATAGGCACACACCTCAACTGGGGCGCGTCGTATCTTGTAAACGATTTCTACAAGCGTTTCGTGAAGCCTGAGGCATCTGACCGCGAGCTCAAAAACGTGGCCATACTCTGCACCGTGGTATTGGCGGTGCTTGGCGGCGTGGTGGCGCTCACGGTGATGGACAACGCAACGCAGGCCTTCGACATTCTGCTGCTTTCGGGAGCCGGCACGGGCGCGGTATACCTGCTAAGATGGTTCTGGTGGAGGATAAACGCGGCCACGGAAATATCAGCGATGGTATCAGCCTTCGTGATGTCCATAATAATGGTGTTCGCAGTGCCCGACGGCTGCCTGGCCAACTCCGTACTCGACCACAGCACAACGCGACTGCTGATAACTGTTACCGTGGTTACAATTATCTGGCTTGCAACTGTTTACATCACCAAACCCGAAAACCCTGAAACCTTGCGCCAATTCTACGCACTCACGAGGCCCGGCGGTCCGGGATGGAAGAAGGTTGTAGCTGACCCTGAGATTGATGCAACCGCGCTTGAGCCCAAGGACGCCAAATGGGATATGCCGCTTCAAATTCTCTGCGTATTTATCGGAATAATAACGATTTACGCCTGCCTGTTTGCCGGAGGATTCTTCGTGATGCTGAGGCCGCTGGCCGGAACAATTCTATCTATAGTGGCAGTATCAGGAGCCGTGGCTATGTGGAAGATTAGCAAGAAGATAAAGCTGAGATAAAAATAATCATCCCGTCCCCGGAGGGGACAAGCGCAGCCTACGTTAACCCATAGTGCGACGACGCCCTGGCGTCGAGAGTACTATGGGGAGAGAGAGGAGAGTACACTCAGCCACCTACTCTCGCCCATAGTGCCCACACCGCAAGCGGTGCGGGTACTATGGGTTAACGCAGGCTTATGCTCGACCCACTCCGGGGTCGCTCTCATCGTGTAGGTAATACACACCTCCCTCCCCACCCCCTACTCCCCTTTTCCGCGAAAGTCGGAAAAAAAGATTATCAGGGCGAATAACGTGATTATGATAAATAGAGGAAGAAATATGAAAATTGAAAAATATTTGCATTAAT
>JAKSLV010000118.1 GCA_024401025.1 Bacteroidales bacterium
GTGACAGTGCGTCAAGTACCGGCCAGTTTTTGTTTTGTATTTCCTCTTTCAATCTTTCCTCGCCCATTGCCATTAGAAACTCCTGAAAACTCAAAGGATACAGATCCATAAACTCTACCTTGCCTACAGGGAAAGAATCTTGATTCCTCATTGACAGTCCCAATAATGAACCAGCCACAATGATATTCAATTGTGGGGCCTTCTCGTAAAAATATTTCAATGACGATATGCCGCGTCTGGCTTCTTGAATTTCATCGAATACGAGCAGGGTGTTTTCGTTGATTTTTTTTCCGGATGATATTTCAAGAATGGAAAGGATTCTCTGTATGTCGAAGTCGTGTTCAAATAATGTCGAGAAAGTCTCGTTGTCATCGAAATTCACATATACATAATCGTTGTAATGAGTCTCGGCAAATTCCTTCATAAGCCAGGTTTTGCCAACCTGACGCGCACCGCGAATAATCATAGGCTTGTGATTCTTGCGGTTCTTCCAGTCAATCAGTTCTTTAATAGCGGTTCTCTTCATAGATTATCCTTTTTTTTATACCGCAAAGATAGGATATTTTTACATTTTTACAAAAACTCCTTAGGAAAAAATGTAATTTCCTATAAAAACTCCTTAGGAAAAAATGTCAAATCTTACAAAAACTCCTTAGGAAAAAATGTAATCAAATCCACAAACTCCCCATTTTTAGGTATTCCCTTTCTTGTAATTTACCGATTTTTAGGTATTGCCAATTGTCTGTGATGAATGTAATTTTGTGTCGTAAAAAATAAGCAACTTAATCATAATTAAAAAACAATTAATAAAAATGAAAAAGACTATAATCATTTATGGCTCTACCACCGGCAATACCGCCACCGCCGCCGAGACTCTGGCTAAAAGACTGGATGGCGCAGAGGTTAAGGAGGTGAGCTCGGCTTCGGCTGCCGACCTTTTGGAAAACGACAATATTTTCCTCGGAACTTCCACCTGGGGATGTGGCGAGCTTCAGGACGATTTCCAGTCTTTTGTTGGCACTATTAAGTCGGCAAACCTTGCCGGAAAGAATGTGGCCCTGTTTGGCGTGGGCGATCAGTTCAGTTATTCCGATACTTACTGCAATGGTATGGGCGAGCTCTACGAGGCTGCCAAGGCTGCCGGTGCCAATATCATTGGCGCCACTTCCACCGACGGCTATTCCTTTGATGAGAGCTCTGCCGTTGTAGATGGCAATTTTGTGGGCCTGGCTCTCGACTACGACAATCAGTCTGATAAATCGGAGGCACGTATCGATGCCTGGATAAACAATATCAAGAATCTGCTTTAGTATAAATAAAATAACGCTTGCTTTGCTGAATACAAAAATGAAAGTTTTATCGCATCACATTTACGAATACAAGAAGGGACTCAGGAAACTGATACTGCATACATTGCCTGCTCAGTTCAGATTGCAGGCCGAGGGAAGGCTCAGGATGGCTGGCATAGATTTTATTACCCGGCAGGTATCGGAGAACAAGATAAACATATTCTTCGGGTCGCCGGAGTGCATAAGGGTTATCGAGCATTTTGGCGATAAGCCTTTCAACGAGTTTACGCCCGAAGAGGATTTCATTCTCGGCACCCTGCTTGGCTACGACAAGATTCAGCAATGCGAGCGTTATCTCCGCTACTGCGAGCGTAAACAGATTGTTGAAAAGTCGGCTTGATCCTACTTCTCGCATTCCAAATATGCCATTGAGCCGTCCACTTGCAGATTTACTTTTGAGTAATATTTGCTGAGTATTTCTCGGAGTTCGTCCTCTGTCTGGAATGGCGGTGTAAACCATCCTTTCTTAGACAGTATATTCTTCACAAGCCAGTCTGTTTTCCTGGACTGGCCTTTTATGTAGAAACAGGCTATGAACTTGCCGCCCTTTTTAAGAACGCGGTAGGTCTCTGAGAAGGCCTTGTTTTTGTCGGGGAATGCATGAAACCCGTTCATTGATAATACGATGTCGAATTTTTCATCCCCCATTTCAAGGTTGCCCACGTCGCCCTTTATCAGGTTCACATGTTTCTCCGTAATTCTTTTACGAGCCTGATACAGCATATCCTCGCTGTAATCCAGACATGTGATCTTGGAATGTGTCAATCTCTTCCACTTCTCCTCTGTGAAAACAGCCGTACCTACGGGCACGTCCAAAATCTCACCCTCAAAATCGTCAGGAATATACGACAGCACCTTTCGAGCAATCTCCTTGTCGTCGGTTCCGCCCCAGAAAAACTTGATATACAGCCTGCTCAGAAAACTTCTCTGTGTAAGCACGTCATCATAAATATCCTTTGAGTCTTTGTATGCGTTTTGTATCTTATCTGCCATTTCGCTAAATTTTTAGTTTATGCAAAATTAGAAATCCATTTTTGAAGTGTCAATACTCAAAAATTGGTATTTTATCCATTGAATAATATTCATAGACGGTTTGTGTAATTGACTGGATCAGCAGTGCCAATGGTACGGCCACCATACGTTCTAATTCCACGAATCTGTTGTAGGAAACAATACGAGGGAATAAATGCTTCATATTCAAAAATCCTGCAATTTGACCCATAGACCAAAAAATCTTTGCAAAACCGCCCGAAATCACAGATAAATTCCTACCTTTGCTCCAACAAAATTCATCACATAATGCCGGAAAACGTTTTTGGAATCAAGTGCGAGGCGTGCGGTAGTCCGCTGTCGTTTGATATAATAAAGCAGAACTATAAATGCGAGGCTTGCGGATGCGTGAGCCCCGTGGAGCGTGTTACCCAAAAACTCAGGGACGATAGCCAGAAACGCTCCGAGAATCAGCGCCTTACATTGGAGAACAAGCCACGTTCGATATTCCAGTGCACGAGCTGCGGCGCCAGGATTTTTGTGCCCGAGGGCGAGGCCCTTGCCAAATGCGATTTCTGCGAGACTTCCGCTTTGAAATCAGATTTTGCCGACATGGATTTCCCCGAGGGAATAATCCCTTTCTATATCACCCGGGACGAGGCCATTGATATTTTCAGGAAATGGGTCGAGGAAAATTCCAGTCCCAAAAAGGCCGCCATTTTCCTCAACAGGATAAGTGAGCTTCAGGGCTATTACCTCCCTCACAAGATGCTGAGAGGTCCTGTAGATATGGGAGTTGGATTTAAATTAGAAAGCCGGTACTTGCCGATGCTCGGATACCTCGACGGGATATTCGTAAGCGAATCCAAGGACCTGAACAATCTTGTGCTTGATGGAGCAGAGCCTTTCGATATAAGGTATCTTGTGCCATTCGATCTCAAATACATGGCCGGACACAAGGCCAAACTCCCCGACATTGATGACGAGGAGCTTAAGAGAAGAACTTTTCAGGAAGCCTGTAGCTATTATGCCGGCGTCGTAAAAAAGATTCTATGGACTCCTTCGCCTCAGATGTGTGCCAACAGCGCACGTCTTTCAAGCGTGCCTGTGTATTTGCCGATGTATATCCTCAAGATAGGAATACGCTTGCTGGCTATCAACGGGCAGACTGGAAGGGTGTCGATGCTTGCTTCTTCCAATTCGTTAGGGGCGCAGTTTGGCAGGGTAAAGGGAAAACGGAGTTTCTTCAAGAGAGACAACTACGCACTCGTAAAGGAGAACCGTTTCATCCAGGAATACAAGCCATTGCCGCCACTGTTCTCCACCGAATGGAAAATCACCGACAGCAATAAACTGTGCAGGCTAAGGATATTGCCATTACGCAGAATCCTTGCCTCGCTCGGCCATTGGGCCGCCCATATTCTTACCTACAGCGTTATTATCAAGAATTTTCTCATAAAAGATGATATCCCGCTATCAGATATCATTGTCTCTATAGCCAAGACTTCCTGTTTCTTAGCACCATTTGCCTTTTTCCTCATTTTGTTTATATTCAGACAATTTCCCGCCATTTTCATTGTGGATGGTGATGGCAACGAGACTTTCCGCCGTCAGAATCTTCTTGGATGTTTGAAGAACGGATTCTGGGAAGAAGGCAGTGCTGTTATTATTTTGTTTGTTATATTGGCCCATCTTGTTATTCTTCCGGTTATTTACACCGGATTATTGAAATAAAAAATGAGAATCGGCGCCTCTCTTGCCGGTAGGCGCCGATTCACATGCCGATGGCGTTTTTATGATGCCACAAACGAGAATTTTTCGTTCTCCATGGGCACAATGTCGAAAATGTCCTGATTGCCAAGCGCAAAATCTATGTCGGCGGCAAATGCGGGATGCCGGCCTGCTATGTAGGCCATCCTCGGATACATGCTCAGGGTAAAAGCCTTTATGTTGTCCTTGGCCAGGTTGTAGAGCTGTATGGCCATGTTGGTGGATTCGTCGCCGGTCTGGAAACCGCCCGATTCTATCAGTTTTTCAGCCAGTTGCCCGGCCAGCAGTATGTCTTCTATGGCGGGTTTACGGCTGCGTCCGCTGCATAGAAACATCACCGGCTTGTTCTCCTGTATCAGCCTTCTGGCCACTGCCGAGCTGTTCAGGAACGACGCCGCGAATATGGCCTCGTAGTCGGTCACTATCGATCTGGCGTAGGTGCCGTTGCTGGTGCAGAAAGCCATGCGGCGGCCTTCCACGTTGGGGCGCGTCATCGATATAGGCGAGTTGTTGTAGTCGTATCCGTCTATGTTGAGCCCCTGATACTCACCGGCTATCAGGTAACCCTTCTCACGTTTCAGGCGCAGGGGAGTCTCCTTGTCGGGGTAGGTTTCCACACACACGGCCCCGTTGGCCAGGGCGGTCACCATTGTGGAGGTAAACCTGGCCACGTCTATCAATACCACGTTGGGGCATTTGTTGTGGAATTTATATAAATCGGGGGCAAATACAGTTTCTATGTTATGGGGCATGTTGGTATCCGGTTATTGTTTCTTGCTGGGCTCCACCATCTGCACCGGCATCAGCTCTATAAGCTTTGCAGGCTCCACGTATGGCACTGTGGGCAGCTTCAGGCCATTCTCGGTGCAGAATCTGAACACCTGTCCGCTTGTGAAAATGGTGGCGTAGCTCACCAGCTCCTGTATGTTTCCGCTGTTCTTTACGGCGTTTTCGTCATTGCGGATGCTCTCCCAGTCGGGCACGCTGGCCACTATTGCCGAGCCGCCGCGCAGCAGTTCCACCTTGTTGTCTACGGTGTAGGATATCAGCATCAGCAGGCATATCGACGATATTTTTTCCTGATACTGAAGCTTCAGGGTGTAGTTTACCTGTATGTCTTTCGAGCTGATATCTTCTTCCTTCAGCTCAAACTTTATCTCGTTTATTTGATGAATTTGGAACATGTTTTTATAGTTTTTGTTATTTCAGCCCAAAGATACATATTTTTTATGAAAAAAAGCCCTGTAAAAGCAATTTTTTACAGGGCCTGATTAAAAATTTTCTGATGCCGCCTATTCGCTGCCGTAGCTGTCGCATTCCCTGAGGCTTTCGCGGAAGGCGTCGGCCAGGTCGGTGGCTGATATTTCCTGAGGCCTGATGCCGCGGTCAAAGATGGTCTCTATGGCCTTGTAGTATGCCCAGCCCATGGCCGTGGTGAGTCCTCCGGCGGTAACGGCTGATATGCTGCCTCCTATGAAGCTGCCCACGCCGGGTATCAGCTTCAGGAGCCCGCTTACGATGGCCCTTCCGGCAAAGGTGGCGCCAATGACTCCGGCCGCCGAGCCCACCAGCGTGCTCAGGAATCCCTCGTTGAGGTCCAGGCCCATGGCGCTGGAAATCTTGGCCAGCATGCCTATCTGTATTGGCGCCAGCACCACAGCGTCGCTGAATGGGATAGGGGTTGCACCTGCCGCAGCCGCAGCCGCCGTGGCCACTGATACTATCTTCTTTACCTCGGCCTTCTTTATCTCGCTGTCAACCTTCTGGGCGGCGGCAAATGCTTTTTTTGAGCACTCGGGTATCAGGTTGTAGGTCTTGGTGGCCAGCTCGCTGATGCCGAACTGCTCCACCGTGGCCTGTCCGCGCACCACATACCTCTGAGCCAATACCTGCACGCTGTTCTGTATTTCGGAGTAGTTGTCCTGAAGCACCTGATGATAAAACTCGTCGTCGCTGATGGTCTGCGTAAACACCAGTATCACAGGAATTTCCTTCTGAAGCTCCTCTATGAAACTTATCTCCTCGGCCTCGTATCTCTTGCCCAGATCGCTTATGCAATACCAGCAGATGTGGATGTGCTCGGCGGGGTTCACGGTTTTGCGGCTCTGTATAAAATCCTTTAGCTCGTTGAGTGTCTGGCGGTAGCATCCGAGCTCGAAACCCCTTGTGTCGAAGAGGTTTACGGCGGGCACCCTCTCGCTCTTGTATTCGCGTGTGGTCTGTGTCACGGGCTTTCCAACGCCGGTCTCCACGATGTCCTCGCCGAAAACGGCGTTTATAAGTGTGCTCTTGCCAACGCCGGTTTTACCGGCTATCACGATGTTTACGTTGCCCATCTCGCTGTAGGCCTTCCTCACCAGGTCGCCGAAATCCACATTCTCGGCAATCTTGTTTATTGTGCTGTTCGCTTCCATTTTATTAAAAGTTTTTGGGGTTGATATTCTGTTTTTCTGTATTGCAAAGTTACGGCGTATCCGCGGCTGCCGTGTCGCCTTGGAGGCGACAATTTGGCTTTCCTTGTGTTGCAGTTTCCTGATGCTGCCTTTATAATATGTATTTCACGTACATTAATTAAGTGTATCCCTAAATCGCTATAAGTTACACACCTAAAACCATTTACAACGCTTGGAAATCAGTTCCCGCCGCCTTATCTTTGTATCAGCAATAAGAAATAAAACAATAAAAGAGTAAAAGAATAGAAGAATTAATGAATAAAAACACTGCGCAAGTCATTTTTATTCTTTCATTCATTTA
>JAKSLV010000119.1 GCA_024401025.1 Bacteroidales bacterium
TGCAACCTTTTGATCCGTAGTCAAATACTCTATTCAGTTGAGCTAAGGGGCCGTTCTTTTTATTTTCCGAGTGCAAAGGTAATGCGCTTTTTCGAAATCTCCAAATCTTTTGACAACTTTTTTTGCAATTTTTTGTTGCCTTAATGTATCTTGCTGTATTACATCGTGATATCCTTGTCGTTTTCCTTGTCGAGGTATGCGCTTAATGCAAACAGCGAACAGTTGTTGTCGAGCTTGTAGAACTGGTAGTCGTACTGATGCTTGCTCTTATTCAGTATGGTTACATATCCGATGCCCTTGAAATCTGCCGACTTGCTAAGCTCGTTGCGGGTTTCGCGGTTGGTCTCGTTTATGTCTTTCAGCATCTTGTTGAACTCGGGGATCTTTACATTCTCGATGTGGTTGGCCGTGGTTATCTTTATGTGTTCCTTGTCCTGACGGATGTAGAACATTCCGAAACAGCCGTTGTGAGCCTCGTTTTCCTTGCGGTAGGCGTGCTGCAACACATTCTGTAGAAGTTCTATCATCACATTGTGGATTTTGGATTTTAGCGCCTTCGACGAGTTTATCTGACGGCTCAGGATGTTGAGCAGGTTTTTCAGGTTCATCTGGTTTAGCTGACCGCTGAAGTTGAGGGCAACGTGGTTGTCCTGAAGCATCTTGTGATACTTCTGGGTATTGTCCATGATCTGCTTCTCGTTGTCGGTGGGCACCTCGTAGCCTTTCGGGATTGGTATCTCGATGTTTACGTAGAATGTGGAGTAGCCGTATTTGGCAGGCACAAACCTGTATTTGAACTTGCTGCCCGATTTTCTGGCCATCTCAATGAGGCCCAGACCCGCGCCGCCCTTTTTGGAGAATGTGCCCTTGCTGAGCACCTCGCGTGCGTATTCCTTAAGCTCCTCGCCGTTTTTGGAGTTCACAATCTCCAGTTTGCCGCGGAGGGTATCTATCTGGTCATCCTTTATCAGGTTGCCTGATGTTATGGAATAGGTGTTGCTGCTGCGTCTCAGGATAAAGAGTCCGCTCTGGTCAAAATCGGGGTCGTCGATAAGGTCCTGATGCCTTGTTATGTTCTGAAGAGTTTCCACCATCACAAAATACACCTTCTTTCTTACCAGGAGCTGCTCTTTTACATCGCTAAAGCTGCTCTCGGCAAGTGACAGGATGTCTTCCACCACGTTGGAATCCACCACACCCCTGTAGGTATACTCCAAGGTGTTACCCTGAAATTCCCTATAGAGATCGTAGGCTATGTTCTTGTCCTGAACTTTTGAGTCTCCTGACATTTTGGGTGTTTGTGATTTAATAATTTTCCACTACTTTTAACGAAAGTTTAGCAAAAATGTTTTGATTTTTTGCATTTAAATTTCGTCTTGTACCAAAAAAATCTCCTCTTAAATAATCGGCCATCCGCCTTTCTTGGGGCAGACAGCCGACATAATATTTAATTACAGGTATCTATCCTTCAGTAACTGCTCCAGCTCCTTGTAGTCGTTGTTTATCTTTATCGACTCTTTCTTCTTGCCGAGGCAAGCCTTGAGAGCCTCAGGAAGCTCTGGAGTAACGTTTGTGGATTTCTGAACCACATCCAGGAACTTGCAAGGATGCGCGGTTTCCAGGAATATGCCCGGCTTGTTGCTGCCGGCCAGCTGCTTCTCTATGCCCAGCATTCCCACTGCGCCATGAGGATCCAGTATGTAGCCGTATTTATCGTAGGTCTCCTTCATCTTTGCGCGGGTTTCGGCGTCGGTAAACGAGTAGCTAGATATCGTTTCGCCGAAGGTCTTGCTGCTGTGGCCGAAAATCTCGTTCAGTCGCTCAAAGTTGCTTGGGTCGCCCACGTCCATGGCGTTGCTTATGGTCTGCACCGAAGGCTTGGCAGTGTACACGCCGGTCTTCAGATACTGAGGCACTGTGTCGTTGGCGTTGGTGGCGGCCACAAAGTGCTCCACTGGAAGGCCCGACTTCATTGCCAGTATTCCGCCGGTGATGTTGCCGAAGTTTCCGCTTGGCACACAGATGGTGGAATCGCTGCGCTTTATCTGAGATACGGCGTAGTAATAATAGAAAGACTGCGGTATCAGCCTTGCTATGTTTATGGAATTGGCTGATGTAAGCTTTATCTTGTTCTGAGTGTCGAAATTCTGGAAGGCAGTTTTCACGAGAGCCTGGCAGTCGTCGAACACGCCGTTCACCTCAAGAGCGGTGATGTTGTTGCCGTTGGTAGTAAGCTGCTTCTCCTGTATCTCGCTCACCTTGCCGCTAGGGTAGAGGATGATTACATCCACGCCCGGCACGTTCAGGAATCCGTTGGCAACGGCGCTTCCGGTATCGCCCGATGTGGCCACCAGGATTACGGTTTTCTCGTTTTTCTGGCTGCTGAAGTAGCCCAGGCATCTGGCCATGAATCTGGCTCCCACATCCTTGAATGCGCATGTAGGACCGTGGAAAAGCTCCAGCGAGTAGATGTTTTCCTTTACATTTACGAGCGGAATGTCGAAATTGAGCACCTCGGCGCAGAGTTTCCTGAAATCGTTCTCGGGAATCTCGTCGCCCACGTACTGCTTGCCCACCTGGAAACCAATCTCGGGAAGGCTCATGCCGTTGAGGTTGGCCCAAAAGTCGGCGGGCATCTTTATGAAATTCTCGGGTATGAAGAGGCCCTTGTTGGGAGCAAGTCCGCGTTTTACGGCCTGCTCGAAAGTTACCTTAAGCCCCTTGTCCCTTGTGCTTATATACTGCATTGCTGTTTTCGGTTCTTTATGCATTGAAGAACGAATCGTGGAGCACGTTGAGCGCCTTCACCGAGTCTTCCTTCTTTACAACTATTGATACATTGATCTCTGTGCTGTCCTGTGCAATTGCGTGGATGTTGATGTTGGCGGATCCAAGCGCTGTGAAAGCCTTACCTGTAAGGCCGGCGGCGTTCTTCATACCCTCGCCAACCATTGCCAGGATAGAGTACTCCATCTGGGCCTCGGTCTTGTCGATGGTGCCCTTGCGGATCTCGAAATCGAACTCCTCGTTGATTGCCTTTACAGCCTTGTTGGCGTCCTTGGCGTCTATCACGAGGCAGATGCTCATCTCGCTGCTGGCCTGGCAGATGATGATGATGTTCACATTGTTGCGGCTCAGGGTGTTGAACAGGCGGCCTGCTATGCCGGTGGTGCCCACAAGACCTGTACCCGAGAATGTGATCATGGCAATGTCGTCCATTGTAGAGAATGCCTTTATAGGCTTGGTGTCATCTGTCTCCACTGTAACGAGAGTACCCTTGTCTTCTGGGCGGAATGTGTTCAGGATCACCATAGGGATGTTCTTCTCCAGAACAGGCTGGATGGTGGGAGCGTAGATAACCTTGGCGCCAAAGTTGCTGAGCTCCAGGGCCTCCTTGTAGCTTACCTTTGGCAGAGGCGATGCGCTCTTCACCTTGCGTGGGTCAGATGTGTAGATACCGCTTACGTCGGTCCAGATCTCGAGGAGCTCGGCATCCAGGGCTGCTGCGTAGAGGGCTGCTGTGTAGTCGCTTCCGCCGCGGCCAAGTGTGGTGGCATAGCCGTTCTCGCTCTTGGATATGAATCCCGGAGCCACTGTAATCTTGAAGTTTGGATCGTAGTTGTCCTTGATGTTCTTGTATGTAACAGAGCGGTTTACGTGCTCCTTGTCGTTTACAGTGCGTGTAATGATGATCTGAGACGAATCCAGATAGCCAACGCTTCCGTTGTGGATCTTCAGGAAACGGTATATGATGGCGTTGCTCATCTTCTCGCCAAAGCTTACTATTATATAATATGCCCTTGTAGAAAGCTCGTTGAGGAAGAATATAGCCTCCAGCACCTTCTCCAGACTGGCGATGTTGGTGTGGATGATATCCTTGAGGTCGGCCTGCTGGCTCTTCTCGATTAGCTCGTCGATAAAGTCGTAATGACGCTTCTCTATCTGGGTGCAGATTTCCTTGTAGCTGATGTCGCCTGCTGCTGCCTTCTCGGCTGCCTCGGTAAGCATGTTGGTTACCTTGCTGAGGGCCGAACATACAATAATCTGATTCTCAGTGCTTTTCTTGAGAATATTGCTAATGTTGTTTACTGTTTCTACAGAGGAAACCGATGTTCCTCCAAATTTCAAAACTTTCATTTTATATTGTGTTTATCTTAAATTTCAGTTTTTGCAATTTCGTTACAAAGATAGATTATCTTTTTTAGATTTTATTAATAAAACTGAAATTTTTTTCTTAATATAGTGAAAAATGTCTTGTTGTCATCTTGTGTCTTGTAAGATCCGACTGGGCCTGCTTTACAAGGCGCAGGTATTTCTCGCCGGCCTTGCTCTTGAAGGTGTCTTTCAGGATCTGCGCGTAGGTGTTGGTGGTGTTGAAATCCTCTATCACGTATGCCAGCACGGTGATGTTTTTCAGCAGCTCCTCCTTGGCCTTGCTCTCCTCGGCCTTGGTATCAGAAAGCTTGTCGGCGGCATCCTTAAACTTGTTTATCCAAGTCTGTATGCCGGGCTTTATGTTGTCGAGGCTGCCCTCGGCGGTAATCTTCGAAAGTTCCTGAGGCAGATGCGCGTATGCGTCCTTCATCATTGGCAGGAACGGGCAGTTTGGCTCCAGCAGGTACGATATGCTTATCTCCTCGGTTTTTGGGCCTGGCACAAAACGGGTCATGGCCTTCGAAATCTCCTCAAGCAGGGCGTTGCAGTTGTCCTTCACCACGTCCTTGTTTATCTTGCTCAGGTTCTCGTTTATGTATTTGTCGGCCTCAGCCTTGCTGTCGAAAGTTCCTGATACTGGGATTTTCTGATACTCCTGGTTGGCGGGCACGCTGCGGCACTCGGCGCTCTCCAGAGAGGTCTTTATCATGGCCTTGGCTGTAAACACAAAGCACAGAGTGGCTTGCCAGTGGTGGTGCACAAAGATGTCGCCATTTGGGCGGTGGTCCTCGGTGGGGCTGTCCTTCCATATAGTCGACATTTTCTGGAGACCCGGCAAAGTGATGGTTATTACCACGTTGGCATCCCATGGCTCTGTCTCCTGCCATCCCGGCAGGTCTATGCCCAGGCTAACGTAGCTGTCGTTTACTAAATTTGGCACACTGTTTTTAACATCTATACCGTATGTGCGGTTTTCTGGCCTGAAATAGTATTTTGGCAGGCCCATTACTCCAATTTTGTAGGTTTCTTTGGTTGCTTTGTACTGCGCTTTTACCTCGCCACATATAGCCAGCAACGCCATAATGAAAACTAAAGCTTTGATTTTCATTTTGTTATGTCTTTTTTTATTGGTTATTATACTACAATCCGAAACGCTAAATTAATAAATAAATAGAAAAAATTGCGCCAAAAATCCAAAACTATGAAAAAAAAATGTTTTTCTTAGTATTTTTTTATATTTTTGCGTCAAATAGATTGAAATGAAGTACCCGATAATCTCCATATTTCTGATGCTTGTGTTACTGGCCCCGTCCATTGATGCGGAAGGCCAGGGCGATCCATATTGTCATGTGGAGGTTGTATCAGGCAGCCCGGCATTTTTCCAGTTCAACACTGTTAACGAGATGACTACCGGAAAGAGTTTGTATTACAGCTCGTGCCTCAGGATATCTTATCTCAAGGAACCCGACAAGTGGGAACTGATGGCATTGGCCGAGTCTCAGCTCTTTGAAGGAAACGACGAAATCGATTGCCAAGTGATAAAGATTACTGTAGAGAAGGTTATCCTAAATTCTCCATCAGCCCCTCCTCTCGATCATGATCCCAAATATGGCGTTGAATATGGGTATTGTAAGGATAGGCCTATTACTAATTCTGAGAACCCTATTTGCAATGGCTGGCTCAACCATACGAATCGCAACGACAATTTTTCCTTTTACGTTTACATCAAGTTCAGCATAACGCCGGGAACCCCTGAGCGTGAGCAACTTGTAAACAAGAAGGAGGGTTATTATCTAAATAATGTGAAGTTTTATGTAAAATCCACTTACCAATGATGTGTCAGCTGCTTAAGAAATTGCTTTTTGCAATGCTTTCATTCTTTGTGCTTGATTGTAACGCTCAGTCGATGGACGGCAATTGCCATATTGATGTCTTCTCTGGTTCGCCTGTGCTGTTTCAATTCCACAATGTTGATGAAATGCGTCAGGGAAAGACTCTGGTTTACAATTCGTTGGTAAGAGTTTTTGTGGTAAAGCCACTTAAATGGTGGAAATTCTACGCCAAGAGCATCTCGCCGGTTTTCGACGGCCCCAGCGAACTTAATTCGTCGATAATTAATCTGGAAATCAAGCAGTTGAGAATGGATAATGATTTTGTGATTGGTCCGGGCGATGTGCCGGGTACTTATACCTACAGCCCAACGGGAAAAATAGCTCTTAATCCGGATAAAACCTTGCTTGCAGAGGGCACTCTAAGTACCGGCATCTACAAGAACTATGCGCTGTATTTCTACATTCAGTTTTCGATAGAACCAAGTGACAGCGACGAAAAATCTCAGCTCATCAACAAGAATCCTGGATATTATGCATCGCAGGCAGTGTTTTGGATGGAATATGATTTAAGACCATGACATAATCCATAGCAAGCTTGTTTTTTTTCTAGCCACATACAATTCTACTCTAATTTTTTTCAAAAAAATCATCGAAAATTTTTGCAAAATTTTTCGCACTTTTTTGCAGTTTCTGAAAAGTTAAATATTAGAATATCAGCAAAATAGTATTTTGTAACCTCTGCTGAGAGTTGGCTAAATCGATGAAATTTTCGTCGATTTAGCCAAACTTGA
>JAKSLV010000012.1 GCA_024401025.1 Bacteroidales bacterium
ACTGCGATACAATGTGGGAGAGTAGGTAATCGCCTCTTTTTAAATCAAAAGCCTTTCAGAAGAGATTCTGAGAGGCTTTTTTCGTTTTTATATTGTCTTTTATATTTTATTTTCATCAATCCCAGCAGTAGAGACGGACCGTGGTCCGTCTCTACACGTGCCTGCATAAAACGGATCGGTGATATTTTCGAACCGCTGAAATTTTTCCGTTTTTAGTCACAAATTCTTAACTATTCCAAATTGGGATTCGTCAGCCGTCCTAGTATAGACGGACCGCGGTCCGTCTATACTGGGGCGGCGTAAAACGGACCACTGAAATTTTTCCGTTGTTTAGCCCCAAATTCTGTCTATCACAAAAATGAAATTTCTTCATATAGGATTATTTATTCGCCAATACCCAATGCCTACTTCTTGCCTTTGATCCATCATCTATGGCAAAAAAAACGCCCATCTGCAACCCTTCAAAATCACGTTGCAGATGGGCGTTGTTAATATAATTACACCTTATCTCTTACTCCTTCTTTTTCTTCAACAGCTTTATTATAATGATGATAAGAAGCAGCACGATAACTATTGGCAGTCCTATGCAGAGCAGGCCGCCAACAAGAACGTTTCCTTCGTCAATGCTTTCTTCGTCGTCGTCATCAAAATAAAAATCATCATCGTAATCGTAGTTGTCATCCTTGTCGTAGCGACTACCCTGAACGCTCTCGCGCATGTTGTCTTCCTTGTAAGAACCGTTGCCGCCGTTGTTGTCAGAAGATGATGATGGAGAAAGAGGGTTCAGATTCACTGCCTTTACCACTCTCTGAGGCTCTGTCTCATTGCCGGCCTCGTCTATCTGGTTCGAAGTCTTCTTGGCAACAGCACGCTCGGCATTGTCCATGATTCTCTTCCATGAAGGATCATCCTTGCTGATGGCGCTCACCTGGGCCTTGATGTTGTTGAGGAAAGATGTCAGCAAGTATCCGCCCGATCTGTCGCAGAGTGCGTACTGACCAGCCTTGGCGGCTGTGGCGCGCAGTGTACCCTCCTGGTCGATAAAGAGCTGACGCAGTTTCTTGGTATCAATGTTGTTGTTTACGGCGCGGCTGGCAAATGCCATCGACTCCATTTCCATTCTTGTGGCACCCACCTCCGAGTTGCAGCAGTCTGATAGGAACAATGTAAGTCTTGCGTTCTTCTTGGCAAGTCTCTTGAAAGCATCTGTGGTGCTCAGCTGATACTCGTCGGTAGGATTCTCGCCGTGCTGTGCAAGATACATTCTTGGGAAAGCGTCCTGGTCGTCGTCGTAGCGGAAGCCGTGGCCCGAGTAAATGAATACTATCAAGTCGTTGGGCTTCACATTCACATTGTCGATCACCTTTTCGATGTTGCGCTTGTTGAACTGAGATCCCTGTACAATCTGCTCGTCAAAACCGATGTTGAGCTGGTCGGCCATGATGCTGAAATCCTTTCTTACCAGCTTCAGGTCTGTCTGAACGCTCTCGCCGATGCTCTCGTCGTTGGTGGCTGCCACTACAATGAAGTGCATCGTAACATCGCCCTCATACTTGTTGTTGCTGTTGGTGTATTGTCCATCAAGCTCTCTGTCCTGGTTGTTGAGGCGCTCCTTGGCATCCATGATGCGCTCAAACATCTCGTCGTCCTCATTGAAGAATTCCAGGAAGTAATCCCTGTCTTTCTTGGTGATGTCCACCTCGGTAAAATACTCACAGTCGCGCACATTGTTCTTGTGAATCACCTCGTCGTTCCAGTCCTGGAATACCACCGATGCAGGGCCGTCAAACTCGCCCTTGCTGTTGTAGCCCTGTGTAAACCATGGCAAGGCGTATCCATCCTCTGTCTTCGACTCTTTGGGCACGAAATATATGTATCTTCCGTCCTCGTCTTCTCCGAAACCGCTCTCGTAGTCGCTTTCCCACATCTCGTATTCGCCTTTTGCGTTGGGCTTCTCGTCCACGCATCTCAGGTAGCAGTCCTCCTCAGATGTAAAGAAGAACAGACCAATGTAGGTGCACTTGTCATCGCGGTCATAATACTTCAGCTCGTATAGCTGCTGTGCCTTGGCGGCCATGCTCAGTATCATCACCGCCATAATCAGTAGTAATTTTTTCATTTTGGTTTATGTTTATTGTTTTATTTTGTCACACATTTGATTATCTCAGAGTGCTTTTTCCATGAATTTTCGGCCTGTTTTTTTTATTTTTTTCGGCCTGATGCTTACTCTGTCCTGTACTTGCCTCCCCAGCGCTGACTCATCACGTCCTTGAATTTGTTTTCCTGCTGGTTGTTGCCCGGTATGTAAAACGAGTGTCCGCTCATCTCCTCAGGCATGAACTCCTGCTCCACAAAATGTCCCGGATAGTCGTGCGAGTATTTGTATTCGGCGCCGTATCCCAGCTGTTTCATGAGTTTTGTGGGTGCGTTCCTGATGTTTATTGGTACTGGCAGGTCGCCTGTCTGGTTTACGGTGGCCATGGCCTCGTTTATGGCGTTGTAGGCCGAGTTGCTCTTGGGCGAGTTGGCAAGGTAAATCACGGTCTCGCTTAGTATTATCCTCGATTCTGGATATCCTATCGTGTTTACGGCCTGGAAACATGCGTTGGCCAGCAGCATGGCGTTTGGATTGGCCAGGCCTATGTCCTCGCTTGCTGATATCAGCAGCCTCCGGGCTATGAACTTGAGGTCCTCGCCGCCGGCCAGCATCCTTGCCAGCCAGTATACCGCCGCGTTGGGGTCGCTGCCGCGTATCGATTTTATGAAGGCTGATATTATGTCGTAGTGCATGTCGCCCTTCTTGTCGTACATGGCGGTGGATTTCTGAAGCCTCTTGGCCACGCTCTCGTCGTTTATTACGATGTGGTCGCTGTTTTCGGCGCTTATTATAATGTCCAGGATGTTCAGCAGCTTGCGGGCGTCGCCTCCGCTCTGACGGAACAGCGCGCCTGTCTCCTCCACCTTTATGTCCATCTCCTTTAGTACGGGGTCCAGTGTCAGGGCGCGGTTCAGGAGGTCATCCAGATCCTGTTTTTCCAGAGGCTGAAGCACGTAAACCTCGCATCTGGATAGGAGAGGGGCTATCACCTCGAACGACGGGTTTTCCGTGGTGGCGCCTATCAGGGTAACAATGCCCTGCTCCACGGCGGCCAGCAGCGAGTCTTGCTGACTCTTGTTGAACCTGTGGATCTCGTCGATGAAGAGTATCGGAGTCTGCTGGCTGAAAAACGATGCGTGCTGGGCCTTCTCCAAAACCTCGCGCACGTCCTTTACGCCGCTAGATACGGCGCTTAGGGTATACATGGCCCTGTTGCCAGATTTCGATATTATCTTGGCGAGTGTGGTTTTGCCCACGCCGGGAGGTCCCCAGAGTATTATGCTCTGTATGCGCCCGCTCTCTATCATGTTGCGGAGCACGGCGCCCTCGCCCACAAGGTGCTTTTGTCCTATGTATTCATCCAGATTCTTTGGCCTCATTCGCTCGGCCAGTGGCATGTTTGGCATTGTTGTAAGATGTTTGTATTAATACGCAAATATAATATTAATCTCTCAAATACCGAAATAAATTGCAAACCACAAATAACTTTTATACCTTTGCTCCAAATCAAAAATTCGAAAATCAAAAATCAACAATCAACAATGAACTACACTACAGCGATATTCGATATGGACGGCGTTCTCATAGATTCCGAGCCGTTTTGGCGCATTGCCGAGAAAGGCATCTTCCGCGAGGAGGGTGTGGATATTACCGACGATATGTGTCTTGATGTTCAGGGCATGAAGGCCGAGCACGTGGTGGAGAAATGGGTGGCAATGTTTCCGCACCTCAAATATTCGGTTATGGAGTATACTCAGCGCATTCAGGACAAGGTGGCGGCCCTCATAGCCGAGCGTGGAGCCGTGATGCCGGGTATTCCTGAGGCTCTCGAATTCTTCAGGGGCAGGGGCTGCAAGATTCTGGTGGCATCAGCTTCCTGCTACAGGCTTATAAACGCCGTGGTGGATAAGCTTGGCATCAGGGAATACTTCGATATTCTGCACTCATCGCAGGACGAGCTTAGGGGAAAGCCTTTTCCTGATGTTTTCGTCCACGCGGCCCAGAGGGCAGGGGCCGATCCCAAGGATTGCATCGTAATAGAGGACAGTGGAAACGGAGTGCGTGCCGCCAAGGCTGCCAACATGTCAGTGATAGCCATACCGGCATCGTCAAATTATGACAATCCGGTGTTCGATATGGCAGATTATAAGCTGAGGTCGGCATTGGAGATTCCGGCTATTCTATGTCGATAGAGGCGGCATCAGAGATTTTGGTAGCCTCAGCCCTCTTTACCACCCAGACGCTTAGCTCGTATACAAGATACAGCGGCATGGCCGTAACAAGCATCGTGAAGGCGTCGGTGGTGGGGGTGATTATGGCCGCAAGTATCAGCACTACCACAAATGAGTGCTTGCGGTGGCTTTTCAGGAAACTGTGGCTCAGGATGCCTATCTTGGCCAGCAGGAAGGCCAGCACGGGCAGCTCGAAAACCACGCCTAGACCCAGGCAGAGCGCCACAAGCATGCCCGTGTAGCTGTCGAGGTCGATGAGGTTGTCGATGGAGCCTGATACGTGGTAGCCCGACAGGAAGTTTACCGACAGCGGGAATATCAGGAAATACGACGTAAGCACGCCCATATAGAAGAGTATTCCGGCAAAGAGGAGGCCCTTCCACGCGAAGGATTTCTCGTGGGCGTAGAGCGCCGGGCTTACGAACCGCCACAGCTCTATGGATATGTATGGAATGCTTATGATCAGCCCCATCCAGAAGGCCATGTCCATGTGGATGAACATCTGGGCCGATATCTGTGTGTTTATTATCCTGATGGGCTCTATGCTGATGGCGCCGTCGCCAAGGCCCATCCACTGGCCTATAGTCCTGAACAGCCCGAACGTGGCGAAATCGTCCCTCGTGGGGGCGAATATGATGCCCTCGAAGAGTGTCTCCTTCAGGCAAAAGGCAATAATAGAGAAAGCCAGCACCACTCCGATGCTTCGGATGATGCTGGTTCTCAATATACTAAGGTGATCCCAGAATGTTCCTGTATCGTTTTCGGCCATTACGGGATGTTATTTTTTGTCGGTTTTGTCGTTGTCGCTATTGTCCTGTGATTCGTCGTCCTTGCCGTTGAGTCCGTCCTTGAAACCCTTTACTCCCTTGCCGATGCCTTTCATGAGCTCGGGAATCTTTTTGGCGCCAAACAATACCAAAATCACCAGCGCAATAACAACTATCTCCTTGAATCCCAACATAATTTACTGATATTTTTGATTTTTGATTTACCAAAATTACTTCTCGCACTGAGCGTTGAGTATTCTCCAGCTCTGGTCGGCAGGGTTCTCGATAAGTTTCTCCAGGTAGTGGTACTTGATGCCGAAACGGTTTTTGATGTCGTCGATCTGAGCCTGGATCTTCTTCTGCTGCTCCTCTGATGGCATCTCGCCAAGCTCTGCTGTGATAATCAGGTTTTTGGCTGTGTTGTCGTACTCCACAAACTCGAAAATCTTGGTCTTGTATCCGTATTTGTTGAGAATCAGGGCGCGCAGCGAGTCGGTGAGTATCTCGGCCTGACGCTCCATGAGGATGCCGTATTTCAATGCTGGCTCCAGCACGTTGCTCTCCTTTATAGTCATCTGCTGGCGTATCTGCTTGTGGCAGCATGGAGCCACTACTATCACCTTGGCCTTGGCGTTGATTCCGAGGTAGAGGGCGTCGTCGGTGGCGGTGTCGCATGCGTGGAGCGCTATCAGCATGTCGAGGCTGTCGGCCTTGTAGTCGCTGATGTTGCTCTGTACAAACTCCAGGCGTCCAAACTGAGCCTTCTGTGCGGTGTTCTGGCAGAACTTTACGAGGTTTTCCTGAGTCTCCACGCCCTTCATGTCTACCTTAAGCTCCTTCACGTTGGTAAGGTAGTCGTAAGTGGCGAATGTCAGGTAGCCCTTTCCGCATCCCATGTCGGCAATCTTTACGGGGTTGCATCCCTCCAGGTTGCCCGACAGCGAGTCTATTATCTCCACAAACTTCTCCACCTGCTTGTACTTGGCGCTCATGCTTGGGATTATCTCGCCCTTCTGGTCGGTGATGCCGAGCGATTTCAGATATGCGTTGTTCTTGGTGGAGAGCAGGCGCTTCTTCTGCTCGTCGTGGCTGCCGTCGGCTGCCTCGCTGAAGGTAGGTTTCTGCTTGTATATCTTGGGCTCTCGCTTGTTGTTGTATTTCAGCTCCCAGTCCTCCTTGGTGGTGTAGAGGTAGTTGTCGAGGAAGTTGTTGCCTATCATAGACTGAAGCTGCTTGATGCCCTCCTCCGCGGTGAAGTTCTTGGTTGCGTCCTGGCGGTCGTACTTGTACACAAACTGCAGGTTGGGCTCGTTCTTCAGCTCAACGTACTTTACCACTATCTTGTTCATCTCCTGGTTCTCGAGTACTCGTTTCGACAGGATCAGCTTTACAAATGTGTGCTTGTAGATCGAAGAGTTTACCTTCTCTGTAAACTCCATTAAGACTTTGTCCATAATTGTTGTCTAATTTGTTTTGTAAAAATTAGTATTGATTAGTTTTTGTATTGTTGTATATGCAAAAATCAAGCCGTGTGCTCGCTTGCTGACAAATTGTCAGCACTCCATTTGGCTTGTTTCTATTATTGCCCTGAATTTCACCTTGCCATCGCCGCGCATCTCTACGAGTGTCTCTTGCCCTGATGTCTCCCATGCCAGCTCCACGGTGTCGCCTGGCATCACCTCCTGCACAAAGTTTACGTCTATTGCCCTGATGCTTCCGTTTTTCAGCACCTCAGGGTCCAGCGTGTCGAGCGCCATGGCCAGATACCTTATGCTGTACAGATGCGAGTTTATGTCGATGTCGGAGTATTGTATCGTGGTTTTCCTGCAGGCTGATGCTTCCTTGGGAGCCGTGCGTATGTGCCGGTACTTTGGTATGCCGGTATCGGCGCTCTTCATGGATTCTATGCCCGGGGCGGCCTCGCTTATGAACACGGGGCGGCGGGTCCGGGTGTTTATTATCAGCCATTCGGTGGAGATCTCGGCCACGGGCTGTCCGCCGCATGTTATTATGAAATCCCTCTTGCTGCTTATCCGCGATACCTCGCTTATCTGTGTGTGCACCTGCACGGTGCTGTTTATCGGCGGCATCAGGTGGAGCTGATACCGCATTCCTGACATCACCCACGTCATGCCCTGGCTGGCCAGCTGCTGCATGGATACGCCCAGCTCTATGGCGTGCAGCCCGGCGGCATCCAGCACGTAGTTGCCAAGCGCGGGTATCGACAGCCTTCCGGTCATGTCGGCGTCGTGGTACATCACGCGGTATTCTATGTCGAGTGTGTTGCGCATATATATTATATGTGTGTGTCTGCTTTTTGTTTTCCAAATATACTCAGTTTTTTACAATAAGAAAAATTTTTGATGTAGTTTTTTTTCTAGTTTTTTTTAGGGCGGCGGCCCACTTTGGGACAGATTTTGCATCATATCAGAAAAAACACAAATTGTTTTCTTTAAGTATATTATACCAAACACAATGTCGAAATATAGAGAATTTTATATATTACTGATGCTGTCGTTGCTTGTTCTTATTGCGCCGGCCGCCTATGCCGGGGGCGACGATATCAACGTGCTGCTTCAGAACCTGAAGGCCGCCAAGTCAGATAAGGACAAGGCCGAGGCCGGATTGGCCGTTACCAAATATTACAGGGAGAAAAACGATTCCAGATGCGTAACCTATGGACTGCCAGCCGTAAAGCCCGCCACAAAGGCCAAGCTGGACCTGGTGGCCGCCGAGCTCAACGGTCTTGTGGGCGATTATTATTTCGCCAACAAGTACTACAAGTTTGCCGTATCGCCGCTGGAGGCCGAATATTCCATCGAGAAGCGCCTCCTGAAGGCCGTGCTGAGGTCGCAGACATGCTACAAGCTGGGTTTCTGCTACTCGCAGCTGGGCAACAACAAGAAGGCCAAGAAATATTACGACGAGTCCTGGAGCCTGGCCCGCAAGCTGGGCGACAAGGAGCTCATGAACAAGCTCACCAAGGTTTTGTGCGATGTGTCGGTGGCCGCCAAGGACTACAAGAGCGCCTACGAGTACATGAACCAGTATTTCCAGACCGAGACCAAGAAGTTCAAGGACGAGAACGCAAGGCTCTCTGGCGTAAACGAGGAGCAGAGTCAGCTTATAGTTCAGCAGGATTCCACCATCAGCGAGATCACGCTTCAGAACGAGATTCTGGAGCAGTCGCGTCAGTTGCTGGCCCAGAGGCTCGAGAACCAGCAGCTCAAGCTCAAAAACACCGAGCAGGAGCTCAAGATCGAGGCTCAGCAGCATCAGATCGAAAAAGACTACCGCATAAAGCTGGCCTGGGGAGTGGCCTTTGTGCTGATGCTGCTGATAGCGGCGGTGCTGGCATTTGTGCAGAAGCGCCGCACCAACAGGGAGCTCTCGGCCAAGAACGAAGAGATTACACGCAAGAATGCGCTGATAGAGAGCAAGAACATGGAGATTTCGAAGAATCTGGCCGTTATCAGCGAAAAAAACCGCGACATTACCGATTCGCTTACATACGCCGGCAAGATACAGAAGGCCCTGCTGCGCACTTTCGACGAGCAGAGCCACATGCTGGGCGATTATTTCGTGTTCTACGCGCCCAAGGACATAGTGTCGGGCGATTTCTACTGGTGTCACAAGCTGGACGGCAAGTTTGTGTTTACCGTGGGCGACTGTACGGGACACTCGGTGCCGGGCGCATTCATGAGCATGCTGGGATTGTCGCTGCTAAACCACATCGTGGTGCAGCAGGGCGTGTGCAAGGCTTCCAGCATCCTGGAGATGATGAGGTCGATGGTGAAATCGTATCTGGGGCAGACCGGAATTAACGAGGAGCCCAAGGACGGAATGGACATGGCCCTCTGCGTGTGGGACATGGAGGCCGGCGAGGTGGATTTCTCGGGCGCCTACAATCCGCTGCTGCACGTCAGGGATGGCGAGCTGTGGATGCACAACGCCGTAAAATCGCCCGTGGGCATCCACAACAGGGAGCTGCCTTTCACCGACGAGATTGTGAAGGTGCAGAAGGGCGACAGGCTCTTCATGTTCAGCGACGGATACTCCGACCAGTTTGGCGGCGAGCGTCAGGAGAAGTTCAAGATGGGCCGTTTCAAGAATCTCATCAAGGATACTTCCAACCTGCCGATGACCGTGCAGGCCGACAGGATTAGGCAGACTTATTACAATTGGAAGGGTGATTTCATCCAGATTGACGATGTCTGCGTGCTTGGAGTAGAAATTTAGAAAAAAATACGAAAAAAAGTGGTGTAAAAATTATACTTTCTGATTTTTATTTATAACTTTGTAACGATTTATCAACCCAGAATTCAATTTAATCTATTATGGAGAACATTCACATAGTTGGCTCGCATGATGGCTACTTTGTCCCAACGGTGGACTTTAATTACCAGAACGGTGTCTGCGACATCTCTGGAGAGTCGTTCCTGGAGGAGACAAATGTATTTTACGCTCCGCTTATCTCGTGGATCAGGGAGTACACAAAAACCGGCTTGCCATTGGTTTTCAACTGCAAGCTCACATACTTCAACACTAGTTCCACCAAGAGTCTTCTGGATATCTTCAAGATCCTGAAGAAGTACGAGACAGATGGCGGTCAGGTTACCGTAAACTGGTATTACGACAACGAGGATCTCGACCTTGAGGAGGCTATTCAGGACTACATCACTGATACCGGACTCAAGATCAACATGATTAATTTCTAAGTATATAATTAGGATTATCTTTATAAATAAAGATAGCGCATTTCGTGGAGCGGGGCCACAAAGGCTTCCTTCTTCCATGAAGTGCGCTATTTTTGTTTCTTTGTGATTTATCTTTCTAATAGTGCCGGAACTTTTTGCCTGCCAGCATGAATGCCAGTCCGGCGTTAAGCGATAGTCCGTGGTTTTTTATCTTGCGCTCGCTGCGGTTGGATATGTTAACGAATCCGTATTCGTAGGCGCCCTCTATTATCAGCCTTACGCTGCCTACGCCTATCTCGGCGCCTATGGCCACCTTGGGGCCGATGTCGATTTTCTTGTAGTAGTCTTTGGATTCCCATTCGTGGCTCTGGTCCAGATAGTCGCCCCTGATTATCCTGTGGCCGGCTGTTCCGCCTATGTAGAGACCCGCGCCCACGTATACGGGAACGTATGGCGTGTAGAATCTGGCGTTGGGATATACGTGGAAGAAGTTGAGGTCGGATTGGAAACGGCCCTTCATATCGCTGATTTCGTAGTTCTCGCCCTTGGCTGTGTAGTAACATTCGGCATACACCCTCAACATCTCGTTCGGGAACAGGAAACCGAAGCCTCCGCCCATCTGTATTCCCAGCCTGCCATCCATGAAGCCCTTGTTTTCGGGCTCGGAGTTCACGAAATTGGATGCCACGGCGCCGCCCTTAAACTCCATACAGTATCTTTGCCCGTATGCGCTGCCTCCGCTGCAAAACAATGCAGCCATAGTGGTGGCTATGGCTGCTGCTATGGTTAAAATCCTGCTTTTTGACATATCTGTATTGTTTCCATTGCCGGTTTTACGTCATGTACGCGCAGTATGCCTGCGCCCTTGGATATCGCTATGGTGTTAAGCACCGTGGTGCCGTTCAGCGATTCCTGAGGTGTGCCGCCCAGCAGTTTGTATATCATCGATTTACGGGATACTCCCACAAGTATGGGCAGCCCGAATATCCTAAGGGTGTCCATGTTTTGGAGCAGCTCGTAGTTTTGGTCCAGTGTTTTGGCGAATCCGAATCCAGGGTCCAGTATTATGTCATTGGCTCCCAGCAGCTTCAATTTCTCCACCTGAGTGGCGAAAAACTTTATTATCTCGTCCATCATGTTGCCGTACTGGCAATGCTCGCCCATGTTCTGAGGCGTTCCCTTCATGTGCATGAGTATGTATGGCGCTTTGGTTTTGGCCACGGCATCCAGCATGCCGGGATCCAGCATGCCTCCCGATATGTCGTTTATGATGTCGGCCCCGAATTCCTCTATGGCCCTCAAGGCCACTCCGGCGCGGAATGTGTCTATTGATACTATGGCGTCGGGAAACTCGCGGCGTATTATCCTCATGGCGCTGCCAAGCCTCTCGCACTCGGTATCAGGGCTTATGTCCTCGCATCCCGGGCGTGTGCTGTAGGCGCCCAGGTCTATGAATGTGGCGCCCTCTTCCAGATGTTTCCTCACCTGGCTGATTATCTTTTCCTCGGTGTTGCAGCGGCTCTGGTCGTAAAACGAATCGGGTGTAACGTTTACTATGCCCATCACTTTGGGTGTGGATAGGTCTATCAGCCTTCCGCGGCAGCAGATCTGGCTGTGGCTGTTAGTAATTGTCGCTGTCATCTTTTATGTCTTGCTGTCGTTTGCCGTTCTTGTATTTCACCACAAATGCGCCCTTCACCTTCATGCGGATTTTGGCGGCCTTGGCCTCCTCGTATGTGTCGTATCGGCCCACCAGGTAGCGGTAGGTGCCGTCGGTGTATTCGTTGTTTATCACCTCGGTGGTGTTGTATACCTTTTTCTGGAGGAATTCCAGTGTAAGGGGTGTTACGTCGGCGGCTATCTGCACCTTGTAGTGTATGCGGTCGGGCTGCACGGCTGGTGTCTTGGGCATTTCGTCCACCTCGGGGATGTCTTCCTCCACGGCCTTTGGCTCTGGCTTGTCGAATATTCCCAGTATCATTGTAAGGTTCTCCACCTGCTTGTCGATGGCCTCGGTCTGATACGAGGCGTATTTCTCATGGGCCTTTGCCACGCTCTGTGGCGATGCCTTCTTGTCGGTGGGTATGCTGTTGGCGGCAGCCTCAGCCCTCGTCCAGCAGTTTTCGGTTTCTTCCAGGAGTTCTGATACTTTGTCTAGCTTGCTGTCTGGCACGTCCACCAGCTTGTCCTCTATGTCGGCCTTGTATATGTCGTATATGGATTTCTGAGCCTTCTCCATCATTGTGTAGGCGGCTATCTTCTTTGTCAATATCGGGGCTTCCTTGGCCTCGGCCTCCTTCAGGGCTTTTTTCTGCTTGCTTTTCTTAAGCTTGGCGGCGTCGGCTTTCATCTTGTCGACATCCTTCTGGCTCTTGTTGGCCTGCTCCAGCTGCTGCATGGCTTTGTCGAGTTTGGCTTCGGCTTCCTCCAGGTCTGATACGCTCTGCGAGAGGTTTTCCTTTATTGTTTCTTTTACGTCTACATCCTGGGCCCACGATGCTGTGTGCATCAGTGCTGCCATCATTATTGCAAAAACAATTTTCTTCATGGTTGTAATGGTGTTAGGTTATGTATAAATTCTTTTTGCCCCTTGGGGGCTGCTGAGATTTCTGCAATAAGTGTTCCGAAAAATTCTGGAACCCTCTTTTACGCAAAAAAATCCGCTGGAACATAAATTCCAACGGATTTTTTGAATGTTTATTGTATGTGTGATATACCTTACTTGCTCATAAGCATGAAGAGCAAAACAATCACGGCAATTACTGCGAGTATTGCTATTGCAATCTTTGCGGCGCTGTATGGACGGTCGCCCTTTATCTCGCCGGTCTGTCCGTTTACCACAAAGCGGTACGACTTGTCGCCGTAGCGGAATGCGCAGAGCCATATAGGAAGCAGTATGTGCTTGAATGTGAGGTCGCTGAAGGTTGTGGTCTTAGATTCGATCTTCTGCTCGTCGCCGCCGATGTCCTCGCATACCTTGTCCTCAATCTCGTCTTCCATTACGTCCTTGGCCTTGTCGAATCCTGTCTTGAGGTCCACGCTGTAGGTCTCGGTCTTGAAGCCCGAGAGGAATTTCTCGTCGTATGGCACCAGCTTGTCGAGCTTCCACTTCTTCAGGTTGTCGAGGAAGTGTGATGGCAGCGAGTTGCTGGCTGGTATCAGGATGTCGTCGAACGATACGTGCACCTTGCCCCATGCTGGATACCATCTTGTGTGCTTTACCTGACGGGTTTTGGTTTTGCCGTCCTGGTCGCGGTATTCCTCCTCGGTGTAGTAATATTCGCCTCGCTTTCCCTGATACCTGGTGTATGTCTCGGCATCGTATGTCCAGTAAGGCATGTACATTCCTGTAAGGCCCGAATCCAGCTTGGCCACATTCTTGAGGTCGCTGGGCGCAAACCACAGATCCTTTATCCACTGGTTGTAGAGCTCCTGACCCTTGCGGCTGTCGATCTCGAATGGGAGTATTGCCTTGGGCTTCAGCTGTTTTACGGTGTTGTCCTGCTTTACGGTGAGAGGGCTTCCGCAGAAGTCGCATTTCGACGATACCACGTTGTTCTGGAAAGTGGTTTCGGCGCCACAGCAGTTGCACTTTACGGCGTGAACCTCCTCTAGCTGCTCGTCGCCGATGTTGTTGAGGGCGGCTTCCAGATCCAGCTCCTTAACGGCCTCGGCCATCTTGCTCTGATCGATCTTTATCTCGTTCATTGTGCCGCAAAACTCGCATTTCAGGCTCATTGAACCTGGAGCGAATGTAAGTTTGGCGCCGCAGCATGAGCATATTATCTCGTTCTGGTTGGTGGCGCTTGGTGCCTGTGGCATTTCGTTGTTTTCCATATTTGGTCTATAATACTAATTAACATAAGGCAGAACGGCAATGTTCCGCCGATCTGCCTTATGGTTATTACAAAATTTGTTTTCTCATTGATTAGCCAGCTGTTACAAAGCTGGAGGAGCGCCTGCGCCTGGCATTGGAGGAGGAGGTACAGCGCCGCCTGCGTTAAACAATGCTGCAAGCTCTGGAACCTGACCTGCTGCTGTCCATCCAGCCATGCCCTGTGCCCATACCATACTCTGAGCGTTGAACTGGCCCTGAGCTGCGTACTGCTGGAGCTGAGATACTGGGTAAGGACCAGTCTGCTGGCCGTTTACAGCCACGTAGTACTGTGCGCCGCCTGGCATTGGAGGAGGAGCCATGCCGCCCATTGGCTGGCCGTAGCCCTGCTGCATGCCGTATCCGCCCTGCATCATGTGCTGCTGGTTCATCATATTCTGCTGGTTCATCATGTTCTGCATCATCATCATGCCCATCATGCCTTCCATTCCGCCGCCGCCGCCGGGGTTGGCTGCTGCCGCCTTCATGGCATCTGCCTGAGCCTTGGCCTGGTATGTGCCCATGCCGCCCATCATGTTGATGCTTACGCCCTCCTTGAGAGCCTTCTGGAGGTCTTCTGGAAGGTTAACGTTGTTGATGAGGAACTTGGTGAACTGCAAACCGTAGTCCTTGTTCTCCTCGTTGATGTACTGCTCGCAGTACTGGCCGAGGTCGCGGAGGTGGGCAGCGTACTGTGCTACAGAGTATCCGCTCTGGCCCAAAGCGATGGTGATGTTCTGGGCGATGATGCTGCGGAGCTCGTCGGCAATCTCCTCCATCTTGTACTCGCTCTTTGTGCCTGATACCTTGGTAACGAAAGCGCCTGGATCAGCCACCTTTACAGAGTATGTACCGAAAGCGCGTACAGAGATGTCGCCGTACTTAGGATCAGATACGATTACCTCGCCTGGTGTGCCCCATTTCTGAGCTGTGAATATCTTGGTGTTTACAAAATATACCTCACACTTGAAAGGGCTGTTGAAAGCGTACTTCCAGCTCTTGAGAGATGTCAATACTGGAATGTTGTTGGTGTCGAGTGTGTACTTGCCTGGCATGAACACATCTCCGAGCTCACCCTCATGGATGAAAACTGCGGCCTGCGACTCGCGAACGATCAACTGTGCGCCGTTCTTGATCTCGTTGCCGCGGCAGTCGTACTGATGAAGAATTGTGTCAGTGCTCTGGTCCTGCCATTCAATGACATCGATAAACTGGCTTTTAGCCCAATCTAATAATCCCATAGTAAATAGTTTTTAATTGTTATTAAAAAATTGTTTGTATTTTCGGTTTCAAATTTAGGCATAATTTTGTATCTGCCAAATACTTTAACGCATTTTTTTCCAAATTATGTCCTAATTTTAGTTTTTTTTGTGATTTTTATTCCAAAATCCTCAAAACTTCGTCCCTGAGGTCGGCTGTAAAGTCGGTGGACTCGGCCACAAACGCCGATGCCAGGTCGGCTTTCCTGCGCTGGAATCTCTGAATCTTCTCCTCCACGGTGTCCTTGCTGATAAACCTGTATACCATCACGGCGTTTTTCTGTCCCATGCGGTGGGCGCGCGCTATGGCCTGGTCTTCCACGGCGGGATTCCACCAGGGGTCTATGATAAACACGTAGTCGGCCTGGGTAAGGTTAAGGCCCGTGCCGCCGGCCTTTATAGATATCAGGAACACCGGCGTGGCCTGGTGGCTGAACTTCCTTACCTCGCCCTCGCGGTCCTCGGTGCTTCCCGTAAGCATGGTGTAGCCTATTCCCTCGTTTTCCAGGCGGCTGGCTATCAGCTCCAGGTGTTTTACGAACGACGAGAATATCAGCACCTTGTGATGCTGCGATATTATATTGTGCAGCATACCTATTATATAGTCGGTTTTGCCGGAGCCGCCCGCGTAGCCGTCCACAGTGAGGGCCGGGCTGCATGCTATCTGCCTTAGCTTGGTAAGCGATTGCAGCACCATCACCGTCTGCTTGTCTAGCGTGCCTTTGTCCATATAGTCGAGAATTGAGTTCCTCGTTGAAGATTTTTCTTTCTCATAAATCTCTTTTTGTTCGTCGGTCATATCGCAGAGCACCGTAAGTTCCATAAGCTCAGGCAGATCCTGCAACACCTGCTGCTTGGTGCGCCTCAGGATGAAAGGATAAATTATTTTTCTAAGTCTTTCTGATGCTTCCTCATTGCCGTTGCGCTCTATCGGTGTCACGAATCTTTTCTTGAACAGCGGCAGGCTGCCCAGGAGTCCCGGATTTATGAAATTTATCTGCGACCACAGGTCGGTGAGCGAGTTTTCCAGCGGTGTGCCGGTAAGCGCCAGCCTGTGGTTGCAGTCCAGCATCATGATGCTCTGGTAGGTTTTCGATGCCGAGTTTTTCACATACTGGCTCTCGTCCAATACTATGTAGTTGAACTTTACCTTTGAGAGCATGGCCGCGTCGTTGCGCAGGGTTCCGTATCCGGCTATCACAATGTCGTACAGCGGAAATGATTTTATGGTATCCAGCCTGTTGCTGCCCGTAAACTCCAGTATCCTCATCTGCGGCACAAACTTCCGCGCCTCGTTTACCCAGTTGTATATCAGCGATTTGGGCACCAGCAGCAGCGATGGTATTTTTTTCTGATACGTAAACTCTCCGTCGCAAAACTCGCCATCGTCCACGGCCGTGCTCTCCGATAGCAGCGACAGCGTGCAGAGGGTTTTTCCCAGACCCATGTCGTCGGCCAGGCAGGCTCCAAAACCGTAGTCCCTCATCATTTTCAGCCAGTTGAAGGCGGTGGTCTGATACGGCCTTAATGTGGCGCACACATTCATGGGCTTGGTTTCGGGCAGGCTTCCGGGCTCCGAGAGGCGGTTTTTCAGCCTCCTGATGCGCTCCTGAAGGTCCACCTCCAGCGGCAGGTTCTCCAGCGCCGAATACTGATAGCTTCTCAGCTGTATCAGGTTGGCCCTCTTGTTTATCTGGCCCGACGCCATTATGTCGTGGTATTTCTCGAACCATTCCTCGGGCAGTATCACTATGCGGCCGTCGGGCAGCCTGAATTCGCGTATGTTGTTGAGTATGTAGTGCTTGAGGGCCACAAAGGGCACCTCTATGCCCTCCAGCCTTACTATGGCGTACACATCAAACCAGTCGTCGCCCTTGTTTACCCTGAAATCCAGCGCTATGCCGCCCGTGTAGTATTCCTTGTCCTCCTCCGACAGCTCTATCTCTATGCCGGCCTCGGTAAGGCGTTCCTTGTTGGCATTAAGCGCGTTGAAAGCCAGCGCCCTCTGTATCTGCCTGTCGTTGCCATCGGCCTGTATCTTGTAGTATCCGCTGCCTATGCGGCCTCCGAAGATGCTGGCGGCCTGCTGTTCGGTATCGGCCTCGTACTGCATGTCGCGGGTGGTTTTGCCGAAATGGTAGTCGCTGGTGTCGCCGTAGAATCTCACCACCACCTTGTCGGGGCTGTCGGGGCGGAAATCCATGTTGCCGTACCTGAATATCAGGTTGAAGATGGTGTTGCCGGTCAGGTCGGTCTCCACCTTCAGGATGGCCTTGGGCGTGGCCTTGGAGTTTATTATCCTGAAGCCCGTGGCGCGCACCTCGCACTCCGATGCTATGGCGTTTTTTATGAATTTCTCGTAGTAGGTCTGCTCCACGCTCTTGGATACCGATATGTATTGCTTGCCTATGAAGGGCGTAAGTTTCTTGGCGTCGATGTTTTCCACCCGGAACATCCTCTTGTTGCTGATAATCAGGCAGGGATGGCTGCAAAGCACGTTCATCTGCATCTGATACAGCGATATGTCCTGGGTGCCGTATTTCAGCGACAGGAAGTATTGGGTCTCGGTATCAGTGCGCACAAAATTGAACACCGGCTTCATCTTCTTGGCGGCCACGAAAATCTCGTCGCCGGGAAAAATGGAGTTCATGTTCTCGGGTTTCTCGTATATTTTTATGTCGTGGCCAATGCATAAGTCCACTATCTCGGCCATCCTCTCATCGATGTATGGGCGGATGTGCTCTGATATGTCAGCCTCAGACAAATGCCTGAGGAAATCATTGTTGTTCTGATACTTGGAGTTTCCGAAAGTTTTGCGGATGCTGGTTTCGGAGCATTGGTCGGCCAGGCGGGCTATCTCTATCTGAGGTTTTGTATAGAGCTGAGGCGCCGTTTTTATGTTGTCGGGGGCCAGCGATTCCCTTATGGTGTAGAACTCCATGCCGGGATCCTTGTCCACCATGTAGGGTATCAGGTACGGACCTAATAGTTTGTGGTTGCGCAGTGTTACTATAAACTTCATATTGTGTTTTTCTTCTCTCTATTCCTTTTCTATTTTTTTTAATAGACAACAAAGTTATGAATTTTTTTTGAAAAAATATCGAAAAATTAGCCGATTACGAGTTTTTCTCATTATTTTTGCAGAATTAAAATAACGAAAAACATCTGCATATATGGCACTTATAAAGACATTACTTGGCAAGACTCCACAGTTTGGAGCAAATATCTGGCTGGCCGACAACTGCACCGTGATAGGCGATGTGGTGATGGGCGACAACTGCAATGTGTGGTTCAACGCCGTTATCCGTGGCGACGTGCACTCCATCCGCATTGGCAACCGCGTAAACATTCAGGACAACGCCTGCCTCCACGCCACCTACAAGACCAGCCCCCTCACCATCGGCAATAATGTTTCCATCGCTCACAATACCGTGGTGCACGGTTGCACCATCAAGGACAACGTCCTCATAGGCATGGGCGCCATAGTGATGGACGATGCCGTGATAGAGGAAAACTGCATCATAGCCGCCGGAGCCGTGGTTACCAAGGGCACCAAAACCGAGCCGGGATCTGTATACGCCGGATGCCCCGCCAAGAAGATCAAGGACGTGGATGCCAAGCTTCAGGCCGACCTTATTAATAGAATAGTGGACAACTACGCTATGTACGCCGATTGGTACAGGGAGTAAACTCCAATCTCTAATCTCTAAACTCTAAACAATTATAAAGTATGGCAGACGAGCAGACCAAGTCCGGTGTATCGATAGGATACCTTGTGCGGAATTTCCTTTGGGATTTCATATTGATGATGGTGTTGGTTATCAACCTGTTGCTGATATGTTTCGACTGGTTTTTCTCGATTCCGGGCGTGTACGGGTATTTCATGGAGAATACTCCGGGATTTTTCGAGTTTTTCAATCCCATACACCTCAATCTTAAGGTTTACGACCTTTTGTTTGTGGGCGTGTATGTGGTGGATGTGCTTATAGGGTGGGGTGTATCCATCTTTAAGCGCAAGGAGAAGTTCTACGATTATCCTTTCTCGCACTGGTATGATGTGCTTGGATGTATTCCGGCCGGTTCGCTCGTGTTCCTGCGTTTGCTGAGGCTGGTGTCGATAGTGATGAGACTCTACAAGAAGAATCTCCTCAACCTCAACAAGATAGCTTTTTTCCGCAAGTGCGTGAAGGTGTACAACATTATTCTGGAGGAGGTTTCCGACAGAGTGGTTCTAAATATCCTTGGAGGCATCCAGAACAACATAAAGCTGGGTATGCCCATCACCCGCGAGGTAATCGACAATATCGTGATTCCATACAAGCGTCAGGTGATCGACATCGTTTTCAGCCGCATCAGCTCCATAGCCGGACAGGAGTACGACAAGCACAAGGCCGAGCTTGCCAGCTATATCTCCAGCAAGAGCCGCAGCGCCGTGGAGGGCAACAAGGAGCTTCAGAAACTGGGCTGCATACCCGTGGTGGGCCAGCAGATAAAGGAAACCATTGAGAGGTCGGTATCTGATACCGTGGTTCAGGTGGTGGATGGACTGGTGCGCGATGTGATTTCCGACGACGGACAGAGCAAGCTCCGCGACATCACCAACGAGGTTACGGATTTCGCCATCGAGGGCCTGGAGCGCGATCTTTCCAAGATTGTTACCGATGTGGTGCTGGAGGTGGTGAACCTGATAGCCCGCACGGCCAACGTAAAGCAATGGAAGCTGGCCGAGGTGCGCGAACAGATAAATGCCGCCCGTCAGGCCGAAAACCCTGATCCTGAGCTGATCAGCAAGCTGGAGGCCGATTATCAGACCCTATTTATGAAAGAAATGCAGAAATCCTGGGAGTAACGAATAATTGAGGCAACTTTAAACTTTTATCTCTTGAAATAATTTATCAAAGTCTCGAAGAAACCGCTGCTGACCTCGGCGGCCGACGAAACTTCCGAGAATCTTTCCCTTAGCTTGTCGGTGAGCTGCTGCGGCGTAACGTTCTGATTGATGGCGCCGTATTCGCAGTAGGATATCTCGCCCCTCTCTTCCGACACCACTACCACAAGGCTGTCTGACACCTCGCTCATGCCTATCGCGCTGCGGTGGCGTGTGCCTATGTTGTGAGGCACCTCGGGGTTGCTGGTGAGCGGCAGTATGCATTTGGCCGCCACTATTTTACCTTTCACTATTATTACCGCGCCGTCGTGCAGCGGCGAGTTTTTGAAGAACAGCGAACCCAGAAGCCTCTGCGTGATGGCGCAGTCGAGCTTCTCGCCGGTGCTGATGATGTTGCTGAGGTCGGAGTGGGAGGGCAGTACTATGAGCGCGCCGGTGCAGTCTCTGGCAAACTCGGTGCAGGCCTTCACTATCTCGGGGATGTTAAGGTTCTCGTTGGATTCCTTTATCACCCGGTGGAAGATTCTCTCCACCGAGAAAAACTTCGACAGCGTGCTCTTATCGCCCACCTCCAGGAGGAACTTCCTGATTTCCTGCTGAAACACTATCACGAGAGCCAGTATTCCCACATTGGCAATCTTGTTCATGATGGTGCTCAGCAGACTCATGTCCAGAGCCCTCACCACAAGCCAGAGCACGTAGATGATCAGCACTCCAAAGAGGATGTTCATCGCCGTGGTGCCCTTAAGCTTGGTGTAGAGGAAATATAGCAAGCCTGCGCTTACCAATATGTCGATGAGGTCTATGAACCCGAAATCGAGGAATAGCATTTCCTGTTTTTTTTATTATTCTAGTAGTTTTTGTTGAACTTGAAGTCGCGGTAGTTCCACTTTCCGGTGATGGTGCCCTTCTCCAGCTTCATGATGCCGGGGTTGGCCCTCACCATTGTCTTCAGGGTGATGTCGTCGCTTACAAAGAATGGGAAGTCGATGGCAAACTCGTTCTTTACGTTGTCGATGGTATCCCAGTCGCTAGATGTAAGACCCAATATGTAGTAATCTTTCTTTTCGGCATAGCTCTGAAGCTCGCGCAGCATATCGAGACCGTCCACAGAGCTCTTCTCAAGTTTGTGGCATATTACCAGCAACACAGGCTTGTCGAGGTTGAGCACCTGATCGGTGTAGTCGTTGGCCTTTGGCTTTACGCTGTCGCAGATTGTAAAGTCGTGGATTGTCTCAGGAGGATCCAGTATCCATGACTTTACTCTATCCATGAAGTTGTCGTATACAGGTTTCGAATCGGAACTTACCCATACCCATGTGCTATCCTGCCAAGGCATGTTCTCCTCGTCGAATTCTTTCACCTCGTTGGTTACCGAGTTCTTGTATGTGAGTATGTTGCGTACCTTTTGCTGCTTGCTGTTGGCGGCGTTGGCCATCTCGGTGCCGATGTTTACGCCTATCTTGTATGGGCGGAAGTCCTTGATTGGCAGGTGGCGGAGCATCACGTGCTGGAACACCAGCGCAATGCCGAACACTGCTATGGCGATGCCAAGCTCGGCCCTGTCGTCGAGAGGGTTGTTGATCTGCTTGCGCTTCACCACCATGTATATCACCATGATGATGAGAATCACGTTCTTGGCGAAAGTGGCCCAGTTGGTAAGCAGCAGGGCGTCGCCGAAGCATCCGCAGTCATGTACGGGGTTTTTGATGGCTATGTAGAGTGTAAGCGGTGTAAACACTATCATGAAGCACAGGGCAAGCCATGCGCCAAGACGTCCCTTCATGTTGAAGAACAGCATGAAGCCCACGGAGAATTCCAGCGCAGCCAGTATGAATGCCAGCGGCAGCGACAATACCGACAGCTGAGGCATATCAAACGCCAGTGTAAAATAGTCGGTGAATTTGTAGCACGATCCCAGAGGGTCGATGGCTTTTACGGCTCCTGAAAACATGAACACCAGACCTACTATCAGTCTGAAAACAAGTAGCAGGGTGTTTTTCTCCTTCTTGGTGGTTGTTGTGGTGGTAGTGGTGGTTACCTCTATAGTCTCTTTCATTTGTTGATGTGGTTTATGTGCTGTTAATGTTGGCTATTTCGTTATTTGCTTTTCTGCTCGTCGAGCTTTATGAGGTTGAATACCGAATAGTTGATGATGTCGTAGTATCCGGCGTCTATACCCTCCGAGATCTGAGTCTTTCCGTCGTGGTCCTCTATCTGCTTGATGCGGTAAAGCTTCATCAGGATAAGGTCGGTGATTGAAGATATCCTCATTCCGCGCCAGGCCTCGCCGTAGTCGTGGTTTTTCCTCATCATGAGTTCCTGGGCCAGACGTGCGTACTTGTTGTAGTACTGCTCGGCGGTGGCGGTATCGAAATCGGCAGTATCAGCAAAACCCTTCTCCAATTGGATAAGGCCCATTATTGCATAGTTGATGATGCCGATAAACTCGGGTTCCTGTCCCTCGTCGATCATCGCGGTATCGTTTATCTGGAGTCCGCGGATTCTGTTGGCCTTTATGAAGATCTGGTCGGTAACCGACGACGGCCTCATAATGCGCCATGCGGTGCCGTAGTCTGATGCTTTCTTCAAAAATATCTCCCGGCACTTATTTATCTGGTCTTCAAACTGTTTTTCTGTATTCATTTCTCAAGTAGTTTTTCAAACTGCAATATTAATAAAAAAAGGCAAAAAAAGGAAACGTTTTATAAAAAAAATATCCGAGCGGCTGTCCATATAATAAAAATATCCGAGCTTCTATTAACCAAGCTGCGCTCGACCCCTCCGGGGTCGCTGTGTGCATGGCAGGGGACAGCGACCCCGGAGGGGTCGAGCGTAGCAAACGAAAACCCATAGTAAAAAATCAAACTTGTTTGATTTTTCACTATGGGCATCTATAAACTTTAAACTTTCTCCACCCCTAGAACGAGAACTGGAGTCTTGTCTGGATAGAATTGAAGTTCTCCTTAATACCTTTCTTATCTACGCTTACGTTCACGTAGTTGAGCTTTACGTTGAAGTGCTTGTTTACGAAGTAGTTGAGACCTACTGTAAAGTCGTTCTGAACGCCGTTTACGTCCTTGTCGAAATCGAGGTGGTCGTATCTTACGAGGAACTCGAGGTTGCCCTTAGATGCGTTCTGGCAGAGACCTGTAGCCTTGTTGTAGTTCTGCTTCTCGCCGATGAGGAGGTAAGAAGCCTGAGCGAGGATACCGTTTACTGTGGTGCGGTCGCTCTTGCCACGCTCGTCGGCGCCGGCCTGCTGGAAGTGTGTCTCAAGCATGAACTTCTTGGCGATGAAAATCATCTCGGCCTCCATTCTTGAGTAAGAAGGAGCGTCGAACTTCTGGCTGATGCTTGTGATAGGAGCAAAGGTGTTGAGTGTGTTTCCAGAGAACGATCCTGGATTCTTAGAGTTGGTGTACAATGCACCCAGACCTAAGTGGAGGATTACGTTGCTCTCATCGTTTACTACTGGGCGAACGATACCCTTGGCTGCAAGGTTCAATCCGGCGTCTACGTTGTTGTTCTTGTCGGCAAACTTGTTGCTGTAGTCTACGTTGCCGTCAGAGAAGATACCGCCAACGAGGTTGAATCTGTCGTTGTTGAAGAGGTATGCGGCACCGATCTTACGGCTTGGGCAGAATGCGAAGTCCACTGTGGCGTCCTCCTCAAACTTGTAGGCGAGGCCCAACTGTTTCATACCGAAGGGCATGAAGAAGTTACCTATCTGGAAGTGGTTGCTCTTGTTGATGTTGTATTTTACGTAAACATCGCGGAAAGAGATGGCCTTGTTGGCGAAACAGATCTCGATCTTGTATTCCCAGTTGTCGGTGAATTTACCCTTAACGCCGAGACGTGTGTCGTTTACCATTACGCCGTTGAAGGTGTGTGTCTCTACCTCGCCATCGGCATTCTTCATATCGTGGTCCTCGAAGTATGTACCTGCGTCGATGTTGGTACGGCCTATGAGAGAGAGTGAGAAACCCTTGTCGTTCTCTGGAACTACTGTTACCTGAGCCTGAGCCTGAGATGCCATGGCGGCGATACCGGCTGCAAGCAGCGCTGTTTTTAAGTATTTCATTTGTGTTGTTTTTTGTTAATATTAATTAATTCTGGCTGCAAAGGTAATTGTTTTTTTTGTGCCGACACAAATTTGTATGTTGCCATTTCGTTAAAAAATTGGATATGCCATTTTTTTTATATGAATTCCGAGTCTGACTCTTCCTTCCCGTAGGCAAAGTCTTTATCAATGTCGGTCTGTTTGGGTAGTTGCAAAAACAATACCATCCACATCACAAATGCCGCAAAAGTAATCCATTGCACCTGACAGCATATCAGGGCCACGCAATTGGCGTATATGGCTCCGCTTAATATGTTGTGTTGCAGGGTTTTGGCGTGGGCGTATGCCGCCTGTGCCGATTTCTCGTCTCTGGTGTCAGTTTCCTGATACCGGCGCGATGCCCTTCTGTACAGATGGTTGCCAATGGCAAGGCATATCAGGTCTACGGCCAGCACGTACTGCATCTCACCTATATATATAAGGTCTTTGCCGCTTATCACCATGCTTATCACCCAAGCCACCAGTATAAATTCCAAAGCCCTGAACGAGAGCTTTCTGTGGCTCTCGCTCAGGGTTATCAGTGGATTGTTGTTGTCGAATGTCTGCTGCATTATCCAGCCTTGGGGCGTATTAGTCCCCGTTTCCATTGTTAGTCAATCATTGCGCTAAACTGGTCGATGATGTACTGGAGAGTACCCTCCTCGTCGTCCTCGGCCTCCTCGCAAAGGCGTCCTATGATGGTGGCCACGGTGGCTTTCATCACGGTAGGCAGCTTGGCCATTTTGGTGATTATGTCCTCGAGGTCGATGTTCTCCATGTCGATGGAGTCGGCGTATTCCGTGGCGTCCTGCTCGGTAACCTCGCAAATCTCGTTGTATACCTCCTGGAGATAGTCCTCGTCGGCGCCGTCGAAACCGCCGCAAATCATCAGCAGTCCGGTAAGCGATTCAAAGAAATCTGGATCATTGAAGATGCGGTCGATTTTTTCCACCTCTTTGTCGCTCAGCTCCTCAAGGGCTCCGCTGATGGTGGGCATGTCGTCTGTTGTTCTTGCCATTTTTTTGTTGTATTAAGTTATATGTTACGAATTATTTCTTTCTTATCTCGTAAGTGTTGCCCGGCACCACGTCGAGTATTACGGTAGTGGTAGTGGTAGTGGCTTTGTTGCTTTTCTGATAGTCTTTGCACATTGCCAGTGGGGCCTTGGCTTTGCCGTTCTCGTATATTATTGCCGATTTCCAGCTGTTGGGCAGTTGTCGCGATATTGTTACAGGCTCGTCCAGCTTTGCTATGCTGGATGATGCGTTGCACTTTACGCTTATCTTGTAGCCCTTCTTGGCGGGCAGCTCTGTTATCTGCAGGGCGTCGCGCTCCATAATGTACTTGCACACCTGTGCGCAGGTGGCGGGCCAGAAGTCTTTGGGTTTTCCTGATACATACTTTACGTGTTCCTCCAGGTCGCTGGATTTTATGGCAGAGTATCCGCCGTCGCCGTCTATTCCGTGTATCAGGAATGTGCACCAGCCGCCAGCCTCAGCACCCTGGTCCACCCACTTGTTGAAGGCCTCGGCGCTGTTGAAGTTGAACATCGGGCCCACGCCCCTCGACGATATCTTCATCATCTCCTTGGGTGTGTGTGGCTCTATGCGTTCGTCGCATACTCGGGCGCCTATGTAGTATTTGGCGGTTATGTCCTCATGCGTGGTCTTGCAGTATGGATACACCATTGTAACCACCTCCAGACCGGTTTTCTCCTCCAGAATTCTCTTCGATTCGCTCTGCTCTCTCTCGAACTCCTCCACGGATTTCTCGGTAAGGTTGGGATGGCTTATGGTGTGGGATGCTATCTCGTGTCCCCTGATGCCTGCCTCTCTCACACTTGCCCATTCCTCGGGCTTCACCCAGTCGGTAACCACGTTCAGCGATGCCTTCACGTTGTATTTGTCCAGTATCGGAATGGCTATGGGCAGCTGGTTGGCGCATAGGTCGTCGAACGAGTAGGTAATGGCGCAGCGGCTGAAACCGTGCCATGGGGCCACCTTGTATTCAGCTGGCACCTGTGCGGCGGCGCTTATGGCCGCCATGGCCAATATGCTGGCCAGCAATGTCTTTTTCATGTAAGTCCGGTTATTATATAATACCCACACGAAGTGTCGTGTATCTTTTTTCAATGATTTGCGGCTTCGTGTGGGTGTTGTTGTTTTATCTGAGGTATCAGTTTTTAGTTTATTATGGATGCGCTATTCGGCTGCCGGGGCCTCGGCTGCCGGGGCCTCGGCTGCCGGTGCGGGAGCCTCTGTGGCGCCGTTGTCGTATGGCAGGCCAAAACGCTCAAGCTTGTTGTTGAAATAAAGGGCGGCGAATATAGCACCCAGTATCACAACGATGTAGATAGCCTTCTGCCACCATGGAGTGCCCTTGTCGGCCAATGGATCCTTCACGTTCAGAATTGGGAACTTGGCCAGCTTGGTGAGTGTGGCGCCAAAGGTGATGTTCACGAATGTGTGGGCGTTTATGGCCCATCCGTTGGCGTTCAGGAGCGGGCTCATGTTGCGGCGGCGCAGCTTCATGTAGGCCACCAGCATTGATGGGCCTGATATCAGCATCAGCACACCTACTATTACTATTATCATACCCCACCAAGGCAGGTCGATGAAAGCCTTGGCCATGGCGGCAAGGGCTGCTCCGATGGCTCCGATGGCGAGACCTATGGCTGCGAAAATTCCGCAGAACTTGGCGATGTCGAAAGGCTTCTCGGGAGCGGCTGCTGCTGGAGCTGCGCCCTCGGCTGGAGTGGTGGTGAGCTTGGTGCTGGATTCCGAAACCTTCTCGGTCATGCTCTTGTTCATATCGGCCTCCTTGCTGGCGGCAAACTTGTTTATCTGCTCCTCCACAAGCTTGGCCAGCTTCTTGTATGGGCTCCAGAATGCCTGACGCACTGATATTGGGTTCTCGATTATCTTGGTGATTGTGGCGTCCCAGTCGTTGCCCTGGCGGTCGTAGAAGATACCGTTTTTGCCCACGGCAATGTTTTCCACGTCGCCGTCGGTTATTACGGCGGCTATGGTCATCTTGCCGCCCTTCTTGGTGTTCACGCAGTCGCAGTAGGCTATGTACATGTTGCTGAGGGCTGCTGTTGCGTTGTGCTTGCCCATGTCGGAAACCTTTATGCAGAGGTCACACTCGCGCTGGTCGATAAAGAGCCTTCCGGCCTGGAAAATCGACTTCAGCTCGCTGTTTATCTGATAGAAGTCGCTGAAAGTAACATAGTTGCGCAGGAATGGGTATATGTCTCTGTATAGGTGGGCAAACTTGTTTACGGCGTCGATGCTCTCGGCGTTGTCCTTCTCAGCCAGGTCTTTCTCTATTAGGGCAAGCAGGGCGTCCTTCTGGTTGGCCTCCAGGATAGCCTTAAGCTCGGCCATGTCTATCGATTCCACCTTTGCGCCCTTCTTGTCGGCCATCCACTTCTCGTAGGCGGCAAACTTGGGCTCTATGGTGTTCCATTCGGCCTCTGATATCGAATCCTTGCCGGCAAAATCCACATCGAGAATCAGCGATTTCAGGGCTGCGAACTTGGCCTCCCATGCTGGGTTGATGTTGGCGTTTAGGGGCAGCACGGCCTTGTCGCTGAGTCTTGTGAGAGGGTAGGCCGAGATTTCTGATATTTCCTCCGAGAGGTTCTTGTCGGCAATGGCTGCCAGCTTGTCCTTGGGGATCTCCAGCGATGGGCAGGTGTCGCCGTCCAGGGCCACAAGCTTGCATCTTATGAAATAATCGGCCACCTTGTCCTTGATGGCGCAGAAAGCGTCCTTGGCGGCAGCTGTGTTGTCGCCGTATGGCACGGCCACGGCCTCAGCTCCATTCTTCCAGGCTGCAAAATCGGCGGCCTCGGTGTAGAATTCCTCTATCAGGTCCTTGTTGATGCCGTCCTTGCCCGATCTGTCGGTGGCCTTGCCTATCTTGTCGATTATCAGGGCTATCACCTTCTTCAGGTCGTCGCTGTCGGCTGATGCTTCTGTAATGATGCCGTCCCCGTTGAAGAGGCTTTCGGCAAATATCTTTGTACTGTCGGCGGTGTCGTCCAGCGATATCTCGTTTTTCTCCAGCTTCAGGTTTGCCAGAATCTGCTTGGCCGAGTTGTAGACCTTCCTGCCCTCGTCGGTATCCATGTTGATGTCGTCGAGGTTTATCACCGACGATGTCTGTGTAAGGGTATCAGGGCTCTTCAGCACCTTGTTCAGCCACTCTATGGCGGCTATCACCTCGTTTACCCTGATGTGGCCGTCGCCGTCGCCATCCAGATAGTCGAGGGTTTTCTGGTCGAACTCTAGGCCCTTGCTTGGGCAGCTGAGCACAGTCCACTGTTTCTGATCCAGCTCGGGAAGGTGAGCGATGTCCTCGCCGGTCTCGATGCTGATGCGTGTTACACCACCTATCTTGGTGTATTTCCACTTGTAGCTTGATTTATTTTCCATATATATTATATAAAGTGTGTTTGAAAATTATGCCGGCTCGTATGCAGCCAGTTCGAATTCAAAATTAATAATTTATTATTAATAAAACAAATTTTTTTTGTAAAGATGTTTTTATTATTTTTGCGATGTTGGATATTGCTCGGCATGGAAATTGAGCGGCATCCGGTAAAAGTATCCCAAGACAGATGAGACGCCTATTTTGCATAATAATTCTGCTACTGATGCAGACGGGTTGGTGTTGGCCGCAGTCGTTCAGCGATCCTGCGCTCGACAGCGTTGCCTCCATTCTGCCCGGCGAGAAAGACCCTTGGCGCCGCCTCAAGCTGCTGGATACCATTGTGGTGCACTCCATGAACGTGGATACCACATTCAAGTACGCCACCATCTACCTGGATCTGGCCACAGAGATGGAATCCACCCAGGCCATCACCAACGCGCTATACGGCCTTGGCTGGTGCAATTTCCATCAGGGACGTTTCGGCGATGCCATTGCCCTCTACGAGCGTGCCATAGATATCGATGCCACTGATACTTCCACATTGGCCCCGTGCTACATAGAGCTGGCCTCGTGCCACTACTCGCTGGGAAACTTCGATGCCGCCGATACCTACTGCCGCAAGGCGCTCGACCTCTATCAGCAGCACGGCGATATGGAGCTGGTATCAGAATCCTACCGTTTTCTGGCCAACATGTGCATAGAATACCACTTCTACGACCTGGGGCTCAGCTACGTGGAGATGGCGCTGGAGATCGACCGCAGCCTGGATCCGCCACACGGCGAGATAATGGACCTGATGCTGCTGGGATACCTCGACTACATGAAGTACCTGTATTCGGGCCGCAGCGACAGCCTTTTGTCGTCGTCCCTGATGCTGCTGAAACGCAGCAAGGCCATGGTGGACAGCGTAAACGACGAGCTGGCCCGCTGCGACCTTATGGAGAAGATGGCCATGGTGTATCTGGCGCAGTCGGAAGCCGAGCCTCCCAAAAACCGCGACCGTCGCCATGCGCTCTCTGATTCTGCCATTGCCTGCACCCAGATTGGCGGAGCTCTCACGCGCAAGTACGGATTCGACGAGGGATGGCTGGTATTGTATATGCTTGAGGCTCAGGCATACATCAACAAGGACGAGACCGACAGCGTGGAGGAGCACCTCAGCTTCATAAACTCCCGCTACGACTACCGGGCCGACCACCGGCGCAACATCGGCGGAAGGTTCTATCAGCTATCGGCCAACTACAACAAGATGCTGGGAAACTACGAGGAGGCCTACCGCTACATAACGATGCTCAGGCACTACAATTTCGACAGATACTGCTTCGACCTGGGATCGAAGATAAACAAGATACAGGCCAAGGAAAACTACGAGCGCACCGTAAAGGAGCTTAACGTATCGGCCATAAAGCGCAACATAGAGTTTGTGAACCACCGCAAGATGCACGGAATAATACACAACTGGCTGCTGGGCGCCACAATACTGGCCTTCCTGATACTTCTGGTGGGAATCGTGAACTACCTGGTGCTAAGGAACCAGAACTCTAGGATGAAGCGTCAGACCGACGCCATCACCAGCCAGAATCTGGAGCTTAGCGGGCAGCATCAGAAATTCCAGATGCTGCAAAACAAATATGAGACCGAGCGTCAGGACCTTAATACCAAGAAGATGCTTTTCCGCAAGGCCAACCGCAGCATCATAACATCGCTGCGCCACGCCAGGCAGATGCAGGATGTGCTGATGCCGTCCCGCACGATGATGAACCAGATTTTCGGCGACTGCCTGATATACTGGAAACCGCTGCAGATGGTGTCGGGCGATTATTACTGGGCCATACAGGTGCGCGATGTAAAGGTGCTGGTGGGCGCCGACTGCACGGGCCACGGTGTGCCGGGAGCATTCATGAGCATGCTGGGTATATCATCGCTGCGCAACATACTATCGCCCCGAAACGTTTTCTCGCCCGAATTCTCGGCGGCCTTCGTTATCGACGAGATGAGGCAGAAGGTGATAAAATCGCTGCGGCAGATGGGCGACGATATGGAGCAGTACGACAGCATGGACATGTCGGTGGTGGTGACCCGTGTGGGCGACAGCCGCATAGAATATGCCGGAGCCAACAGGCCGCTCATGATAGCCGGTGTGGACGGCGTGCGCGAGTATCAGCCCGACTACATGCCCGCGGGTTTCGACATCAACGCCACGCAGGTGCCTTTCACCAACCATGTGATAGAGTGCGCCTCAGGCGAGGTGATATACATGTATTCCGACGGCATCACCGACCAGTTTGGAGGCAGGGGAGGCCGTACAAAGTTTGGCGACCGCAGGCTAAGGGACATGCTGGCCGCCATGTACAAGCTGCCGTTTGCACAGCAGTATCAGAAACTTAGGGAATGTGAGTTTGCCTGGACCTGCACCAAGTGCGACGGCGAGGCCCTCATGGAGCTATACAGCCCCCAGCTTGACGACCAGATGATACTGGGCATCAGGATTTGATGGAAGATTTTTACGAAATTGATAAAACATAGCAAAACAAAATGCATATACGTATTAAGCAGATTTTGATAGTATCGCTGCTGGCGCTGCTGCCGGCTGGGGTGGATGCGCAGCAATCCGCCCAGGACAGGACCGCCGAGATTATTGCAATGCCCGACGGCAAGGAGAAGCTTGTGGCTCTGGAGGGCCTTGCCATGGAGCAGACCAGCCTGGATTCGGTGCTGATGTGCGTGAACCTTATAGCCGAGACCGCCGAGGCCACAGGCAGCCAGGAATACAGCATAAAGGCCGCCATGATGAGGGCTGAGGCTTTCAACAAGGCGTACACCTACAACAAGGCCATCAGCTATTACCATGAGGCGATAGAGCTTTGCCAGAAGTATGGCGATTCCACCAACCTGGGCGACTGCTACAATGCCATTGCCAGCAACTATCAGCGCATCAACGAGTACAACAGCGCCAGCGAGTACTACAATAAGGCTCTGGGCGTGTTTGTGGATACCAAGCAGAACGACAAGATTACCGACGTGTACAGGAATCTGGGCCGTCAGTGCGTAAGTTTCCACCTCTACGAGACCGCCAACAACCATTTTGCCGACGCCCGGATGCTGGATTCGATGTCGAACAACATGGAATCGCTGGGCAAGGACTTCTTCAACATAGGCAGGAGCGATTATTACCAGTTTCTGGATCTGGACTCGCTGCAGCTTCTTAGGCGCGGCATCAGCACCATGCGCCGTGCCGTGGAATACGCATCAAGGTACGACAGCTCGCAGCGCGTGCTAATGGGATGCTACGAGCAGCTGATGCTGATGTACGTGAGCTATTTTGCGTCGGACGATTGCAAGGCCAAGGACCTGGCCAAGGATTCGGCCAAGTATTTCTACGCCCTCACCGACGATCTGCGCAACAAGCTTAATCCCCACAGCCAGCATATTGTAATAGAGATTACTGATGCCAACATCCTTACGATGGAGGGCCATTATAACGATGCGTATCAGAGGCTTAAGTCGATGGAGGACCGTTTCGACCAGGGCGGCAGCAAGTACAGCCGGTATCTGGGATTGCTGTACAGATCTATGATTTGGGTGCTGAAGCAATCCAACAAATACAAGGAGGCCGTGGAATATTCGGAGAAATTCAAGGAAGTGGAGGAATCATCGTACAACCGCGAGTTTGCCGTAAAATCCACCAAGGCGGCGGCCGAGGCCAAATACGACGCCCAGATAAAGCGCCGTCAGGACAAGGAGCGCGAGGAGATAGCCGCTCAGAAAACCCAGACCAACGAGCAGAGATGGATTACGGTGATATTCGCCATCTGCATCATACTGGCCGCATTCCTGGCATTCATTATCTGGAAGGGACTGGTGCGCAAGCGCAAGAACAACAACCTTCTTGCCCAGCAGAAGGTGGAGATATCGCAGAAAAACGAGGAGCTTAAGATTCAGAATCAGAAAATCATGAGTCAGCGCGACGAGATCATGAGTCAGCGCGACGAGATCGAGAGTCAGCGAAGCCAGCTCTCCGAGGCCAACTCGCGCATTACGGCGTCGATACGCTATGCCCAGCGCATACAGACAGCCGCCGTGCCCAGCGACGAGATGATGAGCCGCATCTTTGGCGGATGCCTGGTTTACTGGAAACCGCTCAACATAGTATCAGGCGACTTTTTCTGGGCCACCCAGGCCGGAAAATACAAGCTGCTTACCGCGGCCGACTGTACGGGTCACGGTGTGCCGGGCGCATTCATGAGCATGCTGGGAGTATCCACCCTCAACGACATTGCCGCCCAGAAGGATATCAACGGAATGTCGGTATCAGCAGCCGACATCCTGGACGAGCTTAGGGAGAAGATCATAGCCGCCCTCAGGCAGTCGGCCCCGCAGTCGGGAGCTCAGGACGGCATCGACATGGCTTTCTGCATTATCGACACCGAGAACATGGAGCTTCAGTTCTCGGGAGCCAACCGTCCGCTCTGGATTGTGCGCAACGGCGACATCATAGAGCACAAGGGCGACCGCATGCCGGTGGGATACCACATCAGGAAAAACGCGCCTTTCACCAACAACATCATAAAGATACAGCCCGGCGACGTGCTTTACATGTTTTCCGACGGCATCACCGACCAGTTTGGCGGCATGGAGGAAAACAAGTGCAAGTATGGCGTAAAGAGATTCCGCGACCTGCTGCTATCGATGTCGCAAAAGCCTTTCGACGAGCAGAAATCCATTATGGAGGACACCATGAACCAATGGCGCCTTAAGCCCGACGGATCGCTGGAATCGCAGCTCGACGACCAGATTGTTGTAGGCGTAAGAATCTGAATTTTTTACTAAATATTGTTAATGGCTTAATACGTATCGCATTTTTGCGTTAACTTTGCAGTATTGCAAAACTAATTAGAAACTACCATAACATAGCAAAAACGATGAAAAAACTATTTTTCGCATTGATGATGTCGCTCCTGATGGCAGGCGTGGCATCTGCTCAGGGTTATGAGATTACGGTTAAGATAAACCACCTGAAACAGGGCGACACTCTTATCCTGGGACACCATTTCAACGAGCGTCTGATCCCCGACGATACCGTAAGGCTTAATGCCAGCGGCGTGGGCGTGTTCAGGGGCAAGGAGAAACTGCCCGGCGGAATGTATTTCATATTTCTGCCAAGCCGCAATTACTTCGACATCCTTATCGACGGCAGTCAGAAATTCTCGATAGAGAACGACACCACCGCCTTCCTGGAAAACATGAAGATTACCGGCAGCATCGAGAACCAGCGTTTCCACGACTACCAGGTGGTGCTCAACAACGCATCCAAGGAGTATCAGGAGCTATCCAAGCAACTGGAGAATGTGAAGGGCAAGGAGAGCAAGGAGGCTGAGATCCGCGACAAGATGAAGGCCGTATCGCAGGCTGTGGATAATGAGTATCGCCGCCAGATCTCTGAGTATCCCAACCAGTTTTTCTCAACATTCCTTACCGCCACACGCGATGTGGAGATTCCTGCCAGCATCAGCGACCAGAACGAGAGATTCTTCTGGTACAAGGCACACTTCTTCGACAATTTCCCCATCAGCGACCAGAGGCTGCTGCGCACATCGATATATCAGCCCAAGATAGAGAAATACATCAACAACATGTGTTTCCAGATGCCTGACTCGTTGATAAGGGAGACCAACTGGCTGGTAAAGCAGACCCGCCATAACGACGAGCTCTTCCGCTTCATGCTGGTGTTCCTCTTCAACAAGTACGCCAAGCAGATGAGCGAGGACATGTTCTCTGAGAACGTATATTGCTCTCTGGCTGATATCTACTGCAGGGAAGCCAAGTGGGATACCGACTCTTTCAAGACCGAGCTCCGCAAGAAGGTGGATAGAAAATCCAAGTGTCTGGTGGGCAACATCTCCTACGATCTCCAGATGAAACAGCTGCCAAGATCCAAATCGGCTATCGAGGCTCTGCGCCCCGCCATCGACAAAATGCGTGACGACGCCAAGCCTATAGAGGAGAAGACCAAGGGCGATTTTGAGGCCCGCCGCAACGATGTGGTCCGCATACTCGACAATATGATAAACTCGTTTGGCAAGCAGTTTTTCTCGGTACAGCAGACTCCGGCCAAATACAAGATGGTGGTGTTCTGGGAGCCCGACTGCAGCCACTGCAAGGAGGAGATGCCAAAGCTCTACGATTTCTACCGCGACACTCTCCGCACATTGGACTGCAAGGTGTTTGCCGTATATATGAACAAGAGCGTGGACAATCTCCAGGACCTCCACCGCCACATCAACAAGTGGTTCGATTACGTGATAGAGAAGGATTTCCAGATGGACGGATGGTACAACCTCTTCAACCCATTCGACCAATACCGCGAGAACTTCGACGTGAACTCCACACCTACATTCTACCTGCTCAACAAGAACAACGAGATTATCGCCAAGCGCATCTCGTTCCATCAGATGTATGAGCTGATGATGTATCTAAACGAGCATGGTGAATGATATGGTTAGGAAGCTGATACTGCTGTGGCTTGTTGCGGCATCGCTGGCAAACATGGCGATGGCGCAGGGCCACAAGATACAGATAAAATTCTCGCACTATTTCCCGCAGAAGGTAAGGCTGGCCTATTATTACGAGGACAAGCAGTATCTTCAGGTGGATTCGGCGGCGCAGAGCGGCAATATTGTAACCTTTGAGGGAAAAAACAATCTGCCGGCTGGCATATATTCGGTGATTCTGGACAGCAGCCACGTATCTTTCGAGATACTGATAGACAAGCAGAACCAGAATTTCCAGATGAAGTGTGATGTTCAGGACCCTCAGAAAACCATGAAGGTTACGGGATCCGAGATGAACGCCCGTTTCTTCGACTATCAGCGTATGATGACCGATTTCATACGCCGCACAAGTGAGCTGGATACGGCGCGCAAATATGCAGCAGCATCAGACACCGCCGCCATCGACAAGAAAATCTCGGCGCTGGACAGCGAGATAGAGGCGGCCTGGAAAAAGACCGCCGCCGACAACGAGGGCACTTTCCTGGCCGACATCCTCAACTGCATGCACGCGCGCAACTACGGCTACGACCAGATGTACGATTACGTGAACTTCCAGCAGAGCGGTCTGATACGTACTCCGTTCTATTACAACGTGATACGTGCCCACATAGCGCGCTATCTGAACGCCAACGCCAGCCACTACGAGATTATCCGCAAGAACGACTGGCTGATATCCAAGACCTTGGGCAATGCCGACATGTATCACTACATGACGGCGTATATGCTCAACTTCTACCGCACATTCTTCAAGCTGGGAATCAACGAGGTGTTTGTGCATCTGGCCGACAGGTATTTCCTTTCTGATACCGTGAAAAACCTGCCGCCCGAAAACCGCGCCATGATAAAGGAGCAGCGCGACATATACGCCGCATCGATGCCCGGAAGCGACGCCAAGAACATCCGCATGGCGAAAACCCTTACCGGCGATTCGCTAAACATACTCTCGGGCAACCACCAGACCGTTTTCCTGCTTTTCTGGAGCAACGGATGCGGACACTGCGACAGCGCCGAGAATGCCCTGAAGTATTATTACTCGGAGCTTCAGCGCCACAATGTGTCGGTGATAACGGTAAACAACGACAAGCACTCTATAGAGACACTGCGACAGAACACTCAGAAGAAGAAATTCCCCTGGCTGGATGTCTGCGACATAGAGGAGAAATCTTTCTACCGCCAGTATTACTACGTGGTTTCCACGCCGGTGATGTACGTGATAGACGAGAAAAACCGCATCCTGCAGAAAGTGGTGGGAGAGGACCAGATAACCGAGACCGCCAAGCGGTATTCGGGTAATTAGAAATCAAAAAACAAAAATCAAAAATGAAACGCGCATATATTCTTTTGGCTGATGGTTTCGAGGTAATCGAGGCATTGGCGCCATACGATGTATTCTGCCGCGGCGGAATAGATGTAAAGACAGTATCAATCTCCGGCAGCAAAACCGTGGCCGCAAGCAACAAGGTTACCGTTCAGGCCGATCTTCTTTGGGCTGAGGCTGATTTTCAGTCGGCAGACCTCATCTACCTTCCCGGCGGATATCCCGGCTACGAGAACCTCGGCCTCGATGCCAAGGTAGGCGCCGTGGCCAAGGCTCATTACGAGAGCGGAAAGATTCTGGCCGCCATCTGCGGAGCCCCAACCGTACTCCTGAAAAACGCCATCGGATACGGCAAAACCGTTACCTCGCACTCTTGCTGCGCCGCCGAGAAGAGCGAGAAGTACAACCGCACCGGCCGCCCCATCGAGCACGACGGCAATCTCTACACCGCCATCGGTGCCGGCCATTCCCAGGATTTCGGCATTGTACTCGCACAGGCCCTTGCCGGCGATGAGGCTGTCGCCAAAATCAAGAAGGGAATGGAGTTGGCTTAGTAATTACGAATTACGAAATCCGAATTACGAGCTTCCTATGAGGAAAATCTTATTATTCATTTTGGTCCTGATGCCGCTTTTATCAGCAGCTCAGGTTAGGATCGCATTTTCATTCAGCGCCGATGGCAAACCATTGGTGCTGAATGATTTTTGTTATATGTCGGCCCGTGGGCTCAGGTATCAGGTTTGTCAGGTACAGTATTTTGTCAGCAATATCAGGCTGATGCGCAACGATGGCGCAGTGGTGGAATGTCCTGATTCTCATCATTATGTGGATGTGGAGATTCCGAAAACACTTCTTTGGCAGCCTAAGGGCGATTTCGGTTTGGAGAATGCTGATACGCTGATATTCACATTCGGCCTAGATTCGGTGGCCAACCGCAGTTACCGTTTCCGCAATCCTCCCGAGAACATGATGTTCTGGCCCGATTATCTTGGCGGAGGTTATCATTATATGAAAACCAACATCCGCTATCTTGATGCTGATAATCAGGTGAATGCCTTCAATTGTCACATTGGCCGCGGACAGGTTTATGATTCTGACGGCGAGCCTGCATCCTACATCGAGAATGCTTTCGATGTCAGGATTCCCGTGGTCCGCAATTCCGACGGCGATATTGTTATAAATCTGGATATCAGCTCGTTGTTCGATTATCCCAACAAGGCTAATTTCCTCGATTACAAGGGTATTATGAACAATCAGGAGGCGATGAGTTTGTTTTGTGAGAATTTGAGGAGGGCGTTTAGATGATATGGTTATAGAAACTTGGTCCCCGTTGGGGACCGGGGAAAAATGATGAATTTTTATTATGGATTTTTTTTATGATGAGAAGATTTTTTGTAGATTTTTTGAGGATTTTGAGCGTAGCGACTTCCTTTCTTTTGATAGCATCGTGCCACACTGCGCCGCCGCAATATTCCTACAATCCAGTGCCTTACGATTTGGGGATTCCGATGTTTCCCGATTCGCTCAACATCCCCGCCGACAATCCTATGACCGTGGACGGGGTGCGTCTTGGCCGCTATCTTTTCTACGATGGCCGTCTTTCCGGCGACCCGAAAAATCCTATGAGTTGCGCCACTTGTCACAGGCAGGAACACGCCTTTGAGTGTGGCCCTGATGCCTACGAGGATGGTCGTCCCGTTGGACTCTCGGGACAGAAAACGCCTCACGTGATGCTGCCATTCATCAATCTTGTCTGGAACAATTCGGGCTATTTCTGGAACGGACGCATTCAGGAGGGCAACATTGAGAGCACCGTTCCAATGGCGATACTTGCGCCCCATGAGATGAACGGCTCCATCGATAAAACCGTTTCCCTCATCAGGAAAGAGCCGATGTACCGTGAGATGTTTTACCGTGCGTTCGGCACGTCAGAAGTCAATATCGACCTCATCAGCAAGGCGATAGCGCAGTTTGTGAGGAGTCTGGTTTCCTTCAATTCTAGGTTCGATCAGTTTATGGATGGCAAGGTTCAGCTCACCAAATCCGAGATGCGTGGCCTGATGCTTTTCACCACCGAGGGCGCCGACTGTTTCCATTGTCACGGCAG
>JAKSLV010000120.1 GCA_024401025.1 Bacteroidales bacterium
AAATCGAAAATCAAAAATCAAAAATGAGTGACTAGGATGAAGCAGTTTCTTCGTCAGCCGGCGCTGATAATGCTGGCCAATTTTGCCACGGCCATGGTTTTGTACACACTGGCCAGATGGTTTTTCTACTTTATGAATCTTGATGGATTTCAGGATGTTACATTCAGCGATATGATGCGCATGACCCTGGGCGGATTCAGGTTCGACCTATCGGCGCTCTGCTACATCAACATCCTGTTTGTGATAATGCAGACCATACCGTTCCAATTCAGGGACACCATCAAGTATCAGCGCATCGTAAAATGGATGTTCCTGATAGTAAATTCGTTGGGCATATTCGTAAACGTGGCCGACGTGGTATACTACCGTTTTGGCGGACGCAGAACCACGGCATCGTTTTTCAGCGAGTTTGCCGGCGAGGACAACATCGGCAAAATCCTTTTGGCCTCAGTATCAGAATACTGGCCCGTATGGCTGTTCGGAATCGGCAGCATAGTGGCCCTGATACTGCTGTATTATAATCCAATAAAGGCAAACAAGCGCTGGGTGGATTACGCCCACGGCATCATATACTATCCGCTGCATACCATTGTTTTCCTGATGCTTACATTACTTACATTTGTAGGACTCAGGGGCGGATGGGCCTTGAAGATGCATCCGCTGCGTCAGGATTCGGCCGAGCTGTATATCCGCAAGGCGGCACACGCTCCCATAGTGCTTAATACGCCATTCACCATCATAACCACAATCCACAAGTCGGGATTCAAGAACCCGCAATTCTACGAGAGCCAGCAGCTGGATTCTATTTTCTGTCCGCTGCATCAGGCCCCCGACACATCGGGACAGATGAACAAGATGAACGTGATTGTAATATTGATGGAAGGCTTCAGCACCGAATACACCGGCTACCCCAACAGCCTCGACAGCGGCCAATACAAGGGCTACACGCCGTTTCTGGATTCGCTGATATCAGTGAGCCACCATTACAGATACTCGCTGGCCAACGGCATAAGGTCGGTGGACGCAATGCCCGGAGTTTTTGCCGGAATCCCCAGATACATAGAGCCTTACTGCTATTTTGTATACGCCAACAACACCATCCAGGGACTTCCCGAGATGCTGGAGAACGAAGGCTACAGATGCGCGTTCTATCACGGCGCGCCCAACACCACGCTGGGTTTCAAGATGTTTACCAACTCGATAGGATTCCGCGAATACTACGGCATGGATGAATACGAAAACAAATCAGAGTTCGACGGCACATGGGCGATATTCGACGAGCCATACCTTCAGCATTTCGCCAACGAGATAAAGACAATGGGCAAGGACAACAAGCCTTTCCTGGCCACCGTGTTCACGGCATCTAGCCACCAGCCATACCGCGTGCCCGACCAATATGCCGGCAAGTTCCCCATGGGCGATCATCCCATGCATCAGGCCGTAGGATACAGCGACTACGCCCTGCGACGCTTTTTCGACAGCATCAAGGACGAGCCATGGCTGAAAAACACGATAATAGTATTTACAGCCGACCACACAGGACCCAACGTGCGTCAGGATTTCAACAACGGATACGGCAGATTCAGGATTCCGATATTCTTCTACACGCCGGGCGGTCAGCTAGACGCGGTTTGCGACACCACACGCATCATGCAGCAGACCGACATCACCCCTACCCTGCTGCATCTGCTTAAGTATCAGAAGCCATACTTCTCGTTCGGCAAAAACATATTGGAGCAGGATTCAGCCCAATACATCAACTACGCCTTCAACGACCTGAACGGCAGCTCGATGTACTATCTCGACAGCCTGATGATAGAATACAGCAACAACACGCTGTCGGGAATATACGAGTACCGCAAGGACCCAGAGCTAAGAAACAACATAATGGCCCAGAAGGACAGCATATCCTCTCTCCCATTCATGGAAAGCCAGATAAAGGCAATAATCCAGCAATATGTGGAGCGAATGAAAGACAACAAACTTACGGCTGAATAATCCCTCGCAGATACGCACGAAGGTGTATATCATATATTAGAGAGACAAAAACGAAAAAATCTTTCAAAAAAATTTGGAAAATAGGAAAATGCTTTGTACCTTTGCAATCGCAAAAGCAAAACAAAGCATTGTTGCCCGGGTGGCGAAATTGGTAGACGCGCTAGTTTCAGGTTCTAGTGTTTCGCGACGTGCAGGTTCGAGTCCTGTCCCGGGTACAGAAAACGAAAGGAGTTCTCAGAAATGAGAACTCTTTTTTTTTGTATATATGTGTGTGATTATGTACAAACAAAAAAGCGGATCTGTATGGAAACAAATCCGCTTTTATTGTTTTATGTTTGATGTAGAGACGGACGGTTCTACCTTCCCTCTCTACCTTCCGTTTCTACGGAATAGCATATATTAGTTGTAGCAAGCCTCACCGTGTTCGTAAACGTCAAGACCCTCAGTCTCTATTCTAGATTCAACGCGGAGACCGTGTGTCTTCTTGATGATGAAGAATGTGAGGTATCCGAGTACGAATGCGAATGCGGCCACTGCCAATGCGCCGAGACACTGTACACCGATGGTGCAATCCTCAACACCGCTGATGCTTGGGTCGCAGAAGATACCTGTGAATACTGTACCGAGCAATCCGCCAACGCCGTGTACCGAAACGGCACCAACTGGATCGTCGATGTGGCACTTCTTATCGAGGAACGATACGCTCCAGCACATTACAACTGATGTTACGAGACCGATGATGGCGGCAGCGCCGATAGATACGCAGTCGCAACCGGCTGTGATACCTACGAGACCGGCCAAAACGCCGTTGCATACCATTGAGAGAGATGGCTTGCCATCAACAATCCATGTGTAAACCAAGGCTGCTATACCACCTGTGCAGGCTGCCATATTGGTAGTTACGAATACGTGCGACATCGAAACTGCATTGTCGTAACCGGTGGCGGCTACAGTAGAACAAGGGTTGAAACCGAACCAACCTACCCACAGACAGAATACGCCGAGGGCGCAGAGTGTGAGGCTGTGGCCAGGGATAGCCTTGCTGTTGCCGTTCTTATCGTACTTGCCGATACGTGGACCGAGTACCATTGCACCGGCCAATGCCATTACGCCGCCGCAGAGGTGAACTACTGTAGAGCCTGCGAAATCGTGGAAGCCGAGCTCAGAAAGCCAGCCGCCGCCCCAGCTCCAGTGTCCCTCTATAGGATAGATGAGCGCGCAGATTACAATGGCGTAGATGAAATACATGGAGAACTTGGTGCGCTCTGCCATGGCACCCGAAACGATGGTGGCAGCTGTGGCGCAGAATACAGTCTGGAAGATGAATGTACACTCTGCTGGCACGTTGGTATCATTGCCGATGAAGAAGAAACCTTCCCAGCCGATGAAACCGCAGCCGGCTCCGTACATTATCGAGAATCCGAGAATCCAGTAGAGAACGCTTCCGCCCATAAAGTCGCAGAAGTTTTTCATAAGGATGTTGGCGGTGTTTTTGGCTCTGGTCATGCCGGCCTCCACGAGGGCAAAACCCGGCTGCATCCAGAATACCAACATGGCACCCAACAAAACCCAAAGGGTATCGAGACCGTTAACAGTCTCACAAGCGGCTTCCTTAACAACCTCAGCCGCATCTGTAGCTATCTGTAATAACATAATGAATTTCTTTATTTAATTATTGCCTGAATACATTTTTGATTTACGATTTTTGATTTTTGATTTTTAATTGATGATGTATGAACAGAGAATCAAAAATCAAAAATTTAAAATCAAAAATTGAAAAAATGCCTACTTCTTGTCCCTGAGCACTGTGTCGCCGTGCTCGCCGGTGCGGATGCTCCAAGTATCTATCACATCGGATACGAAGATACGGCCGTCACCAATCTCGCCGGTGTGGGCCACGTCGAGGATTACCTTGATGGTGGGATCCACGATAACATCACGGCAAACGATGGAGATTGCCACACGCTCTATCATATCGGTATTGTAAACAACACCACGATAGATTCTCTCCTGTCGTGACTGTCCGATACCGTGAACGTCGTGGTATTCGAACCAGTCGATGTCGGAAGCAAGAAGCGCCTCCTTCAGATCATCGAACTTTGTCTTCCTGATGATTGCTTCGATTTTTTTCATAATTTTATATATTTAATGGTTTGTAAAAATCTATCAAAAAACGGAACGCTGATTCCGCGGATTTGGGTCGATTGAGACGGACCATGGTCCGTCTCCACGGTAGTCGCATCTATATAAGTAATTTTCGTACTGCCTATACGTGTAATACGTATTATACTAATTTAGAATTATACTTTACAGCATAGGTTCAAAAATTGGCGTCGGTACTCGACGCCGATTTTTGATATTAAATGCTTGCTTCCGTTGTATCGTGGAGACGGACCGCGGTCCGTCTCTACAGGATATCCGCGTAATCTGTGTTCAATATAAATATCCTTAGAACGAAATGCCTACGCCAGCCATTGCGCCTACCTCGCCGTGTCCTTCGAATCCCTTAGGATTGCAGTATACGCCGGCCTGAAGTGTGAGCGAAGCCACGTCCTTGATGCTGAATGATCTGCTGAGGTTGGCTGCAAGGTTTACGCACTGGAAACCACCCTTAGAGGCATACATTGCGTAGTCCTTGGGCTCGATGGCGAAACCGCACTCAAGCGAGAGGTCGAGACCGTTGCTCAATGATGGAGCGTAGCCAAGGCTGATGTATGTTGACATTGCCTGCTTCTCCTCGCCCTTGTCGTTGTACTTCTTGTTGGCACCGGCCAACATTGTATTTACTGAAAACGAGAGAGGTACATTCTCGAGAGTGTAGCTGATGGTTCCCTCCAGGTAGTGATTCTCGCCGTAAGGGCCAAAGTACTGGAAACCGTCGGCTCCGGTCCAGCAATACTCGCTGAATCCGAATGTGAAACCAGCCACGCCGTAGTATGCGTACCAATCGAGCTCGGTGTACTCATCGCTTGTGAGGGTGTGGGATGCCCATGTACCGCAGGTGAAACCACCGGCTGTGTACTGGATCTGTGGCTGAATGGATGCGTGACCACAGAAACCACCACGCCATGCGTATGACGATACGAAATCGGTGTTTACGCTGAAACCATTCTCATTCTCCTCTGCCTCCTGGGCATTTGCTGCTGTGAAAGACAATGCAAGCGCAGCTGCTGCCAAAAACTTTGTAATTCTCATTTTTAATTAGTATTAAAGTGTTTATATCCAGTGTATGCCATCCGTTGCAAGCGACGCTCCACGCCTCCCCCCGTATGTAAACCGCCGCAAGCGACGGATGTACATACGGTTATAGAAACATAGTCCCCGTTGGGGACACAAAGATACATACAAAAAATCAAAGTACAAAATCACACCCATACTCAGGTCCCCAACGGGGACCATCCGCCACTTATCCTACCTCCTTAGAGACGGACCGCGGTCCGTCTCTACCGCATCCTACGGACCTATATCCTCGCTATGGCCTCCATGGTCCTCTCGTTGGTGTTGAAGGCTGTCATGCGGATGTAGCCCTCGCCGCTTGGACCAAAGCCCACGCCTGGAGTTGTAACGATGTTCTTCTCCTTGAGGAGGTAATCGAAGAACTTCCACGAATCCTTCTCGCCGGTCTTGAACCATACGTATGGCGAGTTGATGCCGCCGAATACCTCGAAGCCTTTCTTTGCCAATCCCTCGCGGATTACCTTGGCATTCTTCTGATAGTAGGCGATGATCTCCTTAACCTCTTTCTGACCCTCGGGAGAGTAAACTGCCTCAGCTCCACGCTGAACGATATATGGTGTGCCGTTGAACTTGGTGCACTGACGACGACGCCAGAAATTGTTCAACGAGTATGCCTTGCCGCTCTTGTCGAAGGCCATACACTCCTTTGGAACCACTGTGTAAGAGCATCTTGTGCCGGTGAAGCCCGCTGTCTTGCTGTAAGAGCGGAACTCGATGGCCACCTCCTTGGCGCCCTCTATCTCGTAGATAGAGTGAGGAACGTTGGCCTCGGTGATGAATGCCTCGTAGGCTGCATCAAAAAGTATCAGGGCCTTGTGCTGCTTGGCGTAGTCTACCCAGACTTTCAGCTGATCCTTTGTCAATGTGGTTCCGGTTGGGTTGTTGGGGAAGCAGAGGTAAATCACTGATACTTCCTCCTTTGGCAACTCTGGCACGAAACCGTTCTCAGCCTTGGTGGGCAGATATACGATGTTGCTCCAGCAGCCTGATTCAAGCAACTCCCCTGCCCTGCCGGCCATCACGTTGGTATCCACGTAAACTGGATAAACTGGGTCGGTAACGGCTATCTTGTTGTCGATGCCGAGGATGTCGCCGATATTGCCGGTATCAGACTTTGCGCCGTCAGAAACAAAGATCTCGTCAACGCCAATCTCCACGCCGTATGGCTTGTAGTCGAACTGGGCTATCTTCTCCTGAAGGAAAGTGTAACCCTGCTCGGGACCGTAGCCGCGGAAAGTCTCCTTGTGGCCAAGCTCGTCAACGGCCTTGTGCATTGCATCGAGACAGGCTTTTGGCAGTGGCAATGTAACATCGCCAATACCCATTTTTATGATGTCGGCATCAGGATTCTGCTCCTGATATGCCTTTACTCTACGTGCTATTTCAGAAAATAAGTAGCTTGCAGGAAGTTCTGCAAAGTGCTGATTTATAGTGATCATT
>JAKSLV010000121.1 GCA_024401025.1 Bacteroidales bacterium
GCGGGGCATCGTGCCCCACCATTTCGTCGCTACAAGCCGACGAACATGCCAGCATAATAGATAATGCCGACACGTAGAAAAGTTTTTCTCTTTTCATGTTTGTTATATTTATAAATTATTTTTCTAAAAAAACGCAGATTAAGCGGATTGCAGCCAATCCGCTTTGTCTGCATTGTGTGTTTCTAGAATACTTCCTTCAAAAAATTGTCTATTTTTAGTGTTTTGGCAGTGCCACGTAATCCTTCTCCGTAAATTCAGCCTTCACCACAGCTGGCGCAACCTTGGCTTCTCTTCCGCTGATTGGGTCCTTGCCGTAGTTGAAGGTAATCGTAAACTCGTAAGTGCCCAGCTTCTCGGGAAGCTTGTTGAAGTAGAGATACATATGGTAGAATAACAATGGCGACGCTTTGAATTCCGACAACGCTATTTCCTGATACTTGTCTGTAAGATTAAAGTTTAAGTTCGGGTCATAGTTGCTCTGGATAAGCTCGTAGGCGCTTGCATACTCCAAGGTGAATATGTCGTTTAGGGATGATCCTGCTGGATGTTCAGAATCAAAATCCTTGTTTGTTGTCACGTTTATTGAGTTCAACGGCATTGCGCTCACTTCGTAACGAAGATCTGTAAAGGAAAGCCAACCAGAATATGTTGTATCTTCATAATATTTTACATATTCTTGTCCTTTCTCTGTGTTGGCAAGCCAACGGTTAGCCGGATCTTTTAATTCTGAATAGCTTATTGTGTATATGCTGAATAGTGTATAGTCAAATCCTTGTGTAGGAGAAAGAAAATCCACATCCAGTTTTTTCGGCTCGTAGAACTTATCAATGACGCTGCCTTTTATGTAGGTTCCACACTTATACTCTTCTGGTTCTTTCCCTTCTGGCGTGGCCTCGTCGTTCGAGTCGCCACATGCTGCAAACAGCATTGCCGTTGCAAGCAGACTTAGAAATAGTTTTTTCTTCATAATGTTTAGTAGTTTTTAGTGTTAGTGTTCTGTGAAATTTGATGATGCAAAGATATATACAAAAAAAATAACAAAAAAAGTTGGTTTTATTGAGAAATGTTTTAACGTATTGATAATCAACGTTGTTACATTTATGTTACACAGCGTAACATTTTTGTTACGCACGAAATTTTTATTATTTGGGATTGTTTTTTACGATTTTTTAATTATCTTTGTATTATCAATTTGTAATTAAATAACTGAATGAGACACCTATTTTCCATTATATCGATAATGCTTCTTGTGGGATGTGGCATTCCACAAGAAAGAGAGCTTGATCGTTTGTTCAGCATAATAGATACAGCGAGAATAGATTCTGCCAAAGTTTTGTTGGAATCTATTGATGCCTCCAGAATTACAACTGAGCGTGACATTGCATTTTACAATATGTATAAGACAATGGTATATGTAAACAAAGATATTCCTATAACAGATTCTTTGATTGAAAATAGCATAAAGTATTTCGAAAAAGCCAATGATCCCAGAAACCTTGCGCAGGCTCTGTTTTACAAGGGACAGATGGTAGCGGATGGCAATATTAGGGCGTTATGTTACAAGAAAGCCGAATATAATATTCTCATGACCGATGATGACCAATGGAAATATATGGTTTTCTGGGGATTGAGTGCTGTAAATGTAAACCTTGGCGACAAGCGTCTGGCATTGGAATATACCAAGAAAAGATATGAGACGGCAAAGAAACTTACCAAGGTGGAGGTTATGTGTTCTGTTTTGAGTATGGCGATGGATTATCATTTGCTTGGAGAGGATGATTCTGCGCGTATGTATTGCGACACTTTGGTTTCCCTTGGGGTAGAAATCGACGAAAGGCTGCAATCCATATACTGCAACCTTATGGGAGAATTGTGCCTTGATACCGACAGACAAAAGGCTCTGGAGTATTTCGAGGAGGGCGTAAAACACAGATACCACCAAAAATGCTGGAAAAACCTTTCTACACTGTATGTGGAGATGGGAAAAGGAGAGGAGGCTGAGGTGTTCATAAGAAAAACCCTCGACAGCAGTTGCTATGAGGTGCAGATTGATATGTTGACGGCGTTGTATGACGTTGAGAAAAAATGTGGCAACTACAGTGCTGCCATCGATTTGGCTGAAAGGATAATAGACAGGAAAGACAGCCTGCAACAGCGCATCAGCAACTGTCGTGTGGTGGAGGAGCAGCACAGGTTTGATGAAAAGATTAACGAGATAGAATATAGAAACAAGATAGCGAGATACGTTTTTTGTTTATTTATATGTCTGCTTGTGGCGGCTATAATAGTGCTGTTGAATGCATATAGGAAACGGGGTGTAGAGAAAAAACAGCTGGAGAACGACCAGAAAAGGATGATATACGAGAATACTATAACGAGGCTTAGAGGCGACTTGCGGGAAGCAAAGAATTCGCAGGTACAGTCGCATAGTTTGATTAGCGAGCTTCAGGAAAAACTCCGGGAAAAGGAACAGGAATGGAAAAGACTCTATGCCTTTGGCTCCACATTGCAATCCGAGATCGACAACAACAAGTCGATTGTAATGTGGAGCAACGACGACATAGAGGATTTTGTGAATTTTTATCTGTCGCAAAACGACAACCTCCGTGCAAAATTGAAAAACGAGTATATTAATCTGAATCTTAACGACAGATTGTTTCTGATACTTGAGGACCTTGACAAAACCACCAACCAGATTGGCTCAATACTGGGTGTGTCGGTAGCTTCGGTGAGAATGAGGAAATACCGTCTCAAAGACAAGCTGATTAATAAGGGTTAACAGTAGATGTCTTTTCCTTCTTCCTTGGCCTTATGGGATTCTCCACGGGTTTTTCTTCCAATACCAGCGGTATCAGCTCCATGGCTGTGCCCACGTATGTGAAATCCAGCCCTTTCAGGTATAGAGGGTTTATCTCCTCGATGTCGCGGCGGTTTTCCTCCGACATGAATATGTGCCTTATTCCGGCGCGCTTGGCCCCCAGTATCTTCTCCTTGATGCCGCCCACGGCCAGTACGCGTCCCGACAGCGTAATCTCGCCGGTCATGGCCAGCTGCGGCTTTACGGGCCTCTGCGTATACAGCGATGCCAGGGCCGTGAATATTGTGATTCCGGCGCTGGGTCCGTCCTTGGGCACTGCTCCCTCGGGGAAATGGAGGCTAAGGTCGTATTCCTTGAACATCCGGTGGCTGATGCCCAGCCTGTCCTCGTTGGCGCACAGGTAGTTTAGCGCTATCTCGGCCGATTCCTTCATCACCTTGCCCAGGTTTCCCGTAATGTTCATGGTGCCGTTGCCGTTGCACAGCAGCGATTCTATGTATAGCAGCTCGCCGCCGGCCGATGTCCATGCCAGCCCGGGTATCACACCCGGCTGCCGTGTGGCAAAATAGCCGTCGTGGCTGTATTTGGGCTTGCCGAGGGCCTTCTGTATGTCCTCGGGGCTTATTGTGGGGTTGTATTGCTGATGGCTGGCCACCTTTACGGCGGTTTTGCGGGCTATCGATGCCAATACGTTGCCCAGGTCCCTTACGCCGCTCTCGCGTGTGTACTGGTCTATCAGAATCTTTATCACGCCGTCGTCCATGCGCAGGTTTTCGTGGCTGATGCCGTGGTTTTCCAGCACCTTGGGCATCAGGTGGCGCTTGGCTATCTCCAGTTTCTCCTCCGTTACGTAGCCCGATACCTCTATCAGCTCCATGCGGTCCAGCAGGGCGTCCGATATCTTGCTTATGTTGTTGGCCGTGGCTATGAATAGCACATTGCTGAGGTCGTAGCCTATGTCGAGGTAGTTGTCGTGGAATTCGCTGTTCTGCTCGGGGTCCAGCACCTCCAGCAGGGCCGATGCGGGGTCGCCGTGCACCTCCGATGTCACCTTGTCTATCTCGTCGAGTATGAACACGGGATTGCAGCTTCCGGCCTTCTTTATGTTCTGTATTATCTGGCCCGGCATGGCGCCTATGTATGTGCGGCGGTGTCCGCGTATCTCGGCCTCGTCGTGCAGGCCGCCCAGCGACACCCTCACGTATTTTCTGCCCAGGGCCATGGCTATGCTGCGCCCCAGCGATGTCTTGCCCACTCCGGGAGGGCCGTATAGGCAGAGTATGGGCGATTTCAGGTTGTTCTTCAGCTTCAGCACCGCCAGATACTCCAGTATGCGCTCCTTCACCTTCTCCAGGCCGTAGTGCTGGCTGTCGAGGGTCTGCCGCGCGCTCTCTATGGTGAAATCGTCGGTGGTGGCCTCGTTCCATGGCAGGTCCAGGAGGGTCTGTGCGTAGTTTATCTCTGTGGCGAAATCGGGCGATTGCGGGTTTATGGTTTTCAGCCGCTTCAGCTCCCTGTCGAAAGCCTCCCTGGCGTGGCTGGGCCAGTCTTTCCCTGATGCCCGCGCCTCCAGCTCCTTCAGCTGCTCCTGCGTGGGGTCGGCGCCCAGCTCCTTCTGTATGGCCTTTATCTGCTGGTTCAGGTAATAGTCGCGCTGCTCCTTCTCCAGCTTGCGCTGAACCTTGCTCTCTATGTCGCCGCGCAGTTTGGCCTTCTCCTGCTCGCCCGTAAGCAGCGACAGCAGCTCTATGGCGCGTTTCTTCACCGAGTTGGTGCCCAGCAGGTTTATCCTGCTCTGGGTGTCGATGGTGGTGTGGCCCAGGGCAAAGCTCATGAGGAAGGTGGGCGATTCTATGTTCTTTATGGTGAACACGGCCTCGGGCGTAAACTCCTCGTTGTGCTCCACTATGCGTATGGTGCAGTCGCGTATCGAGTCCATTATGGCCTGGAAGTCGGCATCGTCGGCCTCAGGGGCATACTCGCGGCAAGGCTTGTAGGTTACGGTTATGTAGTCGTTTACGGGGTCGCACTTGCTGCCGGGTCCGGTAATCCTTATCCTGGCCACGCCCTGCAATACTCCGGCTATGGTGTCGTCGGGCAATACTATTATCTTGGCCACCTTGGCCACGCATCCGTATTCGTAGAGGTCGTGGCATTGCGGGGCGTTGTTCTTGTTGTCTTTCTGTGTGATGGCCGCTATCAGCCTGCCGCTCTTGTAGCACGATTTCAGGAGCTCCATGGAAGCCGCGCGGGCCGATTGTATGGGCATCACCATCAGGGGAAACAGCACGTTGTTTTTTATGGGCAGCACGGGTATCTCGCTGCCTATGCCCTGCCAGTCCACCTTCTCGGGTTTGTCGTTTATGGGTATGTGTATTACGTGTGGCAATTCGCTTTTCATTTATTTAAGTTCCTCTGTCTCGTTGAAAATGTGTGTGAGTATCTCTGTTTCTATCTCGTCGAGGTCTATGTGGCGTCGCTTCATCATTATCTGCGCCGTGGTGAGGGCGTTCTTTATGGGATATGTCTCGTATCCGCTGTCGGCGCCGCCCCATGAGAACGATGGCACAAAGTTTCTAGGGAATCCCGTGCCGAAGATGTTGCAGCTTACTCCTATCACCGTTCCGGTGTTGAACATTGTGTTTATCGAGCTCTTGGAGTGGTCGCCCATGATTAGGCCGCAAAACTGGAGTCCGGTCTTCACGAAACGCTTTCTGGAGTAGCTCCACAGCTTCACCTCGGCGTAGTTGTTCTTCAGGTTGCTGTTGTTGGTGTCGGCGCCCAGGTTGCACCACTGTCCCAGCACCGAGTTTCCGAGGAAACCGTCGTGGCCCTTGTTGCTGTATCCCCAGATTACGGAGTTGTTTACCTCGCCGCCGCACTTGGTGTGTGGGCCCATGGTGGTGGCTCCGTAAATCTTGGCGCCAATCTTCACGCATGAGTGCTCGCACAGGGCCAGCGATCCGTGTATTACGGCGTTTTCCATCACCTCGCTGTCCTTGCCCAGATATATGTATCCGCCGGCGGGGTTAAGGATGGCGAATTCGGCCTTGGCGCCCTCCTCCACAAAAATCCTCTCCCTCTGCAGGCATCTGTTGGTGTCGGATAGCTCGGCGCTTTTCCTGCCCGCCGTTATAAGGTGGAAATCACGCTCTATCTCCTGCTCGTTTAGCGAGAATATGTCCCAGGTGTTTTTTATGGTGCTGATGCCGCTTATTTGCTTTCTGGAGCTGATGCTTGCCACATCTCTGTCGGCGAAAAACTTCATGGTGTCGCCGGCATCCATACAGGCGGCTATCAGCTCGCCGTTGGCCTCCAGGCCCTCGCCCTTCTGTAGCGCGCATGCGGCCTTTGCCAGATCGGCGGTGGGCAATACCCTGCTGTCCACCACAATGTTGGTGTCCTCTATGATGGGCACATACTTCTTGCGGAGATATTCCTCGCCCAGCAGCGAAACCTGTCCGTTGGTGTATTTCTGCCATTTTTCCTGTATGGTGAGTATTCCGCACCTGAGGTCGCCGGCAGGGCGTGTGAAAGTAAGCGGCGCCAGCTCCAAACGCTCGGCGTGATTATCTGATAATATGATGTTCATGGTAAAAAGTTTTTGGGTAAAAATGTTTTTTATTATTTGTTCTCTTTCCAGACCAAATCTTTTACGATATGACGCAGCCTGGCGTTTAAT
>JAKSLV010000122.1 GCA_024401025.1 Bacteroidales bacterium
GCGATTTTTTTTAACTATTGTTTTTTTCACGGAGTTTCCAATAAACCACCGGGAGAACGGTTGTGGTGAGTATCAGGGTGCCGATTCCGCCGGAGAAGATTGTGATTCCCACTGGCATCCAAAACGAGTTTCCGGCCAATATCATCGGTATCACGCCTACCGCGGTGGTGGCCGTGGTCAGGAATATCGGAATCATCCTTCGCTTGCCGGCGTCCATTGCCGCGTCGCGGGCGCTCATTCCGGCGTCCATTTTGTCGTTGGCGTGCTCAAATATCAGGATCTCGTTTCGCATCACCATACCCATAAGCGTGATAAATCCGAACATCGAGGTCATACCCAAAACCTTGTTGGCTACAAGTAGTCCAATCATAGCGCCTGGCATTCCGAGACTTATGGCCACAATGCAGATTATCGCAATCGCGAAATCCCTGAAATAGAACAGGAGGAAGAAGAAAATCAGCACCAAGGCTATGCCGATACCAAGTGCGATCTGTGGCATCATCTCGTTGTTTTTCTCTATCTCGCCACCTATCTCTGACCTTACTCCCTGAGGAAGCATCAGACCGCTGATGATCTCCCCGATCCTGGCCTGTACTGGTGTTGCAAGTACCTGACGCTTGCCCTCAGCCAATACCGAAATACACCTCTCGCCGTTGCGGTGAACGATTTTGGTCTCGTTCCATACAGGCGTAACACTGGCCAACTGACGCAGGGCTACGGATTTCCCGCTCTGTGTTGTCAGGTAGATATCCTGGATATCAGAGGCCTCCATATTGTCGAAATGGCTGTCTTTCAGGATTATCGGAAGTTCGTATGTCTTGGATTCCTCATCCACCATTCCGCTTTCCCAAATGGATCCCACTTTGATTTTGCCGGTCTGCATTGTAAGTTGAATTTCGGCGAATGTTCTGCTGATACCCAACTGAGAGGCCGTAATGGGGTCGAGCCTTACGTCGAGCACGGGGCTTGGCTGGCTGAAATCGGTGTGGACCCATTCCAACTCGGGCATTTCGCGCATCCTGCTCATAAGCATATCGGCCGCGCGGTGAATGGAATCAAGATTGTTGCCGTAGAATCGGTATTCGTAGGTAGGCACCGGCAGATAGTCCATTTGCTTGAAACGGACGTAGGCATCAGGCCAATGGTTTGAATACTTGGGCGCATACTCGTTGAGAATGTCGATCGTGGAGTTTATGCTCTCGGTGTTTACGATAAATTGGGCGAAGTTGGGGCCTGCCTGAATGGGCGCGTAACTGTTGTGGAATCTCGGCGACGAGCATCCCACAAATGTGGTGACTCCCGTAATCCTCTGGTCTCCAAGGAGTATGTCCCTAAGCGAGTCTGATATGACCTTTGTCTCGCTGATTCCGCAACCCTCTGGCAGGTAGATCTCTACCGCGAACTTGTTTTGGTCGGCGAATGGGAACTGCCTCATTTTCAGGAATGGGAAAATCACTCCCGAAAGGCACATTAATACCATCGCGCCTCCGATGGTGAGCCACGGATGGTTGAAATTCCAATTTATCAGCCTGTTGTAAATGGCCTGGATCCTGTCGTTGAGGTCGCGCTCGTCTTCCTTCTTCTCCTTGGGTTTTTCTATTAGCCTTACATTGAGAAGCGGAATCACGCAGGCCGCCACCATTAGCGAAATCATCAGGTTTATGGTGATGGTGAGGGGGAAGAATCCTACGGCATCGCGGGCCTCGCCGGTCATCGTGAACAATATTGGATAGAAAATTGCGCATACACAGCAAGTGGCAAGCATCATAGGCCAAAAATATTGTAGCACGCTCTTTACGGCCGCGTCCCATTTGCCCATTCCCTTGCCCAGATATTCCAAGTAGCCGTCGATCACCACTATCGAATTGTCCACTATCATTCCAAGGGCCACTATCAGCGAGGCCAATGTAATGATATTGAGGGGAATGCCTATCGCGTACATTATTCCCACTGCCACAAACGTTGATATCGGGATTGTGATGGCCGCCACTATCGCCGACCTTATCGGGAACAGAATCATCATCACCACCATAATTATTATCATAGAGATGATGAGGTCGCGGAGGAAATCGTGGATCGACAATCCCACAATCTCGGGCATATCGGTGATACGGCGCATATCAACGTCGTCGGGCAGGCACTCGCTTCTGAAACCGCCGAGCACCACGTCAACGTCCTCGCCGTATTTCACGATATTGTTTCCCTCCGCCATTTCAAGCGAGAGTATCACGCACCTCTTGCCGTTGGATTCTATGTAAGGCTCGGTGGGGTCGTATTCACGGGTAACGGTGGCCACGTCTCTCACCCTCACCACCTTGCCGTCGGGAGACGAGAAGATTATCCTGTCGGCAATCTCCTGCTCGCTGTTGTTGGTGGTAGCGAGGTGGATATTCAGGTTCTGAGTTGGGGTAGATACCGCCCCGCTCATCGTGGTAAGCCCCTCGCCGTTGATGGCGCTCATCAACGACGACTGTCCGATTCCGTAGGCCGCAAGTCTGGCGCGGTCCACGTTGATGGTAATCTGTTCCTTCACCTCGCCATACTCGCGCACATTGCTCACCGACGGCAGACGGCGCAGACGGTCGGCAAGTTCGTTGCTGTATCCCATAAGTTCGCGGTACGATCTATTGTCGCTCTCCACTGTGATCAGGAGCGCCGACGAGTCGCCGAAATCGTCTATCACCTGCACGGCCGCCACACCCTGAGGCAGGTTGCTCTTGAAGGTGTTGATCCCGTGTTTCATCTTGCTCCAAATGGGGGTAAGGTTGCTACATTCAGGTTTAAACTGAACCATAATCATCACCATACCATTGCTTGAGGTGGAGTATGTCTTGCTTCTGTCCACCTCGGGATATGTGAAAATGTATCTTTCGAGCGGACGTGCCACCTGCTCCTCAATCTCCTGAGCCGTGGCTCCCGGCATCACCGCAACCACCACTCCCTGGCGGATTGTGAAGGGCGGAAACTCGTCCTTGGGCATTACTGTAATGCCATAGATTCCAAGCGCGAGTAGCAATATCACGATGAAAGTTGTGATCTTGTAGTTCCTGAGAGGCCAAGCCACCCAAGATTTGTTTTGGTCTTTCATACTTTACTTAATTATGTTGATTTCACTGCCTTCGCTCACCTTCTGATACCCTGAGGTAATCACCTTGTCGCCGGTGGCAAGTCCTTGGTTGATAACTATCTTGTTGCCTATTACCTCGCCGGTCTCCACGGCCTTTCTTGTGGCCTTGCCGTCGGAGGCGGTCCATACAAAATTACGGCCGTCGCTGTCCTGCTGTATGCACCTGATAGGCAGTGCGATATACTCGTTTTTATCAGAGTTCTGATATTTCTGCACATACACCTGACACACCATTCCGGGCAGTAGTTTCTGATCGCTGTTGTTTACATTTACAAGGATATTATAGGTGTGGGTGAGAGGATCGGCCTCGATACCTTTCTCGATTTTTCCGCCCAAGAACTCCGCTCCTCCAATGGCGTCAACCTTTATTGTTGTCCTGGTGTCGGCTGATATCAGTGCAATCTCCTTCTCGGGTACGCTTGCCTTTATCTTAACGTCCTGAATATTAAGAATATTAGCGATTGGCATTGCCGGAAGAATCACCTCGCCCACGCTCCTGATTCCGCTACCCACAATACCTGCTGATGGAGCGCGCAACTCGCAGTCCTGCAAGTTTTTCTGAGCCATTTCCAATTGAACGTGAGCCTGCTCCACCTTGCTCTGAACCTCCACCCAATCCATTTCGGGGATAGAGGCGGTCTCGTGGAGTTTCTTCATACGGGCGTAGGCGTCGTCGGCCTGCATCACCGAGGCCTTGGCCGCGGTGATCATATTCTCGGCCTGAGTCTTGTCGAGTTCGGCAATCAGGTCGCCCTTGCGCACCTGCTGACCTTCTCTCACGCAGACACGTGTAAGCACGCCCGACGCATTGAAACTTACTGCCGTGGTTGTTGCACTTTCCACGGTGCCCACGTATGTGATTGAATTGTTGTTTTGGGATTCGGACTTCACCTCCTCCACGCGCACATTAAGTGCCTCGGTCTTGAAATTTGTCTCGCCACCGCAAGCCGTCAAGAGCAAACTTGACAATGTGGCCAAAGTCAATATTTTTCGTCTCATTTTTTGGATTAATTGATTTTCGAGCGCAAAAATATGGAATAACGAGTCAAAACTGAACAATTGGACTTCCTTTTTATTGTTCTAAATTTCCTATCGAAATTCCAAATATTACATACCGAACAATATAAAGGTTAAAAAGAACAGCGTGATTGTTTTAAATGTATTAACTTTGCAAGGTGATTATAACAAGACGTCTTTTAACAGACATAAAATACCAAATGATATGGAAAGGATAAGTCTGGACAATATGGCACAAAACCACAATGTCCGTTACAAGAACCACAAAATAGCGCTACTTAACAACCTGAGGGACATAGATTATGATCCCGATGATGAATTCTTTCTTGAAAGTTACATAATTGCATTTGTTGAGAAAGGAAATGCGGAGGTGATTGTGGGAGATCAGAAATACAGCCTCGGCGAGGGGGACGTATTTTCCTGCCGTCCCAAGAATATCGTTAAGCACTCTATGTTCAGTATGGATTTCGAGTCGAGAGTATTCATCATCTCGCCTGAATATGTGGATGAACTTTCGGCGAAGATTCCGGGTGAGTTTTTGCTCAGAACCATTGTTTACAGCCGTGATATCAGGCACGTGGAACCCGACGTTATGAAGGAGGTAATCCTGTATTACGACCTTCTGAAAATGAAAATCAGCGGACCTGATTCTCCTTCGAGTCAACTTTCGATCGACTCATTGACTGTGTCGCTTGCATATCTCATAACTCCCATATTCTCAATCGACAACCTTGACTTGCCTGAAAGGAGCAACGGCTCGGCCCACAACATTTTCAATAAGTTTGTGCTAATGCTCAATGACCCAAAGGTTCCCTTTATGAGCGTGAACGACTATGCGGGAGAGTTGAATATCAGTGCCAAATATTTTTCAGCGATATGCAAGCAAATGTCCGGAAAATCCGCAAGCGATATCATCAACGAGGAAAAAATCAGGGTAGCCAAACAGTTGCTCTCCAACAAATCGAAGAACATAAAACAGATAGCCGACGAACTCAATTTCGCCAATCAGTCGCACTTCGGCACCTTTTTCAAGAGGTATGTAGGAATCTCGCCTCAAAAGTTCAGGGACGAGGAGTAAGGGGCAATGTATAAATTTGTTTCCGCAAATATAATAACTATCAATGATAATTGCAAAAATCAGTCAAAAAAAGTTTTTTTCATTTTTTCACCTCAAATATTTTGTCAACTGAAAAAATTATTTTTATATTTGCGTCAGAAAAACGTAAATATAATTCAAAATGAAAATCAGATATTCACAAATAACAATTCAGCCTGGTCAGCCTGAGAAGAATTTTCAGACTTGCTTGAATGAAGTACGCATAGCGAAGTCTTGCGGTGTTGACCTCCTGATACTTCCCGAAATGGCAATTCCCGGCTATATGATCGGCGACCGTTTCGAGGAGAACGATTTCATAGACGATTGCGAGTATTATTCTCAGAAACTTGCAAGTGAGGCCGGCGACAATTTCTCAATTATTTTCGGTTCTGTTGCATTCTTCGAGACTATTACAGGCAAGCCTCAGATTGGTTTCGACGGCAGAAAGGCAAAGGTTAACTGCGCTTACGTTGCCACCAAAAACGGCGTACAATATAAGGTGAAGACCTTGTTGCCAAATTACCGCGGTTTCGAGGAGCCTCGCCATTTCCGCGACAATGAGTGGATGATGAAGCACGCCGACAACTGGGAAATGTTTCAGCCCGTTGAAATCGACGGCATAAAATTCGGCGTCGCAATCTGTGAGGACGGCTGGGACGATGAATACGACTACAAGCCTTTTACAGAGTTGGTTAAGAACGGCGCGCAGATTCTCGTCGATATCAGTTACTCACCATTCACAACCGGCAAAAACATTTCGCGCGACCGCCATTTCAGCAATCACGCCAAGAAACTTTGCCGTCCCGTAATGTACGTGAACGGCCTTGGACTTCAGAACAATGGCAAGACTGTTTTCTCCTTTGACGGAAGTTCAACATTCTACAACCGTGAGGGCGAAATCGTAAGCCAGTTGCCTATGTTCGCCGAGACTTATCAGGACGTGGAGTTCGACGGCGAGAGATTCAATGTGTTGAATCCAATCGCTCCAGAGCCTTACAACGAACTTGCCCAGATTCACAGCGCCTTGATTTACGGAATCCGTAACTATATGGCTCAGTGCGGTTTGAAACACGTTGT
>JAKSLV010000123.1 GCA_024401025.1 Bacteroidales bacterium
GAAATAGACCAAGACTTAAAAACCGAAGTTTTAAGTCAAATGGTTGAGCTAAAGGCTGGTAATTTTGATATGGGAGGAAATGGGAAATATGATGGAAGTCCTATCCATAATGTAACAATCAGCAATAGTTTCTATATCGGAAAATATACCGTTACGCAAAAATTGTGGAAACGTGTGATGGGCAGTCTTCCTGAAGATTCTGATTACAGATACGAACGATTCCGAGGCGATCTAAAACCTGTAATAGATGTAAGCTGGTACGATTGTATGGATTTCATAATTAAACTCAATGCTAAGACTGGATTGCAGTTCCGTCTGCCCACCGAGGCGGAATGGGAATATGCCTGCAGGTGTTCAGGTGTTGACAAATATAAGTTGGATGATGTTGCCTGGTACAGCAAAAATTCCGAAAGACAGCTTCACGAAGTTGGAACGACTAAGAAGTCAAGTGAATTAGCAATTCAGGATATGCTTGGCAACGTCTGGGAATGGTGTTCGGATTGGGACGGCTTTTATAGAGATGAGCCTCAAGTTGATCCACAAGGTCCGTCGCTGGGCTCTAACCGCGTTAACCGTGGGGGCGGTTGGGGCAATGATGCTGACTTCTGTAGGGTGGCTTACCGTAGCATCGACGGCCCTTACGGCCGCCACGCCAGCATGGGCTTCCGTCTTGCCTTGTCCCTCCAGTTCAAAAAATAGAAATCCCTGTCATTTTTTTTAAGCTGGAAAAAAGATAAAAGAAATAAATAATTGGTGAAAACACCCCGAAGTAAAGCGCCCCATTAGCACCTGGTGGCCCTTGTGGCCACTACTTTGGTAACCGCTGGCATCGCCTGCGGAGATTAAGTATATGCCCCAAATAAACACAAAAAAAGGCGAAGCCTTTCGGCCTCGCCTTCTTTATATAGATTAATCAAATAATCTTAGTTTACGAGCACATTGAGCTTGTTGTTGCTGAATTCCACAAGTCCGCCGTTAACGTCGAAGAATTGCTCCGAGTCGCCGTTCTGGACCTTTATTTTGCCTTTCTCGAGAGTAGAGATTATGGCGGCGTGGTTCTGGAGAATCTCGAACGCGCCGTTGGTTCCCGGAAGGCTTACAAGTGTGGCCTCGCCTGTGTATATCACATTTTCGGGTGAAATTATATCTACTGTCATAGCGGTAAAATTTTATTTGGATTCCTTGAGCAATTTCTCGCCCTTCTCGATAGCCTCCTCGATGGTGCCCACCAAGTGGAAGGCAGCCTCAGGGTACTGATCCACCTTGCCGTCCATAATCATATTGAAGCCCTTGATGGTTTCCTCGATGGGAACCCACTTGCCCTGGAGACCGGTGAACTGCTCGGCTACGTGGAATGGCTGCGAGAGGAAACGCTGTACGCGGCGTGCACGTGCCACGGTGAGCTTGTCCTCCTCCGAGAGTTCCTCCATACCGAGGATGTTGATGATATCCTGAAGCTCGTTGTAGCGCTGGAGAATCATCTTAACTCTCTGTGCGCACTCGTAATGCTCCTTGCCCACAACGTCTGGAGTAAGAATACGTGATGTGGAATCCAATGGATCCACGGCAGGATAGATACCCAACGACGCAATCTTACGTGAGAGTACTGTGGTGGCGTCCAAGTGGCTGAATGTGGTGGCTGGAGCAGGGTCTGTCAAGTCGTCGGCAGGCACGTAGATGGCCTGAACCGAAGTGATGGAACCGTGCTTGGTGGAAGTGATACGCTCCTGCATAGCACCCATCTCGCTGGCAAGTGTAGGCTGGTAACCTACGGCTGAAGGCATACGGCCAAGCAATGCCGATACCTCAGAACCTGCCTGAGTGAAACGGAAGATATTGTCGATGAAGAGGAGGATATCATTACCCTTGCCGCCCTTGTTCTCACCGTCGCGGAAGTACTCGGCCACTGTAAGGCCCGAGAGTGCCACACGCGCACGTGCTCCTGGTGGCTCGTTCATCTGACCAAACACCATCGATACCTTGGAGTTCTCAACGGCCTTGTAGTCAACCTTGCTGAGGTCCCAGCCGCCTTCCTCCATACTCTTGAGGAATTCCTCGCCGTAGCTCATTACGCCCGACTCTATCATCTCTCGCAGAAGGTCGTTGCCCTCGCGGGTACGCTCGCCCACGCCTGCGAATACCGAGAGACCGGAATAAGCCTTGGCGATATTGTTGATGAGCTCCTGGATGAGCACTGTCTTGCCCACACCGGCGCCGCCAAGAAGACCAATCTTACCTCCCTTCAGGTAAGGCTCGATGAGGTCGATTACCTTGATACCTGTGTAGAGAACCTCCTTGCTGGTTGCAAGTTCCTTATACTCAGGAGCCTCCCTATGGATAGGGTAGCCGCCTTCCTTGCCTAATTCTGTAAGTCCGTCGATAGCCTTGCCCACCACGTTCATCAAACGGCCCTTTATCTGGTTGCCTACAGGCATCAGGATTGGGCTTCCTGTTGGATAAACCTTAAGTCCGCGGTACAAGCCATCTGTCGACTCCATAGAAATAGCGCGTATTGTGTGCTCGCCAATGTGCTGCTGACACTCGAGGATAATCTTCTCGCCATTGTCGCGGGTAAGCTCCATCGCATCCATAATGGCAGGCAGCTTACCGCCTGTCTTCTCGAAGCTTACGTCAACAACAGGTCCGATTACCTGTACTATTTCACCATAATTTTCTGCCATCGGAATATGTTTAAGTTATACTTTTTTCACTTCCCCAAACTTAAATAATTATTGTTAAGTTCGCAAATTTTTTTTAAGAAAAATTTAATGTAAAATTTCAATTTGTTGTTTCATAGTTTGTTAATTACCCTCCCGGATTTTATTCCCCGGAGTGTTTTGTTGTTGTTTGCCTAATTTTTAGTACCTTTGCCGTCGAAACAAAAAAATACCACAAATGAAGAAGTCTATCGCTGCGCAGTATGTGTTCACCAACTGCGGTCAGCCCATACGAAACGGAGTTGTCACATACGATTCCGAGAGTGGCCTTATCACTGATATCAAGCCACTTGACCACGAGACAGCCAACACCGAGCATTACAATGGCGTGCTGATACCGGGCTTTGTGAACGCCCATTGCCACCTTGAACTCTCGCATATGCGAGGGCTGATGCCGAGGTGCAGTCACCTCATCGATTTCCTGGAGCAGATATCCAAGTATCAGGGAAGCCTGAAATTCAGCCTCGAAGATTGCAAGCGCGCTGATGCTGAGATGTTTGCGAGCGGCATCAACCTCGTGGGCGACATATCCAACACTGCCGATTCGGCCCCTGTTAAGAGCCAAAGCCGCATCAAATACCACACTTTCATAGAACTCCTCGGCACAAGCCCCGAGCGCATAGCCCGCGACCGCGATATATATTATAAGGTGTCGCAGTTTTTTTCGGCTTCTGACGCTTACTATTCTGCGGTGCCCCACGCGCCGTATTCCGTTCCACCGGCATTGTTTGATGTAATCAACGAACTCAATTCCGGCAACAAGTCCCTGATATCAATCCACAATCAGGAGACCGAGGCCGAGAACGAACTCTACATTTCACATACGGGTTCAATAGCCGACCGTTTCCCCTTGGACCTCAGCCCGATACCTACCACTGGAAAACGTTCTTTGGAATCGTATGTCCATCATTTGACGGACTACGAAAACGTGCTCCTTGTCCACAACACTTTCTCGCGCCGTCAGGATTTCGAGATTGCTGATGCCGTGCTCAGGAATCCGCATTACGTGCTTTGCCCGAAATCGAATCTCTACTTGGAGAATGCGTTGCCTGATATCGACACAATGCTTGATATGAACCTCAACCTCTGCCTCGGCACCGATTCTCTATCGAGCAACGATACTCTATCGATACTTGATGAGATGAAAGTTCTTCGCAAGAATTTCAAGCAATTATCGTTCGACAAACTTCTTCAAATGGCCACCATCAACGGAGCCCGCGCCCTCAATCAGCAAGAGAATTTCGGACAACTGAAACCCGGCATCGCTCCCGGCCTCGTCCTCCTCGAGAACTTCGATTTCCAAGAAATGAATATCTGCGAGGAAACGATGGTACGGAGAATAGTTTAATTTTTAATGGAACACAGATTACGCAGATGTAGCGGATTTTCGCATATTTTTTTAGCGAATCTTTTCATCCGCGAAAATCCGCCCTATCAGCGTCATCCGTGTTCCATTTAATCAAAAATCAAAAATCGAAAATCAAAAATGGATTTCTCCCTTCCCATTTCCGCCATAGTACCCGAAGTGATTGAGAAACTTCGTGACAATCAGTGTATTGTAATCACCGCGCCTCCGGGTACGGGAAAGAGTACGCTTTTGCCGATAGAGGTCTATCAACAGTTTGTTTCTGCTGATGCCGGCAAAAAAATCCTGATGCTGGAGCCTCGACGACTTGCCGCACGTTCCATTGCAAGCCGTATGTCCGATATGCTGGGCGAAAAGGTGGGTCAGACTGTGGGCTACCGTGTAAGGTTCGAGTCGGTGGTATCCAACAACACAAGAATCGAGGTGCTCACCGAGGGAATCTTGACCCGTATGCTTCAGACCGACAACGAGTTGAAGGACGTATCAGTAATAATCTTCGACGAGTTTCACGAGCGCAGCCTAAACGCCGACTTGGCTTTGGCTTTGGTGCGTGAGTGTCAGCAAATTCTCCGTCCCGACCTGAAAATCGTGATAATGTCGGCCACCATCGACTGTGACAAAATTTCACAGATGCTCGATGCACCTGTGATTTCGGCCGAGAGCAAGATGTACGATGTTGAGATTAGTTACGAGGGAAACGTGGACCCTCAGAATTGCGCAGAACTCACCGCCATTACCATCGCGCGAGTTTTAAGCAAACGTGAGGGCGATATCCTCGCGTTCCTGCCGGGCGAGGGCGATATCCTGAAATGCGAGGAACTTCTTCAGAAATCCATCGACCCCGAAATCCGCATCCATCCGCTCTACGGAATGTTGCCGATTCACAAGCAGGCCGAGGCAATTATGCCCGACAAGCAGGGCCGTCGAAAGATTGTACTTGCCACCTCCATTGCTGAAACTTCACTTACGATACAAGGAGTCAAGATAGTAGTGGACAGCGGATTGTGCAAGATTCAGAAATATGATTCTGATACGGCTCTTTCAAGACTTGAAACCGTAAAAATCTCTATGGATATGGCCGATCAGCGTGCAGGACGCGCCGGCCGATTGAGCAACGGATATTGTTACCGACTCTGGAATAAGGGCGAGAATCAGTATATGCTTCCGAATCGCCGTCCCGAGATTGAGTACGCCGACCTCACTCAACTCGTCCTTGACCTTGCGCGCTGGGGCGAGAACAATCCCGAGAATCTTCAGTGGCTGACTCCGCCCGATAGGAAAAACGTGCTTCAGGCCCGAGACCTTCTTCAGAAACTCGACGCCCTCGACGACGACGGAAATATCACCAAATCAGGAATCGAACTCAGCAAAATTCCTACTCATCCGCGAATCGCCAAGATGCTGATGGTGGCCAAGCAGAACGGACTCTCGGCTTTGGCCGCTGATATTTCCGCAATTCTCGACAACCGCGATCCGCTTCCAAAGGAGGAGAGTGTTGATTTTAATCTCCGCATCGAGGCTCTGCGTCGAAACCGCCGCGACAACCGCCACAATCCCGCACTCGACAATATTGAGCGCAACGCTGTTCAGTACCGCAAAATGTTTGGTTGCAAGGTTGACAACGAGCCGTTCGACTCATACGATACAGGATTGCTCTTGGCGGAGGCCTTCCCTGAGCGCATAGCATCAGCCCGCCCCGGCAACAACGCCCGTTTCCTGATGACCAACGGAAACCTCGCAATGATGGATTACAAGGATCCGCTTGCCGGCGAGGCTTGGATTGCCATTGCATCGCTCAACGCGCGCGAGGGACTCGGAAAGATTTTCCTCGCATCTCCGCTCGATCCCAAGAGCCTTGCGCCGATGATAAAGACCCGTGACACAATTACTTGGAACACCAAGAAGGGTGGGGTAGTGGCCGTATCGCAGGTGCGCCTCGGATGTATTGTGCTTCAAGAAAAGCCTCTCAAAAACGCCGACCCGGAACTCATCGAGGAGGCAATTTTGAACGCGATAGTCAAGGAGGGCGATGTGATTCTTGACTGGAACGACGATGTACAGAATCTCCAAAACCGCATTCTCTCGCTCCGAAAATGGAATCCCGAACAGGAGTGGCCTGATGTTTCAACCGAAACTTTAACTGCCACCTGCAAAGACTGGATAACTCCGTATCTTAGCAACGTGCGCACAACAGAGCAATTGAAGAAAATCGACCTTCTCGACGC
>JAKSLV010000124.1 GCA_024401025.1 Bacteroidales bacterium
TAGGAAACAAGATTCTCAATCTTGGAATAGGAGTTCGATTCTCCTTGGGACTACAGAGGTTCGAAACGTCTTGGCAAGAAATTGCTGAGACGTTTTTTTGTATGCCATCAACTTAAACAAAAAGAGACGGGCCGAAGCCCGTCTCAGCAAATTCTATTATGTTATGGATTTTTAATCCCAATACTCGATAGTAACGCCCTTCTCAATAGGATTGTTGTGAGAGTCGTATTCTGAGTATGTATAAACCTCTGGTGCATTCTCTTCGTCCTCACCGCCTTCGCAACCTGAGGTCCAGGTCCACTTCACGAGTTTGCCGTTCTCCCAGACGTTCTCTATCATTGTCCAGGCGCCACCAAGGAACGAATAATTACGTACGCTGATGGTCTTGTCGTCGTTATACTCAAAAGAATAATAATCACCCTCGTTGCCATCGCCACGCTCTATCAAGGTAATCATCTTGTCGTCGTTGCGTGTAATTGTAATGGCCTGGTCTTCATTCCATCCGGGCTTCACGATAGGAGTCTTGCCGTTGGGATCCTTGATGTCGTACTCATAGAACTTAGAGATGGATCCGTCCTTGTTGAAAGCCAGGAAAATCTCAGAATCCTCCTTTACGGATTTCACATTGCCATAATATCCCATACTCATTGCGTCGAGATATGTTCTGCCGTCATTAGGAGTCTGAGGCTCGGCCTTTGATTCTACCACTGGAGCCTTGTCGGCATCCTGAGTCTTGTTGGAATCCTTGTCGCTGCTGTTGTCTGTCTTGGCACCACCGCACGCGCAAATCATCATGCAGGCTGAAATCAATAAAAACTGAAGCTTTTTCATTGTATATTGTTTTAGTTTAAGTGAGTTCGATGAAATTGGTCTTTGTCGAACTGACGTTAGTTTAAAAAAATTCGGATGCAAATATACAAAGAAATCAGCAAGTTGCAAATATTTTTTTTACAGCAAATCCTTAAGCGGAACAGCTTTGTCAGTAAATTCCAATCTTTCTCCCGAAAGCGTATCATACAGCGCCTCCTGTCCGTTGCGGTCGTAATCCTTGGCGCCGAAACGGTATTTGTATTCAATCTCCATTCCGAGGTCCCAATATGCGAAACCGTTCTGGAACAGGTATTTGCCAAGAGCAAGCATCTGAACAGTGCCCGAATCTGACTCCTTATGAAAACCTGAAAGGCTGGCGTAGGCATTCTTGGTTACGAAGCCTATCTCGCCGGCTATCAGCTCGTTGCCACGCCATAGCTCAACGGAATCCACGCTAACCTTTCCCGGATTATCGTGAATGTTTTTAAGGATTTTCACCAACGGCGGAAAAAGCCAAGTATCAGGATAAGCCTGTATCAGCTCACTCATGCAGAGGTCGAAATTTCTGTTGAAACATAGGGTGCAGTCGGAGAATTTGCCTTCCACCCAGCCCCTGAACTTTTTGGATACATGCAAATCCTCGGGCTTGATTATCAGTTTTATTACGTGATAGCGGATGGTTGGAGTGGCGCGGTAGACTCCCTTTCCGTACGAACCGAATACGAAATCCAAGAACGAATCGCTTTCCTTCTTGTCCAAAACGCTCTCATCAAGATCGTATTCATGCAAAACGCGTCCACGCATAGCCATGGGATAATACCCAAGCTCCAGCGCGCGGCGGATGATGTCCTCGTCGAACTTGGTGAGAAGGGCGTCCTCAAACAAGGCATCCAATACAGCGGCCTCAAAATTATCGTCTTCCTGGAAGAAGAGAGCCACTTTTTCGTAGTTCACCTCCAGCCCCCTGCGCAAAATGTCCAAATCCTCAGCCTCAGACACAGGAAAGGCATTCTGACGGAAAACTAACTCGAACATGTCGTCGATGGTCATAAGAAAAAGCTTTAAAGATTAAAAACCCGGAAATCCATGCATCAGACACAGACTTCCGGGCTATTTTTTTGAAAAAACTGAGTGTCAATTACTTTACTCTAATGATGGCGGCGGATACCTTGGATCCTGAAACCTCGGCCGAGAGCTGAACCTCGTTTTCGGTGTAGCTCATTATCTCGAAATCCACGTTGTAGGTAAGTATGTTTAGCGATACAACATTGCCATTGAGCGCCCATACAAAACCCATATCGAAATTGCCCATGGCGGCCATTGCTATCGTAACTGCGCCGTTGCAATCATCAACAAAATCCTTGTTGAACTTGAATGTGGCACCGTTTAGGGAGTTTATCAGTTCGTCCTCGCTGCCCTCCAGCTTGGTGCATTTCCAAGATCCGTAAAACTGATCGGCTGTGTATGATGGCGAATTGTCGTCGTCGTCGCCACAGGATACAAATGTTAGGCTCATCATAATGACCATCACGAGGCCAATAAGCCACAAATTATTTGATTTCTTCATTCTGATACAGGGGTTTTAAGTAAAAAAACTAGTACCTCTTTACAAGGTTGCAGCAGTAGTTGATCTCGATGAGTGTGGCAGAATTGCCCTTGCCGAAGCTTCCGGCCAGAAGCACCACCTTGTCGTCGATCTCGGCAAACTGCTTGTTGATTACAAACGATACCGAAGTCTGGATAAAATCATCCACGCAGCGGTTGAGTCTTACGCTGTGGGCGTATACGCCATACGAAAGGGCCAGCTCGCGAACCACGTTCTCGTTGTAGCACATAGCGTAGATAGGCTTGGAACCGCGGTAGGCTGCCAGGTTGCGGATTGTGGTGCCAGAGAACGAATCTGCGATGATGCAGCGCGCGTCTAGCTCCACAGAGGCGTGAACGGCCTGCTTGCTTAGGAACTCTGAAATCTCGCTCTTTACGTGAACGGGATGAGTGTTGTCGTTGAGCTTCTGCTTGATGGCCTCCACCTCCAGGGCAATCTTGCACATTGTCTGAACGGCCTCCACAGGATACTGACCCGAAGCAGTCTCGCCCGAGAGCATCACGGCATCAGCACCATCATAAATGGCGTTGGCCACGTCGGAAACCTCGGCTCGTGTAGGACGTGGGTTGTTTATCATAGTGTGGAGCATCTGAGTGGCCACAATCACAGGCTTCAGGCGGTTGATGGCTATGCGGTTGAGCTCCTTCTGGATAGCTGGAATGCGCTCGGCCTCAATCTCTATGCCCAGGTCGCCACGGGCAATCATGATGCCGTATGCGTAGTCGAGAATCTCGTTGATGTTGTCGACACCCTGCTGGTTCTCTATCTTTGCGATAATCTTTATCTTGGAATTGGCCTTGTCAAGGATTTCCTGGATATCAAGCACGTCCTGCTTGCTGCGTACAAAAGAGTGGGCAATGAAGGTGAGGTCTTCCTCGATGGCCAGCTGGATAAACTTGCGGTCCTTCTCGGTGAGGGATGGCAGCTTTATGGCCACGCCGGGCACGTTTACTGACTTTCTCGACTTTATCTTGCCGTTGTTGAGCACCTTGCACTTTAGGCCGTTCTCGTCGCGGGCCACAGTCTGGAAAGCTATGTCGCCGTCGTCGATGAGAATCTTCTTGCCCATAGGCACGTCGTTCTCGAAACCGATGCGGTTTACGTATATGATGCCTGGCTCGCAAACCTTCTCGGTGTCACCCAAGAAATATACAAACTCGCCCTCCTTTACATCAAAACCGTCGCCGGCCTGTGTGGTGCGTATCTCGGGGCCCTTGGTATCTATCATGATGCCTATGGTCTTGGAAACCTGGCGGATATTGGCCACCATCTGGCGCACGGCGTCGAAATCGGCGTGGGCTGTGTTGATGCGGGCCACATTCATGCCGGCGTCGTAGAGGGATTGTATAAAATCAACATCGCAGCGGCGGTCCGATATTGTCGCTACTATCTTGGTAAGTTTGCTTTTGCTCATGTTTTACGTCGTTTAATATATAAAAAATAACGGTGCAAAGGTCATAAAAAAATTTCCTTTGCACCTTTATTCTGTGTAAATTTTATTTTAAATAATTATTTGCAAAGCCCTGATGCCGCCTTATTTCACCATGTCGCCTATCACGTTGGTGGCCTCCATGATGTAGATGTCTTTCTCCAGCTCGTCAAACCACTTTGTAAACTTTTTGGTCTTGATGGTGTCGCCCTGTGCGGCTGTCCTGTCGGAAGATACAAATCCGGCCTTTACACCGGTCTTGTCCTTGCCAATCTTGTTGTACTGCTCGCTCTCCTTTTCCAGAAGCTCCTGACGCTGGCGGTATTTGTCGAGGTTCAGGGTTACAAGGCTCTCGTCGTTGCGGCGCTTCAGCCTCTTGGCATTCTGGTCAATCTGCTCAAACACGGGATTTGCCTTTATGCGTTTCTGGCTGGCTGCCACCACCTTGCGCTTGTTGTAGCTGTTTTTGCAAACCGAATACTGGGCCTTGGCAATGTTGTCGAAAGGAAGCGCGTTGTGCATCTCCTTCTCGCCCAGCTCCATGTACTGGTATGAGTCTGGAACCACGATATCAGGGATAACACCCTGAAGCTGAGTGGTGCCGCCGTTGATGCGGTAGAATTTCTGGATGGTGAGCTTTATGGCGCCCAGCGGCTTTATGCCCTGATTACCCATTATAAGGTTGTCGAAATCATAAATGGCCTGCACCGTGCCCTTTCCGAAAGTAGACTGGCTGCCCATTATTATAGCGCGGTCGTGGTCCTGAAGCGCGGCTGCGAGAATCTCCGATGCCGAGGCGCTGTAATTGTTTACCATAACCACGAGCGGACCGTCATAAATCTTCTTCATATCCTTGGGCAAGTGCGACGATATCTCGCCGGTATTCTTGCGCACCTGTACGGCGGGGCTTTTGCCCACAAACAGGCCCGACATCTCCACCACATCGCCCAGGCTTCCGCCACCATTGTTGCGGAGGTCGATGATGATGCCCGAAACTCCGTCGGCCTTTAGCTTCTCCACCTCGGTCTTTACGTCCTTGCTGCAGAAACGGCCCTGCCTGTCGTTGAAATCGGCGTAGAATTTTGGCAGATAGATGTATCCGATCTTGCTGTCGCCGTTGGCCGATGTAAGCATCGAGCTCTTGGCGTAGGTCTCCTCTATTATCACCACATCGCGCACAATGGGTATCACCTTCACGGTGTTGTCCACCTTCTTCACGGTAAGTTTCACAGTAGAACCTTTCTTTCCGCGAATAAGTTTCACAGCATCAGAGAGCGCCATATTTCCTATGTCGACGGGCTCGTCGTCGCCCTGGCCCACCATCATAATAATGTCGCCCACTTCCAGCTCGCCCTGTCGCCAGCTGGCGCTTCCGGGTATGATGTCGGCCACCTTGGTTTGTCCGTTTCGGCTCTGAAGCGTGGCTCCGATGCCCTCAAACTTGCCCGACATAGCAATATCGAAACTCTCCTTGTCCTCGGGAGGCATATACTCCGAATGGGGGTCGCATACGGCCACCAGTGCATTGAAAAACATTGCTGTCCAGTCGTCGTCCTTTATGCTGTTGATGCGTTTCAGCCACTCCTCGTAATTTTCGCGCACACGGCTTGTGGCTGTCTCCAGCATCTCGTCGTATGTTTTCTGCTTAAAGGATGTGTCGTTGTCTTTTATTGCCTTTTCCTGAATCTTCATCATATCGTAGAGGCGCTCCAGCACGGCCAGCTTGGTAAGCTTGCGCCAGCGCTCCTTGAGCTCGGCCTCTGATGCCGCATAGCTAAGCGAGTCGGGGTTGGCATCCACGCTCTCGTCCACGCTGAAATCGAAACCGGCGGAGATCACCTCGTTGAAGTAAGCCTCAGCCTCCTTCTGACGCTTCTTTATAATGGAAGTACCCATCTTGCAGACCTGCAGATCCACCTGACGAATGTGGTCGTCAATCAGATACCTGTATTTATTAAGCATGTCGATGTCGCTCTGCAACAGGAAACGCTTGGAATAATCCAGCTTGTCGATGTATTCGTCCATCACCTTGGCCGAAAAATCGTCGTCGAAAACGGGAGCCTGATAATGCGCCTTCTCCAGCGCCTGGGTCATGAGGGAGAAAATGGCACGGTCCCTGTCTTCCCCTACCGAAAATATGGTTTTGAATGCCATCACACTCAACGCCACAATAGATATCAGCAGACCGATACGTAGTAAAGTTTTCAATCTACTATTATCATTATTTTTTACTTCGTTCATAGTAAACATTAATTTGATTTAAAATTCATAATACAAAGATAAGCAAATATGCGATAGGGAGTGCATAAAACAAAGAATATTTTTGATATTTTTTTATTCGGGCTGAGGCTGGGGCAATAAAAAAAAGCCTTGGCTGCAATACGCTGCCAAGGCTTCGAAAAATGTTTCGTGATCCGGGTGCGATTCGAACGCACGACCCACAGCTTAGAAGGCTGTTGCT
>JAKSLV010000125.1 GCA_024401025.1 Bacteroidales bacterium
AGGCCGTATGCGCGGCTTGGCCGAGATCGACGGTCTCCAGCACGGTATCTGGCACCTGCTCAAGAATGAGTAGTTTATATTCTTGACGCTCCGATTATATGGTAATGGCGGATTGATGCAGCATCAGTCCGCCATTATTTTTTCCAAAAAAAAATGGAGACCGAGAGTTTTCACAACTGTCGGCCTCCGGTAGGGAATTAATACAAAAATAATGAAAATAAAAAATTATATATAGGGTTTGTTTTGGGTCTATTCGTACCTGAGCGCCGTTATTGGGTCCAGGTTGGCGGCTTTCTTGGCCGGATACCAGCCAAAGAATATTCCTGTGGCCGCACACACCACAAACGACAGTATCACCGACGATATGCTTACGATGAAAGGCCAGTCGAGTGCGAATGTTATCAGCCAGCTCAGCAAAAGGCCGAACACAATTCCTATCAGGCCACCCACCAGGCTCAGCATGCTGCTCTCCAGCAGAAACTGCGCCATGATGTCGCGGCTGCGTGCGCCTATGGCTGTCCTTAGGCCTATCTCCTTGGTGCGCTCGGTAACGGTAACATACATGATGTTCATGATGCCGATGCCGCCCACCAGCAGCGATATCGAGGCAATGGCCGCCAGCAGTATGGTCAGGAATCCGGTAACCGAGTTCAGCATCGACAGCAGCTCGGCCTGAGTTCTTACGTTAAAGTCGTTGTCGTCGCCATCCTTTATCTTGTGGCTGATGCGCAAGGTTTCTGTAATCTCGTCCACGGCAATGTCGCAGGCATCCTCCGATATTGCCGATGCGTATATCATGTGTATGTACTGGGTGGCCAGTATGCGTTTCATTACGGTGGAGTAGGGGGCTATCACTATGTCGTCCTGATCCTGCCCCATCTGGTTCTCGCCCTTCTCGGCCAATACTCCTATGATCTTGAAAGGAATCTTGCCGAACCTTATCTCCTGGCCTATGGGGTTTTCGCCGTCGGGGAAGAGGTTCTCCACCACGGTTTGTCCCACGAGGCACACCTTCTTGAATTCCAGAATGTCTTTCTCGGTGAAGTTGGTGCCCTTCTCTATGTCGTATTTTCGTATCTTTATCAGGTCGGTGTTGCCGCCCTGCATCGATCCCGGCCAGTTGTTGGCGCCGCGCACCATCTGTCCGGCCGCGCTCACCATTGGCGATGCCATCTCCACATTACGGCACTTGGATGTAATGGCCTCCACATCCTTGGGCGAGAGCGATTGCGAGCTGGAGTTTCCCATGTTTACTCCGCCCTGCCTCTGGCTTGCGCGCATCACCATTATCAGGTTGGTGCCCATCTGCGATATCTGCCCGTTGATGTTCTGGGTGGAGCTCTGTCCAAGGCTCACCATCGCTATCACCGACGATATGCCTATTATGATGCCCAGCATCGTGAGCAGCGATCTCATCTTGTTTCTCAGGATGGCCTGATACGCTATCTTTATAAGATTGCTGAAGTTCATGGCATTTTTGATTTTTGATTTCCGATTTTTTGATTTCTGAAATTGCGTAATCAAAAATCAAAAATTAATAAATCGAAAATTAGTTAGTAGTCTTCGCTTTTTGGCAGAGCCTCCAGGGCAGCCTTGGCCGATTGCGGCTCCATGGCCACGTCTTTTATCACCTTGCCGTCGCGCAGCATTATGGTGCGTGATGTAAATACGGCGATATCAGGCTCGTGGGTAACAAATACAATGCTCTTGCCCTTGCTGTGGAGGTCCTGAAACAGCGACATTATCTCGTATGATGTTCTGGTGTCGAGGTTTCCAGTGGCCTCGTCGGCCAGGAGTATCACGGGATCGTTCACTATTGCCCTTGCTATGGCTACTCTCTGCTGCTGGCCTCCCGACATCTGGTTTGGCATGTGCCACATCCTGTCCTGAAGCCCCACCTGCTCTAGCGCGGTGATGGCTCTCTCGCGTCGTTCCTTGGATGATATTTCCTTGTTGTAGAGAAGCGGAAGCTCCACCTGCTCCACGGCCGATGTTCTCGGCAGAAGGTTGTAGCTCTGGAACACGAAACCTATCTTCCTGTTTCTGATGTGGGCCAGCTCATCTTTCGAGAGGTTGCTTACCGCAATGTTGTCGATGAAATACTCGCCCGATGTTGGCTTGTCCAGACAGCCCAGGATGTTCAGCATTGTGGATTTTCCGCTTCCGGATGTTCCCATTATGCTTACGAACTCGCCCTGGCTTATCTCGAAACTTACTCCACGGAGCGCCTTAACAACCTCGCTGCCCACTACGAACTCGCGTCTCAGGTTATCTATTCTGATTATGGTGTTTGCCATTTTGATGAATTGTTGTGTTTATCTCTTGCGGGCTCCCGGAGGAGGTCCGAATAGGCTTGGACCCTTCTCGCGCTTGGGCTCTTCGGTTTTTATAGTGGCCGACAGCACAATGGTATCACCCTTCTGCAGTAGGCCGCCTTTCACTATGGCGTTTACTCCGTCGTCGAGGCCGGTTTCTACAGCAACTGGATGTATGGAGTTGCCGTTTTTGAGCCAAACCATCTGGGAGGCCTCAGGGAAAGCATTGTTGTCGGATTCGGATGGGGAATCTGAAGATTCCTGAGGCCTATCCAGCATGCTGAAAATCTCCCATGTGGGCTCGAAACCGATGGCCTCCAGAGGTACGCAGAGGGCAGTTTCCTCTTTGGTGATTATGGCTATGGAGGCGGTCATGCCCGGATAAAGTTTCTCCTCGGGGTTGTTGGCCAGGATTACCACTGTGTAGGTAACCACGTTGCTGGTGGTGGTGGGCTGCAGCCTAATCGACTGTACCTGACCCTCGAAGGTCTCGCCGTTGTAGGCGTCCACGGTGAAGGTGCATTTCTGCCCCACTTTTACCTGACCAATATCGGCCTCGTCCACGTTGGCCTCCACCTGCATGTTCTTGAGGTCCTTGGCTATCACGAACAGGGTAGGGGTGCTGAATGAAGATGCCACTGTCTGGCCTTCCTCGATGTCCTTGCTGAGGATTACGCCATCGATGGGTGAGTAGATTTCGGCGTATCCGAGGTTTACGCGCGATTCGCGGAGCTGAGTCTGAGCGTTCAGCAGCTGTGATTTGGCCTGTATTAGCTGGTTTTCAGCGTCCTCCATCTCCACGAGTGTTGTAGCCTTGGCCTCGTAGAGTTCCTTGGTGCGGTTGTAGGTCTGCTGGGCGCGCTTCAGCTGGCTCTCGGCGCTGGTTACCGAGTTGGTGGCCTGAGTGAGGCGCTCCGACAGCGTGGATTTGTCGAGCTCGGCCAGCAGCTGTCCCTTGGTTACGTGGCTGTTGTAGTCCACGTATAGTTTCTTCACTATTCCTGATACCTGTGTTCCCACTTCCACCTCGTCAACGGGCTCCAGTTTGCCGGTGGCGGTCACGGTGTTCTGTACGGTGTTTTCTCCGGCCACCTGTGTGGAGAATATCAGCTCCTTCTTGGTGGGCCAGCAGGCTTTCACTATTATCAATAATAGTATCACACCTATTATTATAAGTATTATTTTCTTCTTCATTTTTGATTTATTACATTTTTGATTTTTGATTTTCAATTTTTGATTTTCGATTTGTTTTAATTTGCGTAATTAAAAATCAAAAATCGAAAATGAAAAAATGCTACAGTCCTATGCTCTCGCCGGTGTATATGTCCAGTATCTTTCGGTAGAGGATAAAACCGTATTTCACGTTTATGTATTCGTTTAGTACCGATATGTAGTTGTTTTGCTGTTGTAGCAGGTCCACAGCCACAATTGATCCCACCTCGAATCTTTTCTTGTAGGCGGCAAAGCTGGCGGCGTAGGCGTCTTTGCGCTGCTGATACGCCTTGTATCTCTGATACTCCAGATTTGTGTTTCGCCACTGGTTTATCACCGTTCGTGTAATCTCGTTCTCGGTCTGGCGGAGGTCCAGCTCGGCCTGTTGCTGCTGAATCCTGGCTCTGGTGATGTTCAGCTTGGCTTGGCCGCGGTCCCAGATGGGGTAGGAGAGGGATACGCCTATCTGTTGGGTGAATCTGTCATTAAGCTGGTTGCCGAATTTTTCGAAATCGGTATGTCCCGTGCTGATGCCTGCCGATGCCGATATCGAGGGGCGGCGTCCGGCCTTTGAAATCTCGAGGGCGGTGTTGGCTATCTCCATGGTGTTTCTGGCCAGCATCATGTCGGGCATGTGCTGCTTGGCCTGTGCCACGGCGTCGTCCTGGCTCATCATTACGGCCATGGCGTCTATTGCGGAAGTATCAGGGGCTATTATGCTGAGCTCGGCGTAGGGATCCATGCTCATGTATTGCTTCAGGTTCAGCAGCGATGTCTCCAGCGATATGGCGGTGTTCAGCGAGTCGGTGATGTTGCGCTGATGCTGGGCCTTCAGCATCAGGTAGTCGCTCTCTATCATTGCGCCCAGCTGGAATCTCTTCTCGCCTCGGGCCAGCTCCTCGCGCGAGCTGCTCATTATTCCGCTCTGATAGCGTAGCCTCTCTATGCACGATAGTGCGTTCAGGAATTCGTTGAGTATCTGTATTGTGAGCTGGTCGTCGTATTGCGAGGTCTGTATCTTCGATTGCTCTGCCTGCAGACGGCTCTGCTCTATGGAGTTCTTTATCTGTCCGCCGTTGTATATTGTCTGGCTGGCGTTTATGCTGTAGTTGCCTGATATGTTCACCTTGTCCATACTGCCGGTGTGGCTCATGTTTTCGCTGGCCGATGCGTTTACCGACGGCAGGCGGTTGTTTTTGCTCTGCTGATACGCGGCCTCGCTGCTCTCGATGTTCAGCTGTCGCGATTTGCGTGTGTAGCTGTTGCCCATGGCGTATTGCAGGCAGTCCTCCAGCGTAAAGTTGTAGGAGCTGATGCTGTCGCTTATGTCTTGGGCTGCCGCCGATGCCGCAATTGCCATGGCAAAGCAAAGCATGGTGAATTTCTTAATCATTTGTAGGGTGTGTTTTTCTTTTTACACCCTTTTGATACTAAGTGTTCGATAAGGTTTAATCCGGAAGCTATAAAAAAGTTTATAAAACTATCTCCTTGCTATCGGCATTGTCTGGTTCATGGTGTTGGCTATCATCATTATGGAGCTGGAAACCTCCAGGATGTCGAAGTCCTTGCTGATGTTGAGCGAGTAAATAGTCTCGCCCTGCAGGTTGATCACCTGTTCCAGGTCGTGGTCCACAAAATGCAGGCTTGGGAACTTGTTGTATAGGTTCTGACGCAATACGCTGGTGTATTGCGAGCATAGCTGAGTAACCTCGGCCGTGAAATCGTAGTTGAAGATGTCGTCCTGCTGCTTGGAATACCACATCTTGAAATCGTCGTATTTCTTGTCGGTGTTCAGGCTTATGATGTCTTTGCCCTGATTCTGAGTGTTTAGCACAATGCAGCGCTCTATCTGATTCTCGTTGTCGGTGCGTATTGTCATCTCCTTGTGGAGGTTTTCCACCTTTACGCCCTCCAGATATATGTGTCCGTTGTGTCGGCAGAATCTCACCTTGCTCAGGTCTATTCCTATCAGGGCCTTCTCGTGGTATTTCTTTATGTACAATACTCTCTGATTGCTGCTTGACGAGAACAGGCCAAGTATCTTGTCTTCCTTAATGTCCTGGCCGTACTTGTTGTCGCGCACATATTCCTCCTTTACTATGTAGCCCTCCTTCTCGTATTCCATCTGTTCCAGTTTCAATACCAGGTTGGCGTTGCTGCTTATCGACTTGTACTGCTTGGCGGTGTCGAGTTCCGATTCCAGACGCTTTATCTCCTTCTCGCGCTCCTCGGCTTTCTGTTCCTGAAACTTCACCTTGCTCTCCAGCTCCATTTTCTCGTCCATGAGCTGTTTCTGGGCCGAGAAGCCCTCGTTTAGCCTCTCTTCCACCTCCTCGTCAATAATCTTGTTGATGGGCTTGTATATGATGTATGTAAGGAAAATCGATATCAGATTGCTGGCTATTATGCAGATAAGGCTGGGCAGCATTGTGGTGTCCAGATACGAGAATACCACAATATTGCCTATCAGCAATAGTCCGCACGCCGCTATGATGATTACTTTCTTGGTATCGGCCCAAAGTTTCTTTATGTTGAAGTAGTTGCTCATGATGGTTGTTAGTAGCAGAATCTTGTGGCAATGTTGTTTGCTGTGGCAATGTCGCCG
>JAKSLV010000126.1 GCA_024401025.1 Bacteroidales bacterium
AAATCCCGGCGCTGGGCCACGTGTTCAGCCTCGTGATAGTGTACCTTGGCTGGGGCATCTTCTACTTCGACGACTTTGGCCGTATGTGCCAGTTCTTCAGGATGCTGATGGGCGGCAGCGAGTTCTTCAGCAACTTCATCAGCACCCAGGCCATCAGCTCCAATATATGGCTGATGCTTGCGGCCATCGCGCTCTGCCTCCCCACCGGAAAAATCGCACGACGCTATATCAGCGACCCCGGAGCCGTCACAATCCTGAAGGCCGTGATATCAGTGGTGATACTCTTCCTGAGCATATCGCTGCTTGTGGGCGCCACCAACAACGCATTCCTGTATTTCAGGTTCTAAAAAACTCACTTGCTATGAAACGACCAATCTACACCTTATTAATACTATCGGGACTGTCAGGCGCAGCCTACGCCCAGGAGCCCGACCACCTCGACGAGAAGGAATTTATGAACTACACCTTCCCAATGGAAGAGGAAAATAATGTAGCTGACCCTGAGGCTGCCGTATCAGACACAGTGAAGATTGCTGAGGCTGAGGCTTCCGACACGGTCAAGATTGCTGAGGCTGAAGCTGCCGATACAGCCAAGATCGCTGATACAGCAGCATCAGACACTCTGAAAATGAGCAGGATGGACAGCGTATTGGCCGCCTACAACTACCGCCACGACGTGGAAAACCGCATTGTGCCGCCATACGAGAACACCATCTGCCCAAACATTTCGGCCAGGAAATGGAGATACGTTTACGTTCAGGGCACGGGAATGGAAACCCGCGCATACTCCGGCTGGAAGGGCGTGGACAGGCGATGCAGCGAATACTCCAAGATTGCCAACGAATACAAGCAGGCCTTCGGCGAATCGGTGAACGTGTGGCTGATGCCCATACCGACAGCCGCCGCATACTACAGCCCCGTAAACAATCCCGGAACCGAGAGCGACCAGTTCAGCACCATCAACCTAATGTTCAGGGAGTTGGACGACAATGTGCACTGCGTGGACGTTCATACGATACTGGCCCAGCACGTGGACGAGCCCATCTACTCGCGCACCGACCACCACTGGCAGCCCTTAGGAGCTTTCTACGCCGCCAAGCGACTGGCCGCCCTCTGCAAGGTGCCTTTCTACGAGATCTCCGACTCCACAAGATACGAGCAGCACGTTATCCACAAGTTTTGCGGCACAATGTATATGTATAGCCGAAACCTTAACGTGAAAAACAATCCCGAGGATTTCGTGTTCTGGAAACCCACAAAGGCCCAGTACACAACCACTTACATTAAGTACAAATTCCTTGGTCCACACAGGGTTACAAGCGCAACGGAGCCGTATCAGGAACGTTATTTCCTCGACTATGCCGATGGAAGCGGCGCGGCATACTGCACCTTTATGGGCGGCGACGCAAGGCTCACCCACATACACACCAACGCTGGAAACGGCCGCAGGATTCTGTTCGTGAAGGACAGTTTCGGAAACGCGCTGCCAAGCTTCCTAATGTACTCGTTTGAGGATATCCACGTGGTGGACTGCAGGTATTTCACCAAGAACCTAACCGAATATGTGCGCGACAACAACATTACCGACGTGGTGCTTTGCAACAACACCGGATTTATGGGAGTGGCCAACATTCAGAACGCCATACGAGGCTATCTTACTCAGAACCCAACAACAAAATAAACGATAGAGAAAATGCTTAGCAGCAGCAAGATATACCTAATCATCGCAGGTGGCGCTTTCGGTCTGGCCACCGTGGTGCTCAACTTTTTTCCGAGGAGCACGGTATCGGAGAGAGAGAGGCGCAATCTGGCCACTTTCCCAAAATTCAGCACCGAGAGGCTGATGAGCGGCGAGTATGCCGACAGCATATCGAAGTGGTACAGCGACAGCGAGCCGTTCAGGGATTTTTTCCTGAACACCAACGACAATATGAAGCGCGCCCGCGGCTACCACTCCGACGACGAGGTTAATATGATCTCCGACGTAACCTTTGCGCCCGAGATCATCGACCAGGGCCCCACCACCGAACCCGCAGCGGCCGAACCAAATGAGGCCGACAGCCTGGCAGCAGCATCAGACCAAGAGAAAGAATCCGCCGACACCATAGGCCAAAACTACAAGCCGGCCAGCAACGGAATCCTGATACTGGGCAAGGAACCCAACGCCAAGGCAATGTTCGGATTTACAAGCACTTCGGCATACGTGGAATCCTACGCCAGCGCCGCCAACGCCTACAAGGCCGCATTCCCTGAGGCCCACGTATGGGTGATGCCCGTGCCCACGGCGGTGGAATTCTACTGCCCCGAGCAGGCCAAGGGAAGGATGGTGAACCAGAAGGCGATAATAGACAAGACTTTCGGCTACCTGGAGCCCGGAGTAACGGGCGTGGATATCTGGCAGACCCTTTACGACCACCGCGACGAGCACATTTACCTCCACACCGACCACCACTGGAGTCCGCTTGGAGGATTCTACGCCGCCCAGAAACTCTGCGAGATGGCCGGACTGCCGGCCCCGGGCATCAGCGAGGGCTACGAGGTGCGCACGGTGCACGGATTTGTGGGATCGCTGTACGCGTATTGCAGCGACGCCGCCATCAAAAACTCGCCCGAGGATTTCGTGTGGTATTTCCCAAAAGTGGATTTCGAGACCCAATACATTGTGTACACCCTCGACGACGAGCGCCATATCACCAAGGCCTCCAACTGGCAGAAAGGCAATTACTTCTGCATCTTCAAGGACGGAAACGGCGGCGCCTACTGCACCTTTATGGGCAGCGACAGCAGGATCACCAAGGTGGTTACCAGCCAGAAAAACGGCCGCAGGATCCTCATTATGAAGGACAGTTTCGGCAACACGGTGCCCAGCTGCCTCTTCCACTCGTTTGAGGAGGTGCACGTGGTGGACTACCGCTATTTCAACAAGAATATGCGCCAATACGCCGCCGAGCACAAGATCACCGACTTCCTTTTCTGCAACAATATGAACTTCGTTACCAATCCCCAGATTGGCCGCATCTACAAGCGTTTCCTCGATCAGGGCGAATACGTTCACAAGGAAGAGAAGAAGGAGTCGGAGGCTGTAGCTGACCCTATGTCTACCGCAAGCCCCACCCCTGCCGACAGCCCGGCTTCGGATAATAATGCTGAAGCTGACACTGAAAAAAATGAGCAGGCGCAAGAAGCTGAAAAACAGACAAATCAGCCAGCCGACAGCCTGTAGAATCCTAAAAAGATAGAAAATATTTTTTGGGAACAAATTATATTTTCTATCTTTGCAATATAAAACCACAACGCGGGAATAGCTCAGTTGGTAGAGCGGAAGCTTCCCAAGCTTCAGGTCGCGGGTTCGAGACCCGTTTCCCGCTCCAATTATTATAATTCCATACTTATTTAATTAATCCAATTACATTATGAGAAAACTGATACTTACCGCTGCAATGGCCGCATTGTCGTTATGCGGTTTTGCACAGAAACCCGTGAATCCCAACGCCAGCCCCGAGGCAAAGGCTCTCCTCCAGAAAATCTACGACCTCCAGGACAAGACCTGCCTCGCAGGTCAGCACAACTATCCACTGATGAGCGACACCTACACAGAGCGTGTCCACAACCTCACCGACAAATATCCTGTTGTTATGGGTCAGGATTTCGGATACAGCGAGCCAAACACCTTGGACGGCATCAACTTCCGTCAGCGCACCATCGACAACTGCATCAAGTGGCACGACAAGGGCGCCATCATAACCCTGATGTGGCACGCCGTACCTCCCACCACACGCGCCAACTACACCATCTGGAAGGGCGAGAATGGAGTTCAGAGTCAGCTAACTGATAAACAATGGAAAGACCTCCTTACCGAGGGCACCGAAATCAACAACACCTGGAAATCTCAGGTGGACGTAATAGCATTCTATCTGCGTCAGCTTCAGGACCTTAACATTCCTGTAATCTTCCGCCCCTATCACGAGATGAACGGCGACTGGTTTTGGTGGTGCAGCAATGGCGACAACTACAAGAAACTCTACACGATGCTCTGGAAGCGCATCACCGAATACCACGGAATCAACAACCTGCTCTGGGTTTTCAACGCCAACGAGCTGGGCAACAGCAATGTAAGGGAATACAGCGTTTTCTATCCCGGCGATAACTACGTTGACATTCTGGCCACCGATTTCTACTCCGGCAACTACGAGAAGGACGATTACGAGAAGCTTCTGAAACTCGGCAACGGCAAGCCTGTGGCCATTGGCGAATGCGGCATTATGCCAACTCCCGAGATCCTGAAGAAGCAGAACAAGTGGGCCTGGTTTATGTGCTGGAGCGAGTTCCTCGAAACCGCAAACCAGGACTGGGGCAAGCGTCACGACCTCTACAACTCCGCCGAGGTAATGACATTGGATGAGTACAAGAAGTAAATCCATTGCAAACTACGTTTGCGACACCATAACATTGGAGCCTCCTGACGGAGGCTCTTTTTTTTATCCAAAAATTGAAAGAATGGGAAAGAATTAAAAGAATTAAATATTTTCGGATAAAATGCCGATAATTTTTGGATAGTATCATTAAACTTTATAATTTTGCGTCTTGGAAGCAGACCGGTCTGTCGCTGGCGTAGCAATATGCGAGAGGAAAGTCCGGGCAACTTAGAGCACCGCCCTTCTTAACTGGAAGATGGCCGCGAGGTTGTGGTAAATGCAGAAGAAAATAACCGCCCGAAAGGGTAAGGGTGAGAACGCGGGGTAAGAGCCCACGACTTCCGATGGTGACACCGGGGGTGTGTATCGGCGGGTTGAAAGACCAAATATACTGGTAATTATACCGGGCTGCTCGTCCGGGCCAGGGGGTAGGTCGTTAGAGACTGTCAGCAATGGCAGTAGTAGATAAATGGCAGGCACCGAAGCAATTCGGGACAGAATCCGGCTTATAGGTTTGCTTTCATTTTTTACATTTTTGATTTTTAATTTTTGATTTTTGATTTGCATTTTGTTATTTGTATCAATAAAACGAAATCAAAAATCAAAAATCAAAAATCAAAAATCAAAAAATGTATCCTTCCAATCAAAAATTAAAAATCAAAAATCAACAATGAAAAAGGTTATCTCAACACCAGACGCACCACAGGCAATTGGTCCTTACAGCCAGGCTATCGAGGCCAACGGCACTCTTTATATTTCAGGTCAGATTCCGCTCGACCCCAAGACCGGCGAACTCTCAACCGCCGACATCAAGTCTCAGACACGCCTTGTAATGAACAACATAGGCGCAATCCTGAAGGCCGCCGGTTACGATTACTGCGACGTAGTAAAGACCACCTGTCTCCTCGCCGACATCAGCGACTTTGCCGCTATGAACGAGGTTTACGGAGAGTATTACAAGACCAACTCCCCTGCAAGAAGCGCTTTCGCAGTAAAGGATCTTCCCAAGGGCGCAAGATTGGAAATTGAGACAATTGCCGTGAAGTAAAAAGTGTAAAGTTTAAAGTGTAAAGAGGAATTCGTAATTCGGATTTCGTAATTCGTAATTAAAATTATGTTCGGACTATTTGGAAGCTCATCGGGTCAGCAGATTTCGCACATTATTGAGCGCAATGGCTGGTATCGTCTATATGACCAAAATGGCAAATATTATACAAATCTTTCTATGAACGAGGGTCAGATGGTGACTTACACAAGCACTTATTTCATCCTCTTCAAAATGGGTTGGTACAATATCTACAATACTCAAGGCAAGAAATATAAAACCTTGGACGCCAATCAGTTGGGAGAAATAGTTGCCAGCACGTCAATCGCCTTCACCACTGAGAAAAATGGCTGGATATACACTTACGACATCCAGGGCAACAAGATAAACACACGAAGCGTTAATGAATAGCCTTGCTATTCATTAATGGATAATGGATAATGGACAATGGACAATGATGGCGCATTGATTATGATATGATAATCTGTGCGCCATTATTATATAAAAATATGTTAAAGATTTGGATATCAACCGAAAAAATAGTAATT
>JAKSLV010000127.1 GCA_024401025.1 Bacteroidales bacterium
TTCCGACGGCAAAAAGAAGTAAAAAAAAAAAGAAAGCATGGATTCCGAAAGGAATTCATGCTTTCATACTTTTTATAATCTATTCTGTGAAATTGGGTCTCTTGGATTAGAGAACGTTCATTGTGTCGAGAACGCCGAGAGTCTTCTTAACAGCCTGAGCTGAAGCGTCGAGGAGAGCCTTCTCGTCAGCATTGAGGTTGAGCTCGATGATCTTCTCAACACCATTCTTGCCGAGGATAACTGGAACGCCGAGGTACATATCCTTGTAGCCGTACTCGCCATCGAGGTAAGCACATACAGGAACGAGTCTCTTCTGATCGCGAATGATAGCCTCTACCATGTAAGCGGCAGAAGTACCAGGAGCATACCAAGCAGAAGTGCCGAGGAGGTTGGTGAGCTCGCCACCGCCCTTCTTTGTGCGCTCGATGATAGCCTCGAGTTTCTCCTTAGCTACCAGGTCAGTTACAGGAACGCCGCCCACTGTGGTGTAGCGTGGGAGAGGAACCATTGTGTCGCCGTGGCCACCGAGGAGCAGAGCCTGGATGTCCTGAGGAGTAACGCCTATCTCCTCTGCGAGGAATGCCTTGTAGCGTGCTGTATCGAGTGTACCAGCCATACCGAATACCTTGTTCTTTGTAGAACCAGCCACCTTCTGAGCTGTCTTGAATGCTACATATGTCATAACGTCCAAAGGATTAGAAACGATGATAACGATAGCATTAGGAGAAGCCTTCATAGCCTGCTCTGTTACAGACTTTACGATGCCAGCGTTAACGCCGATGAGGTCCTCGCGGCTCATACCTGGCTTGCGTGGTACGCCTGATGTTATAACGATAACGTCGCTGTCTGCTGTTGCCGAGTAGTCGTTGGTGAAACCCTTTATCTGGTGGTGGAAACCTGCCAATGCAGATGTCTGCCAGATGTCAAGTGCCTTACCCTCAGAGAGATTTGGCTTGATGTCCAACAATACTACCTCTGTAGCGAGGTCTCTGCGTGCGATTGTCTCAGCACATGTTGCGCCTACGTTGCCAGCGCCGATTACTGTAATTTTGCTCATTTTTTATATGTTTTTAGTATAGTTTTAGTGTTATACGTAATCTTCATGAAATTTGTTACAAATATAAACAAAACTATTTTAACATGGCATCACAAAATCCAATTTATTTTAAAATTTTTTTTTGATTGTTACGATTTTTTGTTTTACCTTTGAGATTAATTTTGCAAAACAATAATGGGACGTATTTTAGCTATAGATTATGGTGGCAAGCGCACTGGATTGGCCGTAACCGACCCTTCCAGAATTATAGTTTCGCCGCTCGAGACTGTGGACACCACAGTCTTGACTCCTTATCTCAAGAATTACATTCCTAATAATAAGGTGGATAGGATAGTGGTGGGTTTCCCCGTAAATCCCAATGGCGGCGAGAATCCTATCGTAAAGCAAATCAGGCTTTTCGTGGAGAATCTCAAGAGGCTTTTCCCTGATATGCCGATAGATTATTACGACGAGCAATACACTTCCAAGCAGGCCGTGGATGTAATGTTGGCAGGAAACTTCAGCAAAAAATACCGCGCTACCAAGGGAAACACCGACAAAATGGCAGCGGCACTCATTTTGCAGGGATGGATGGAGGAGAATGGTTGATAATTACGAATTACGAATTACGAATTACGATCTTGGCTTGAATATGATTTTCTATAAATGCCATAACGTATTTCAGAATTCGTAATTCGTAATTCGTATTTCGTAATTATTTTAAAATCTAAATAAAAATGATATTACCAATTAGCATTATAGGTACTGCCGTTCTTAGAAAGAAGGCCGAGACTATAAACAATGATTATCCTGAACTCAAGCAGCTGATTGCAGATATGTTTGAGACTATGTACAAGACTGACGGCGTGGGTCTTGCTGCTCCTCAGGTGGGCCTTGCAATCCGTCTTTTTGTGGTGGATGCTGGTCCTATGACCGACGACGACAACGATACTTTCACAAAATCGTTCAAGCGCGCCTTCATCAATCCCGAGATTGTGGAATATTTCGGCGACAAGGTTTCCTACAACGAGGGTTGCCTTTCTATCCCTGGTCTCCATGAGGATGTCGACCGTCCCGACGGCGTAAAGATCCGCTATTACGACGAGAACTTCCAGCTTCAGGAAGAGACACTTACAGGCGCTTGCGCTCGTGTGGTTCAGCATGAGTACGATCACCTTGATGGCATTCTCTTCACCGACAAGGTTGGCATGCTGCGCCGCAAGATGATAAAGAACAAGCTCAGCAATATCTCCAAGGGCAAGTTTGAGCACAGGTACAAGGTAAAGCTGGCTTAATGATTTGGATTATTAACAATTAAAAATTTTCAAGAATTATGAATTTTGAGAGAACTTCTAATCCCGCATTCTCTGACAGCCGTTTCGCACAGGCTGTGCGCGAGTTTGCTGGCGAGGGTCAGATGACCGTTCAGGGCACTGCCACCAAGACTTTGCTCCTGTTTGCGCTTGTGGTGCTTACAGCCACAATCACATGGAAACTCTTCGGCGTAGAAAGTCCCGCCCTTACACCTTGCATGATTGGCGGTGGCATTGGAGCCTTCGTTTGCGCTCTGGTATGCTGTTTCAAGCAGGATCTGGCCATGATCTTCGGACCTATCTACGCCTTGTGCGAGGGTCTGCTCCTTGGCGCAGTATCAGCTATGTATAATGCTGCTTTCCACGGCATTGTGCTTCAGGCTGTTCTCCTTACGAGTCTTTTGGCCGCAGTAGTGTTCATATGCTACCGTTTTGGAATCCTCAGGGCCAGCAACACATTCGTAAAGGTAATCACGTATGCCACCATCGGCATAGGTGTTTTCTATCTGGTATCGTTTGTGGCCAACCTCTTCGGCGCCAACATCAGCCTCTTTGGTCTTGGCTGGGTAGGCGTTGTTATTCAGCTGATTATCGTTGGCATTGCGTCTTTGAACCTCGTTCTCGATTTCAATACTATTGAAAATGGTGTGGAATCAGGCGCTCCAGCCGAGTTTGAGTGGTATGCCGCTTTCGGTCTCATGGTTACCCTTGTATGGATCTACCTCGAGATTCTCCGTCTGCTGGCTATGATACTTGGCAGCAAGAAAGACTAATCTACTAATTGAAAGTTTCGCACAGATGACACAGATGACACAGATTTTATTATTTTAATAGATATAATATCATATAATATAAATTTGTGTAAAATAAGAGTTATCAGTGTTGTCTGTGTGATAATAATAATTCATCGATTTATCAGCCCATATATGAAAAAGGCAGTTCAGAGAAATTTTTCCGAACTGCCTTTTTTTTTGTTGTCCTGATGCTGCTTTTTTATTACAGATACTTCTCCACGATAATTCTGTCGGCGGGGGTAACGTCCATTTTCATGATTTCCTCCTTGCTGAAGTAGCCCGAATCTGTGTGCTCCTTCAGGGTAAGGTCGCCTTCCACAACGCTTATCTCGAAAGCTGACAGCTCTATCTGGAATTTGCTGTAATCGTATGTTACCGGCATGTAGTCTTTCAGGATCATGATACTTACACCAAGCTCCTCCTCCCATTCGCGGTGGAGACAGTCGCTCTCGAATTCATCCTCTTCCACTTTGCCGCCGGGAAATTCCCAGAAACCTCCCATCTGTTTGTTAGCCGGCCTTTGGGCCATGAAAAATTTGTCGCCCTGCCTTAATATGCCGCAAGTTACTTTCAACATTTTGGTTTTCTATTTTGATTTTACTTTTTGTTGTTGATGTTTTTAATCTTAATCTCGTTGGTGTGGTATACCAGAGAGTTTTCGGGCACCGAGCTTGTTATCCAGACGTTTCCGCCAATTATCGAGCCCTGTCCAATAACGGTTTCGCCGCCCAGGATGGTAGCGTTGGCGTATATTATCACGTTGTCCTCCACGGTTGGGTGTCGCTTGGTGGATGCCAGCTCCTTTTTTACCTGAAGCGCTCCCAGAGTTACGCCCTGATATATCTTTACGTTGTTTTTTATTATCACTGTTTCACCTATTACAATTCCCGTGCCGTGGTCGATGAAAAAGCACTCGCCAATCTGCGCGCCGGGATTGATGTCGATTCCGGTAATGGAATGTGCGTACTCGCTTATGAGGCGCGGCACCAGCGGAATTCCCAGCAGCTTAAGGGCGTGGGCAATGCGGTATGATGTAATGGCGAAAAATCCCGGATATGTTATGATCACCTCCTCTAGGCTGGATGAAGCCGGGTCGAAATCGCAAATTGCCTTTGCGTCCTTCATCAGCATATTGTATATGTCGGGCAGCTGCTCGATAAAATCCAGTGAGATGTCCTCGATGCTGTTTTTCAGCTCTTTCCTTACTGGCAGCAGCATTGTGGTGAGCAGGTGGCTTAGCTGATACAGCGCAGCCTCGTCGCCCGTGTGGCTCTTGGTTTTTCTGGCGTTTATCGGGAACAGTAGGTTGAAACATAGATACAAGAACTCCTTGGCCTGTTTCTTGGACGGCTTGTCGATGCTCATTCCGTCCTGAGCCTCGTATAGACGCTCCAGCACTCCGGCTATCACGCTTTCCTGGTTTCTGATATTCTTTTGCATTTTTTCAAAAAATTCTATGCCCCAAAGGTACTATTTTTTTAAGTTTTTTTATTAACTTTGTCTCAGAAAAATTTTACAAAATTGACCATAAAAAATGAATAATATTCTCAACACCAGCTTCGATACTCTGTATCTCTTTGCAGGTATGGTACTTATCGAGTTTATCATCAGCCTGATACTGCTTGCTCACCGCAATCTTAATCTTATCAGGGTGTTTATGTCAGTGCTCTCGGGCAATGCTTTCACATCCATCCTTTGCCTCTTTATCCCTGCCGGCAACAGCGATTTTGGATATTACACATGGCTGGGCATAGCCTTTGCCGTGGCGGTAGTATTCGAGTGGGTGTTCTACATTGCATATTTCCGCGACAGGCCCAACACCGCCAGCAACACCAGATTCTTTTTCTGCTCGCTGCTTGGCAACGTTGTTTCATTTGCCGCAATAGCGCTGCTTCATCACTTCGACATTCTCAACTAATTAACGTCAGTTCAACGTTTCTCACAGATAAAACAGATTTTATATAATATCACGTAATATAGAAAAATAATCTGTGAAAATCTGTGTCATCTGTGTGATAAAAAACTTACGTTAATCACAGCATAAAAAAAAGGGGTTTCAGAATCTGAAGCCCCTTTTTTATGTCCATTTAATCTTCTGTTTGTCAGCTTATTGCTTTACCACCACAGTACCCTTTATCGAGAGTACCACTGGGCTGTTCTCGGCGTTGCTGTATACTGTGATGCTCTTCGAGAAGCTGCCGATTCTGTTGGAATCGTACTTCACATGTATCTTGCCTCTGCCCTTTGATGGAACAGGCTCGCGGCTGTAGTCGGGAGTTGTGCATCCGCAAGATGTTGATACATTTGATATTATCAGCGGATTCTTGCCTGTGTTCACAAACTCGAACTCGTAAGAGATGTCCGATCCTGCCTCTCTGGTGCCGAAATTGTGGTCGGTAAACTTGAAAGTCATCTCCACGCCATCCACAATAGATGCCTCCAGCTGTGCAAGCGAGTCTGCTATAGCCTTGGCCTCAGCCTTTTTTTCTTTTCTGGTCTGATGCTGCTGCTCCTGTACCTGAGCGTGCAGGTCCTGACAGAAAAAGGCTGTAGTCATCAGCGCCATCAGCGCCATTGTCAAAATCTTTTTCATTGTTCTGTTGTTTTTTTTAATCATTAGTAAATTAAGTTTGCTTTCTGATATATTCAAACTATTGCAAAGCCTGATTTATTATGTAAGCAACCCAATTTTTAAGATTATTTAGTCAAGAGTGTGAACCACGAGACCGCTGCGGAGCTTAGGCTCAAACCAAGTGGTCTTTGGAGGCATTATGTTGCCGGTGTCGGCAATGTTCAGCAGCTGATCCATGCTTACTGCGTACATTGCGAAAGCGCACTTCATCTCGCCGCTGTCAAC
>JAKSLV010000128.1 GCA_024401025.1 Bacteroidales bacterium
GCTGGATTTTGCGATGGAATATTTCGACAAGACCGACGCCGACCCCGACCAGTGGACCGTGATTTTCAAGAAGAGCCTCTACAAGGCCATCTGCGACCACGTGTTTGCCATCGACGAGAACGCCAAGCTCTTCAAGGGCGATATTTTCGACGATAAGGTAAAGCGTTACCGCGAGCTCAACGACAAGTATATGGAGCTTGCCAAAGCCGAGCTCTACGCCATTATGGCCAGCCGTGCGCCCAACTTCAGCACCGAGGCCAGCAAGAATTCCGAGCCAGGAATCCTTATGAAAAACATCCGCAGCAACGGCCGCGGAACTTCCATTAGAAAGATTTTCGACAGCATTCCAAACCTGCTGCCAAGGCTCTGCCCGTGTATGCTGATGTCGCCAATGTCGGTGGCTCAGTACCTTACACTTACCGACAAGCCTCAGTTCGATATCACCATCTTCGACGAGGCGTCGCAGATGCCTACCTCCGATGCAGTGGGCTCCATTGCCCGAAGCGAGAACGTGGTGATAACCGGCGACCCCAAGCAGATGCCGCCTACAAGTTTCTTCTCGTCGCAGCAGACCGACGAGGAAAACATCGACGTGGAGGATCTGGAATCCATCCTCGACGACGCCCTGGCCCTCAACTTCAACAGCAAGAACCTCCTGTTCCACTACCGAAGCAAGCACGAGAGCCTGATTACTTTCAGCAACCACGAGTATTACGACAACTCGCTGCTGACATTCCCAAGCCCCGACAACCGCATCAGCAAGGTTACTTTCGAGAAGGTGGACGGATACTACGACAAGGGCAAGACACGACGCAATCCCGCCGAGGCAAAGGCCGTGGTGGACGAGATTGAGCGCCGCCTCAGCGATCCTGAACTCAGCAAGAGGAGCATCGGAGTGGTAACTTTCAGCATCGTTCAGCAGCAGCTGATAGATGATATGATTCAGGACCTCTTCACCAAAAAGCCCGAACTGGAGGCTATCGCGATGAACGGCGAGGAGCCGCTTTTCTGCAAGAATCTGGAGAATGTTCAGGGCGACGAGCGCGACGTGATCCTCTTCTCGGTTGGCTATGGTCCCGACGAGAACGGCAAGGTTTCGATGAACTTCGGCCCTCTAAACCAGAAGGGCGGCGAGCGACGACTTAACGTGGCCGTATCGCGCGCCAGATACGAGATGAAGATTTTCTCTACGCTTACAGCCGATATGATAGACACCAACAGGACATCGGCAGTGGGAGTGGAGGGACTCAAGAAGTTCCTGGCCTTTGCCCAGCACGGAGCATCAGCAATAAAAGGCAACATCAGCAACAACGGAAACGAGATAGCCAAAGACCTGGCCAAGGAGCTGAAGGCTATGGGCTACGACGCCGACGTGCAGGTGGGATGCTCGGGTTTCAAGATTGACGTGGCCGTATGCGACCCCAACGACAAGAACCGCTACGTGCTGGCCATACTTACCGACAGCAACGACCCATCGCGCATAAAGACCGCCCGCGACAGGGAAATCTGTCAGCCTTCGGTATTGAAGATGCTGGGCTGGAAGATTATGAAGGTGTGGAGCATCGACTGGATGAACAACAAGGACGCCGTGCTTGAAAAGGTGGCCTCAGCAATAGAAAACGCCAAGAACCCTGTAGAACTGGAACCCGAGAAAAAGAAGATTGAGATAGAGATGGAGGAGGTGGCTCCCGAGGCTATGAGCACCGGCCTGTTCTCCGACCCCAACGCAATCCAGAAACAGGTGTACAAGCCGCTGGATATCACCCAGTACGGAAGCGGCGCTGGCGATTTCACCAATCCGAAAAACGCCGCCAACATCAAGGCTCAGATAGAGCAGGTGATAGAGGCTGAGGCTCCCATCCTGGCCGACTACCTGCAGAAACGTGTGCTCTCGGCCTGGGGAATCAGCAGGATTTCCAACGCGGTGGCTCAGGCTTACGGCGACATCATCGGCAAGGTTGACGCCATTACAACATGCAGCAACGAGATGCTGGTGTTCTGGCGACCCGACCAGATACCGGCCAACTACAAGGCTTTCCGCACCGACGACACCCGTGAGTGCAACGAGATACCTTCTGTGGAGTATCAGAACGCCATAAAATATGTGTTGCAGACCGAGATGGCACTGCCGTTCGAGGATCTGAAGAAGAGCACATCCAAGCATCTGGGTTTTGCACGTATGGGCGACAAGGTGCTGAAAAACATCGAGACCGCGATGCTGCACCTCGTAAACACCAACCAGATAACCGAGCGCGACGGCAAGGTGGTGCTGGTACAATAAAAGCATTATCTTAATATGCCTATTATCAGCGAGTTGGATATTTTTTTTGAAAATATTTGAAATTTTAATAGGCATAAATTTTTTATTGTTATAAACAAAAGGTAATTTTACACTCTGAAAATCCAGAAGTTATGATATACGACTTTGAGGAATTCACTCCAAAGGAAATGCTCGACAAGTATCTGACCACCAACAAGATGCGACGTACACCTGAGCGTTTCATGATATTGGAGGAGATATACAAAATCGACGGACATTTTGATATCGAATGGCTTTACAAGCATATTTCCGACCTTGGACACAATGTAAGCAAGGCCACGATATACAACACAATGGAAGTGCTTACAGCCTGCGGGCTGGTGATAAGGCACGATTTCGACACCGCCAGGGCCTCGTATGAGCGCAATCTGGGAAAGGGTCACAACCACGTGGTATGCGTAAACTGCGGCAAGGTGGCCGAGTTTGACGATATGGAGATTCCCCAGATAGAGGACAACGCCGCGGCGGTAACCAATTTCGAGATCTACTCGCACAGGGTGTACTTGTATGGACTATGTCCGCAGTGCGCCACAAAGAAGCTCTCGAGGTAACAGACAACAATTTATATGACAAACAAACATTTATTTTAAAACATAAAATGAAAATAGACGTATTATTAGGCCTTCAGTGGGGTGACGAAGGCAAAGGCAAAATCGTAGATGTGCTTGCCCCCAAGTATGACATTGTAACTCGTTTCCAGGGCGGTCCAAACGCCGGCCATACTCTCGAGTTCTCTGGCAAGAAGTTCGTTCTCCACACTATCCCTTCAGGCATCTTCACAGATGGCGCCATCAACATCATCGGCAATGGCGTTGTATTGGACCCAAAGATCTTCAAGGACGAGATCGAGGTTATCAACGCACAGAATCCTGAGTTGAAAAACTGCCTCAAGATTGCCAAGCGTGCCAACCTTATCCTCCCAACACACCGCATCCTTGACGCCGCCAACGAGGCTGCCAAGGGCAAGTCGAAGATTGGATCCACACTCAAGGGCATAGGACCTACATACACCGACAAGATAAGCCGCAACGGTCTCCGCATCGGCGACATCCTTCTTCCTAACTTCAAGGAGAAGTTCGACGCTCTCACACAGCGCCACCTCCGCGAGATTGCAAGCCTCGGCTTCACCGACTTCTCTCTTGAGGAGTTCACAAAGGGCTGGTTCGAGGGCATCGAGTGCCTCAAGCAGTTCGAGTTTATCGACAGCGAGATGTACGTAAACGAGAAGCTTCAGGAGAACAAGAGTGTATTGGCCGAGGGTGCTCAGGGCACAATGCTCGACATCGATTTCGGAACATATCCTTTCGTAACATCCAGCAACACAATCTGCGCCGGTGCCTGCACAGGTATGGGCGTTGCTCCTCAGAAGATTGGCGAGGTGTTCGGCATCTTTAAGGCATACTGCACACGCGTAGGCGCAGGTCCTTACCCAACCGAGCTCTTCGACGAGACCGGTGACAAGCTCTGTCAGCTTGGTCACGAGTTTGGCGCCACAACAGGCCGCAGACGCCGCACCGGCTGGCTCGACCTCGTTCAGCTCAAGTATTCTTGCATGATCAACGGCGTTACACAGCTTATCTGCACCAAGGGCGACGTTCTCAACGACTTCGACACCATAAAGGCTTGCGTAAAGTACACCATCAACGGCAAGGAGACAATGTCGATGCCTTTCGACGCATCAGAGGAGGCCAAGCCTATCTACAAGGAGTTCAAGGGCTGGAAATGCGACATCTCCAACTGCAAGAAGGAGAGCGACCTTCCAAAGGAGCTCATGGACTACATCAAGTTCATCGAGGAGTTTGTAGGCGTTCCCGTAAAGATGATTTCAGTAGGACCTGACCGCGAGGCCACTATTATGAGATAATTGGATTTTGTTTTTTCGAAAATGAGAACTGATTTTTCATATTTGATATAATTTTTAATTTAGAAAGGCGGGGCTGCCGTATCAAAGCGGCCCCCACCTTTTTTTCTTTTTTTATAATGGATATTTTATTTACACTTAGGCATTTCTTTCAAGCTGGGCATCGCAACGGACACGGTGTCCATTCACCAAATATATACGAATTCTTTACAAAAGTTCTTTATCCGCAGGACAAACTAGATTACAGCAGTGCGGAGCTCTCTCTGGTAAGATTCAAGAGCAGCAATAAGAAGATAATGGTAACATCGGCCGGCGCCAAGGGCAACGGCGATAAATACGAGCGCGCGGTAAGCGACATTGCAAAATCCAGCTCGTCGTACGGCAAATACGGACAGCTGCTCCAGAGGATGAGCGCTTTCCTGAAGCCTCAGTCCATACTGGAGCTGGGCACATCGCTGGGCATAGGCACATTGTATCTTGCAAGTGGCAATCCTGATGCCAACGTAATCACTGTGGAAGCCTGTCCCGAGACATCCAAGGTGGCAACAGAGAACTTCCGCCTGCTTGGATACGACAACATCACTCCAATCGTAAGCCCATTCGACAACGTTCTGGACGACATCCTGAGCAACAATCAGCCCTTTGGACTGATATACGTGGACGGAAACCACACCTACGAGGCCACCAAGCGCTATTACGAGATGATAGCCCAGCACGCCGACGACAACACCGTGGCCATCTTCGACGACATCAACTGGAGCAAGGGTATGAGCAAGGCCTGGGACGAGATCAAGCAGGCCCCAAAATCATACGTGGCCATCGAAACCCTGAGGATGGGCATCATATTTTTTAATAGCAAATTAACCCAAAAAATATATTGCGCCCGCTTCTGATACAGATAAATATATTAAATTTGCAGGCAATTTACAGAATTACAGAAGCAGCGATATGAGGGCTATCATAACATTATTATTCCTGATGCTTGCAGCTGGCAGCCTATATGCGCAGACCAATCTGCTGGGGCGCAGCTACAAGCACGTAACAAACAAGCTTAACGAGGATCCTGAGTTTGGTGTGCTGAAAACCGATACCATACCGGGTGGCACCATTCTGCTCACCTGCAAGGGAATCAATCAGTATCCTTATTACATTTTTGAATTCTCGCAATATCTCGACGAGTGCGTATCCTGCTCCATCATCACCAACAACCGTCAGGTGTATGGCGCATATCTTGATTTCCTGAGCACAGTGGGCAATCTGGTATCGATGGATATGGAAAACGCCGTGCGCGAATACGAGGTGCGCACTATGGATGGCGAGATACTGGTTTACAAGATAAAACAGCCTTTCAGGAACAGCGAGCTGATATCAAAGCGCAGCGTGGTTTCCATAGAGGCGCACGTAAAAATAGATTGAAAATGCAGAATACAAATTATATCTACGAGCTGGAATTCAAGGTTCGCGACTATGAGTGTGACCTCCAGGGCATTGTAAACAATGCTGTATATCAGAACTACCTGGAGCACACGCGTCACGAGTTTCTGCTGACAGCCAACTGCTCGTTTTCCAAGCTCCACGACGACGGCATCGACGCCGTGGTTATAAAATCCGAGCTGGAATACAAATCGCCGCTAAGAAGCAAGGATGTTTTTGTGGTGAAGCTGGCTATCGAGAGGGATGGCTTCATCAAGTTCAAGTTCATCGAGGATGTCTACATCAAGGATACCAACCGCCTTGTGCTAAAGGGCGTAATCACCAGCGTCTGCACAATGAACGGCCGTCCCGTAAAGAGCGACGTACTGCCAAAGGAGCT
>JAKSLV010000129.1 GCA_024401025.1 Bacteroidales bacterium
CTGCTGGGATTCCTGCTCGCCATCGGCATCTTCAGGTTCAGCATCAAGACCTTGCTGATATCGGGCGTGATATTCTTCCTCTACGGCGGCTGCATCTGGGGAGTATTGCCATCGCAGCCCGGAGTATCGTGGGAGGCGCATCTTTTCGGATTCATCAGCGGCGTTGCCCTGGCTTGGTGGAACAGGAAGAAGGTGGATGAGGAAGGGTAAAAAAAGGGGCGTTTAACAAAATTTTAAAAAAAATATTTTAGTCACATCCACCTGTAATACCGAATATTACACATATAATCACCAACTATTTTTGTATTGTACGGCAAAAATAGTTGGTGATTATGTTTTTATATACTAACTTTGCAGTATGAAATCAATAGTAAAAATTTAAACCACTATGGCAAACGAGACTACAACCACACAACTCACCAAGGCGGAGCTCACCATCATGAACCACCTTTGGGACAAGGGCGAGGCCACCGTGCATCAGCTTCACGATATGTACGAGGAGCCCAAGCCAGCCTACACCACAACGCTCACCGTAATGCAGGTGCTCACCAAGAAAGGCGTCGTTACATTCCAGAAAAACGGCAAGATGCACATCTACAAGCCCCTCTTGACACGTGAGCAGTATCAGAACAACTTCATGGAGCACGCCCGCAAAAACGTGTTCGGCGGTTCGATGAGAAACTTCTTCTCCTTCTTCGCCAAGAGCGAGAACATCAGCAAGGACGAGCTCAAGGAAATCCTCAAGGAAATGGAGGAAGATACAGATGAACGCTCGTAGAGACGCACGGCCGTGCGTCTCTACCAAAACAACAATTGAAAACACACCCAAAAACTAAAAAATTATGACAACTTTATTCTTCAAGTTCATATTATCGTCGGCGCTTCTCACCGGGCTCTATTGGATCGGCCTCCGCAACAAGGCGTCATACAAGGCTTGCCGCATCTTCCTGCTGATGATACCGGCATTCAGCATCCTGATGAGCACCCTATCGTTCGAGGTCTATTCGGCTGATACACAGATCATCAACGAGAATATGCTGCCCAAGATCTCAATAGAGAAGCCAGTGCCGCTCATTAATTCCAACCAAGGGAAAGAGTTGTCAGCTGAGGCTCAGCCCATTGCGAGGGAGGTGCTTCCTGCCGAATCAGCAACCGCCACATCAAATATAGAGGTAGCTGACATCGCCAAATACTTGGGATATGGCGTGGCGTCGGTATCCCTGATACTGGTGCTTTGGGCATTGTATTACGTAATCAAAATCAGGACTATAAGGTCACGCATGAAATCTGAGCCTACTGCAGAAGGCTACAGAATGGTAAGGTCGTCTGATATAAAGACTCCTTTCTCATTCCAGAAAACGATATTCATGCCAGCCGACCTCGACGAAGGCAGCGAGAGGCTCATCGTAAGCCATGAGAAGGCCCACATTGCACACCGCCATTACGTGGATGTGCTTGTAAGCGAATTCGTAACACGTATTCTCTGGTTCAATCCATTCATCTGGATAGCGCGCAATGAACTGAGAAACGTTCACGAGTTTGAGGCCGACCACGAGGTAATAATCAATGGAGCCAACATCAAAAACTATCAAACAACTTTATTAGAAATGGTACTCAACGAAACAACACCCGTAGTAAGCGGATTCAATCAGTCGTTTATCCGCCGCAGATTCATCGAGATGCGCAAATCTACCGCCGGCACCCTGGGCAAGATAGGCAAGGCTCTCTCGGCTCTCAGCATAGCCGGACTGTTCTGCGCGTTCACATTCACATCGTGCAAGGCCAACGCTCCTAAGAGCACCGTCGAGGGCAACGACACATTCCAGCCCGGATGGTTCGTAATCCATGGAACCGCCGACAACGAGATCTCCGACTCGGCCTACAACATCTACCTCGGCGACAAGTATCAGCACCTGAGCAAGGAGCCTGATACCAGCGTGGTAGTCAACAACAAGCAATGGGAATACAAGGTATATCTCGATGCTCCAAGAGCAGGGCAGTTGGCGGCCATCTTCCCCGGAGGATCGGTCTGCGAGGCCACCATCGGCTTCATAGCAATCCCCGGCGACACCGTCTGCATCAACGTCCACAACGGATTCTATGACACCAAGGGCTCAACAATAGAACATTACACCAACGCCGACAATGCCATAAAGGCAATGCGCGAGGCCACCAACGGCGAGACTCCATATCTTCCCAAGATCGACTGTGCAAAGCATTGGACCAAGGTGGGTCAGAGGAAAAAAAACAACATGAACACCTACCAAACCACTCAGTCGCTTATGGTAGCCGAGGTTTTCTTCACTGACACAGCCACTGTATTGAAGATAATGACCAACACAGGTGTAGCCAACGTTCATTTTGGCAGCGACCTCTGCCTGAAGGATACCGACGGCAAGATCTACAAATTCAAGCACGCCACAATCTCCGACGTAAACGACAACTGGGGCATAGAGGAACGCGTATATGGCGACCTCATATTCTTTGAGCCAATGCCTATGGGCACCGAGAATTTCTCCATTATCCGCGACAGGGATTCCGAGGTATTCTGGATCAATGTTTACGACAAGAGCAACGAGCCCGAACGTGAAGAGAACTTCATGCTCACAGTATCAGGCGAGGAGATGAAAGACTGGACAGCTATCTTGTATTACGGAGGCGAAGGCCGCGAGGAAATGATAAGCTTTGAAGACGCAAAGGACAACAAGGCTGTAATCAAGAAAAGCCTTGATGAAAATTACGAAAGCGTTTATGAGCTGATAATCAGAAACAACAAGAAGGGCAGATCATTCTACATTACAGTAAACGCAAACGACACCGTAAGCCTCAATTTCCACGATGGCGACTGGGACATAGAAGGCAACACTACCAAAATAAAGGAAATCAACAAAGTGAAGGCCCACTACAACAAGGCTGTAAAGGAAAAGGGACTGGAATATGCAAGGAAGTCTTCTTTCGACTACCTGAAAAGCTGCATAGAACCAGAACTGAACAACGAGGCCTTCTCTGCTGCCTACGACTTTTTCGTAAACTATGAGAAAACAATACAGATACAGACTCAGGAGGAATTTCAGGCATTCCTCGACGAGGTAGATCCCAACTGCAAGATACACAGCAAGAAACAGTAACCGTCATTAAAGAATAAACAACTATACTATTTTTATTAACAGAACGCAGACAACACAGATTAAGCGGATTTTCACAGATTTCATCACAATCTGCACTCATCCGCCTAATCCGTGTTATCTGCGTTCTAATAACTACCATTACACTAAATCAATGAAAACAAAATTCGCAATCATGGCTATTTCGATAGCCGCATTCAGCGCCTGCAACAAACCTATCCAGAGAGTGATGCTCTCGGAGAACGACTCACCGATAGTATGGAACTATCCCGCCGCTGACGAGAGGAAATGGATGGAGGGATACTTTATCCCGAAATTCGAGGTTACCAAAGTGGAGCTGATGCACGACGCAACACGTGTAACAGCCTCAATGTCGCTCCGACCCGACAACTGGATTGGTCTGGAGAACCTGAAGCTGAAGGCCGACGGATATGAGTACGCGCTGAAAAGTTGCGAGGGTTTCAAGCTTTGGGAACTTCCAAGAGACGAAAGCGGCAAAGCTGATATGGTCTTCAACTTTGAGCCCGTTCACGCCAACGCCATAAAGATAGATATCGTTGACAAAAGCGATGATCTTTCCCTCGGAATCCAGAACCGTGACACGAAGGCCCAGAACATAAGGAACTACACCAAATGGAGAAACAACTCAACCGGAGAATGGGAGATCGCGTTCTGCGAGGACTTCGCCATCTACAACTGCAAGTTCTGGAACTACAAGAGCTTCAGCGAGGCTAACGGTGGTTGTCAGATGGAGCTCGAGAACGGCGGAGCTACCGTAAATGTGGATCTGTCAGGCCCAAAAGAAAACGGAGACAGATCCATAACCATAAACGGCAAGACAGCAGACTACTCGCTGATAACCACCATTACCCTGCCCGACTATCCCGATAGAGACACACTGTCGGAGATAGCGAACACGCATTACCAGCAAAACGACACAGTGACATTCGTGGGCTGGGTCAAGGATATGCCCATGATGCTGAAACTGAGGGGCAAGGAGTTGGGAATATCCGTAGAGAGTCTTTTGGGTTCGCATAATGTGGGCGCCAAGATGGACGGCGATGGACGTTTCGAGATAAAACTGCCCCTTGTAAACACATCGGAACTGTATATAGACTGGGGACGACTCTACACCCGAACCGTTTTTGAGCCGGGCGAGACCTACTTCCTGCTATACGATTTCAAGGAAGGCCACAAGCTCTTCATGGGCAGCAACTGCCGCCTGCAAAACGAGATACTCTCCCACCCCATCAGCTGGCTGAATGCAAGTGCCAACGATGGTGAGAATTGCGACAGTTTCATGACCAAGGCCAAGAGTGAATATCAAAAATGGGTAAACTATCTCGACAGAGAATTACAGAAGTGCCCCACACTATCCAACAAATACCGCACATACGTGGAAGGTCACTACAAGACCGCACTCTCGTTCTCTTTGACTCAGGCCAAATATCACATAAAAACCAGCAACGAATACTGGGACTCCACCAAAAAGGCAATAAGAGAGATACCTGCGCCGATAAACATGTACCGTGACGCTCAAAACGTAGTAATGGACCTGCTCTACAGGGATTATTACGACAAATACAAAATTGTTACAAGAGAGGAGGACGGTTCAAGATGGGACATTGGAGTCGAATTCATACTTATACCCGAAATCCTGAAAAACAGAAGAGATAATGGCGAGATAAGCATATCGGACGCCGACTACGACCTGATTGTAAACTATTTCTCGGGAAGTTATTACGATTTCACAAAGGAAATAGCCAGACTCCAGACCGCTAAAGCCAGCGAGGAGGAGATCAAGAAATATCAGGAAGCCTTTGCCGCCACGGATATCTACAAGGATTTTCAGGCCACAATACAAAAGCCTGAGATAAAGCAGATAATGGACGAGACATTCCCCTTGATAGAGATATACGCTTGGGGCAAAACCGCAAAAGAATATTTCAATACAAGCACCAGCAAGGCAATAGAAGCCAAGACAATAGCGGGAAGAATAGACCAAATGCGCCGTCCTCTCAGCGAGTCGGAGGTCAATTACGTGAGAAGGAACATCAGGCTGATGGGCCTGACAGACTACATAATGGCTCTCAACAACAAGTACGTGGAGCTTGAGAACCGCGACATCAGCCAATCGGCAAGCATCAAAAACGCCGAAAACATAGAAGGCATGAGCGACGGCGAGAAGATTCTCAACAAGCTGATAGAGCCATACAAGGGCCGCATAGTATTGATAGACATCTGGGGTACCTGGTGCGGACCGTGCAAGATGGCGCTCAAGGACAGTCAGAAGGAATACGAGGAACTCAAGGACTACGACATTGTATATATGTATCTCTGCAACCGAAGCAGCAACGAGAGTTGGCAGAATGTGATAAAGGAATACAACGTACTGGGCGACAACGTGGTCCACTACAACCTTCCAGAAGACCAGCAGGACGCCATCGAGAACTTTGTGGGAGTATCCGGCTACCCTACATACAAGCTGATAGACAAGAACGGCAAACTCATAGACCTGGAAGTCAACGCCAGAGAACTTGAGGACTTGAAGAAAGTGCTGGAGATGATAAAATAAAGGTGTAGATCCTTGCACGAATCCGGAACAAATTATATATTTGCAGAGCGTTTTATTAAATGGCATTTAATAAAAACACTCGATTTTATAAAATGCCATTTAATAAAAA
>JAKSLV010000013.1 GCA_024401025.1 Bacteroidales bacterium
TAGAATACATGCCTGTCACGCATGGGGTCGCGAGTTCGAGTCTCGTCCAGACCGCTAATTTTGGAAGTGGATAATTTGGTTTGGTAGTTCAGTTGGTTAGAATACATGCCTGTCACGCATGGGGTCGCGAGTTCGAGTCTCGTCCAGACCGCCAGATTCAATTGTTAGTTAAGCCTTCAATCAGAAATGGTTGGAGGCTTTTTTTGTTTATCAGCATTTGATTTTTGAACAAAATTTATCGCACTGATGACACTGATGACACTGATTTTACACAGATTATTATTTTACGTGATATTATCTAAAAAAATCTGTGTAATCTGTGATATCTGTGCGAAACTTCAATTTCGTAGAACTTACGCTGATAAATCTAATTTTTGGCTAGGTTATTGCACTTGAGGATATTGGATATTTATTAACTCTAAAAAAAAACTATAGAAATGAAAGATAATTTCATCAAATGGCTTTGCTGCCTGTTTTTGCTTCTTTCGGCCTCATCGCTTGTATCGTGCGACTGGGACGACGAGGATGACGTATTTTCCGACGATTACGAGTTTTCCTACATAGGTTTGTGGGACCTTAGAAGAGAGGTTGTTGACGATCACGTGCGTACCACTGTCTACGAAAGTGACCACAACACCGATATGTTTATCGAGTTTAAGGAAAACGGCGATTTCTTCATATATTACAGTCGTAATCTCGGAGAGGGTTATTACGACCTCTGCTACGACGACCATCCCGACAACGCCGGTTACTGGGCAATATCAGGAACCAGGCTTATCCTCAGGTTCGATTCCGATTACGAGGAGATGTGGAATCTGCAGGACGTTTCCAGAAGATACATGGACCTGGAATACCTCCCATACGAGGGAGAGAGGATGAACAAGCGCCGCCATTGGGAACGTTTGGATTACGGCCGTGTTCATTTCTTGGACGAGTAGGATTATTAATCATCACATAAAAAAGCCCTTGCGCCGCTATCAGCGCAAGGGCTTTTTTGTTTGTCTTATATCGGAGAGATGCCGGCTAATCCAGCAGGATAAAGGCGGCCCAGTTGAACGGGGTGCTGCCCTTGCGGTCTCGCATCGATATCACGGCCTTGTAGAAGGCGTCGTGGTTGTTCATCTTCAGGTTGAACATGTTGTTGTAGAAATCTGTCATCAGGATTCGTGTAGACTGGTCGTTTACCGGCCACAGCGACATTATCAGGCCCTTGGCTCCCGACAGCTTGAAGGCTCTCTGAAGTCCGAAAACGCCTTCGTCGGTAACGTTGCCCTTGGCGGTCTCGCAGGCCGACAGCACCACGAGGTTGGTGTTGGCCAGGTCCATCTCGCTTATCTTGGCCGACGACAGAATCTTGTCGGAGAATGCCAGGCCCGAGTTGTCGAGGCTGTTGGTGCCGCTCTCGCGGAAAATTCCGTGGGTGGCTATGTGGAGGATGTTTACATCTCCGCCCGATTTATCCAGCAGGCTTTGGGCGGTGGCATCAGTTCCCTGATACGTGGTGGTGTTTACTCCGTTTTTTATCAGGCAGGCGCTTACATCGTTCATCTCCACCAGGGTGCCGGGCAGGAAGTTGATGCTCTCGCCGCGCGATTCCGACTGGCTGTCGCCTCCGTACTGGTATTCGATGCCGCCGTACACCAAGGCATTCTTGTTGGCGGTGGGCTTTGCCTTTGCCACCAGGTCGCGGGTGGATGATATGCGCTCCACGTGGTATCTCTGGCAGAAAACGCTGTCGCCATCCATCGGGGCGTATTCTATGGCCATCGTGTGCAGAATGCCCTTGGGGGCAAAATATATGTGGCAGCCCGGGAAGAGGTATTTATCTAGCCGGCTCCATATCATATCGTACATGGCGGTGGATTCGTAGGGCATATACATGAAGTCGCAGTCCTTGTCGGTGGCCTTGGCGATGGCCATCTTGAGCTCGCGCTCCTCAAAAAGCGGCACGGCCTCGGGCGATTTCAGCTTTGGAGTAAGCACAAAAGCCTGATACATGTTGTTGCTGCTCTTGAAAAACTCTATCGCCACGTCGTTTTTGCCCAGCGATTTCCTTACGTCCTGCCATCCCATGTTGATGTTTTGCGATAGGTCGGCAGCCTCAGCACTCATAGTCATAAGCTGGTGGCCTATGTTGGAGTTCCGTATCTTGATGTCGTTGTAGGCGGCGTCGCGCAGCTTTTCGGGCTTGCGGGCCTGCTCCTTCAGGTATTGTCCGTTTTCCTGATACTCGGCATAGAATTTCTGGATCTCGGCATTGTTGCAGTTTCTTATATAGCTGTTGAAGGCGGTCTCCGACGATAGCAGCAGACCCTTGCAGAGCAGCTCGTAGTCGTAGAAAATTCCCGGAGCGGTCTTCTCTATCTTGTCGTAGTTTTGGCCCAGGATGTAAAACTCGTTCACCAGAGGCTCTATCTCGCTCTCGTAGAACGAGGTCTTCTCCTGGGTGGTCATAAACGAGAACATGTCGTGAATCTGGCCCTTTGTAAGGCTCATCCACCGGTTCATGTATATGGCGGCGTTCTCAAAGTCCTTAAGCCTGTTGTATGCTCTGGCAATGTCGGAGATTATGGAAATGTATTCCTGGCTGTTCTCTCCCGTGCAGGTCTTTATTATTGGCTCGGCCTTCAGGTAACATTCCAGCATCTTGTCCATATTGTTCTGACGTCCGTATACGTTGCCGATTATTTCAATAATCTGTGTTCGCTCGTAGCTGTCCTGCCCGTATACGGCAATGGCTGTAAGCTCGGCGGCGTCCAGGAACCTAAGCGCGTCGGCGTATTCGTCGTTGTTGTAATACGATAGGGCAATCTCTTTCAGCAGCTTGTATCCGGCCTTGTTGTTGCGGCCGTGGTTGCTTTCCATCTCTTGCAGTATCATATCCAGAAGGCTGGTGTAGTCGCTGTGGCGGCCCATGGTGTGCAGCATGTTGGCGTTCGATATTATCATTGAGGTAAGATACTCGGCGTCGGTGTATTCCATCTTTCCTATCTTGGCGCACAGGGCGTTGGATATCTCCAATACCACGTCGGCGTTGGTCTTGTTTCCGTTTCCCTGATACTCCACATTATATATCTGCGCCATTATCAGCATCGATTTTGCCCGGTAGTGGGCCTCGTTGTCCAAGTCCCTGAGGCTCTGGTATATGAACGCTATGTTCTGCATTATCACCGATGCGTTAAGGCTGTTTTCCATCTGGTTTTCCTTCAGGTAGTCCAGCACCTCGTTGTAGTAGTCAACGGCTTTCTGAGGCTTTCCCGTTTTCATGAGGCAGTTGCCCACATTGTTCAGGAACTGCATCAGGAGCTCGGGATGTGTTTCCTTATTCTTCCTCAGGATGTCGAGGGCCTTTTGTCCGTAAACATAGGCCTCCTGATACATGGCCGAGTTGTATTTCTGCCAAAACTGCTCCATGTTGTATTCGGCGCTGTTTTTGTCGCCTTTTTTTCCTGAAGCTGATGCTGATGCCGAGCCCTGTATGTGCGATTTGGCCATTGCCAGGTTGTTGCCGAGATTTATGGTGTTGGCGTGGCCGCTGCCCAGCAGAGCCTTCGAGAGGTTGTAGGCCTCCTGATAACATTCCACCTCCTTCTCGAAATCGCTGGTGGCCGAATACGAGTAAGCCAGATTGATGGTGGCCGACAGGTATCCGTCGGTGGATCCCAGGTTTTTCAGCCTCATCTTTTCACGGGTTTGGGATAGCAGCTGAATTGCCAGCTGATACTCCTTGGCCTGCACAAGGTCGTTGCCGAGATTTGGGAAAGTGTAGTTGTCGTCAAAGGATACTGTTTTCCAGCCATCGGCGGCGGCCAGAATCCTTACGGCCTTTTTAGTGATTCCCTGCCAGCCCTCGCCGTTGCATCCTGATATGTCCACGCCCTCCTTGTATGCCATCGAGTTCATCAGCTTGTTGTAATACCTGATGCTGGTGGCATAGTCCTTAAGGGCCGACGACGTGGTTGGAATCTGACTCAGCAGCGTCAGGTACGAATTTGTGGTGGTGTCGCCGGCGTTTTCCATAACCTCCAGCATCTCGGTGTAGCATTTCTGACTCTTGGCAAACTCCTTGGTTTGCTGATAGCATTGCGCCAGACCGTTCATCACGTCGAAATAATCCTGGTTGTGCTTGTCGGCCATCGATTTGTTGACGCATTGCAGGGCCTTCTCGCCACATTCTATGGCTTTCTTGAAATCGCCGCTGCCCATTATGGAATACATCTGGTCAATAAGCGGCGTGCAGTCGCTCTGAGCCATGGACGCGTGTCCCATCATCAGCGCCATGGCAATTGTAATTATTCTCTTCATTTTTGGATATTTTTGTTATTTGTATAGTTAACGAGAGATCTGTGCGAAAAAACAGATTACATATTCCTCATATATTCCTCGTAGGTGATGTGTACACCTCCCATCGATTTCAGGTGTGGAGTCTCCATCTGGCAGTCTATCATCTGCACGCCGTTTTCCTTGAGCAGCATTGCCAGATAGATGAGAGCCAGTTTCGACGCGCTGGGCTTGAGCGAGAACATGCTCTCGCCGCAGAAAATTTTCCCGGCCATCACGCCGTATAGTCCGCCTGCCAGCTGTTGATCCTGGTCCCAGACCTCCACGCTGTAGGCGTTTCCCATCTTGTGGAGCTCGGTGTATGCGGCAGTAATCTCGGGACCCAGCCAGGCGCCCTCCTCGTCCTTGCGCAGGGCGCCGCAGTTTCTTATCACCGATTCAAAATCCTGATTGAACGACACCTCGTATTTGCCGCTGTTTATCAGATTGCGCATCGAGTGGGATATGTGTACCTTGTCGGTGTATATCACAAACCTGTCCAATGGGCAATACCATTGAATCCGTGGCTCCTCGCCGGGTGCGAGATTATCGCCCCAGTCTTCCTTCTTGAAGGGATACCAGGGGAAAATTCCGTGGCTGTAGGCCAGCAGCAGTCTCTCGGGGCTTAGGTCGCCGCCCACTGCTATAAGGCCGTCAGTGCCTCCCTCGGGATCGGGGAACCACAGGTCGTCGTCTAATCTGTATACCATATAATATATCTACTTTGCTATTTTCATCTCTCCATCAGCGAAATCCACTTTGGCCACGCCGCCCTTCTTAAGCTTGCCGAAAAGTATCTCCCTCATCAGCAATGGATTCAGCATCTGGTTTATCACGCGGTCGATCTCTCTGGCGCCATACTGCGGCGAGAAACCGCGCCTGAGCAACTCCTTTTCGGCAGCCTCAGAAATCTCCAGACTGATGTTCTTGGGCGACAGGCGTTCCCTGAGCTCGCCGATTTTTTTCTGAAGTATCAGGCCGGCCATCTTCTCGCTGATGTCGTTGAACATCACTGTGGCCGTAAGTCGGTTGATGAACTCGGGCTTGAAGGTTTTCTTTACGGCGGTCATCATTGCCGAGCCCACCGTGGCGCCGTTGAAACCCACTGTGGACTGATGCGCGTACTGGGCTCCGGCGTTGGATGTCATCACCAGTATCACGTGGCGGAAGTCGGATTTCTGACCCTTGTTGTCGGTGAGGCTGGCGTAGTCCATTATCTGGAGTAGAATGTTGTAGATGTCGCTGTGGGCTTTCTCTATCTCGTCGAGCAGCAGCACGCAGTTGGGGTTTTTGCGGATGGCGTCGGTAAGCAGGCCTCCGTCGTCGTAGCCCACGTATCCGGCGGGGCTTCCTATCAGCTTGGCCACCGTGTGTTTCTCGGTGTATTCGCTCATGTCGAAACGTATCAGCTCCAGGTTCAGCTCCTTGGCCAGCACCTTCACGATCTCGGTTTTTCCCACGCCGGTCTGTCCCACAAATAGGAGAGAGGCTATGGGTTTCTGCATGTCGAGGAGTCCGGCCTTGCTCATCTGGATGCTCTCCACCACCTGGCGCACGGCCTCGTCCTGTCCGTAGATCTTGGCTTTGATGTTGGCCTCCAGGTTTTTCAGGATCAGGGTCTCGTCGTTGTTGTCGATGTCGGGGATGTTGCTTAGCTTGCATACCTTCTGCACCATCTCGGCTATCAGCTTTTTCTCCACCCACGGCTTCATAGTCTCGCCGTCTCCGTTTATTATCGGGTGAATCTCGCGGTATGCTCCGGCCTCGTCCACCAGGTCGATGGCCTTTTCGGGCAGGTGGCGGTTGCTGATGTATTTCTGGCTCATCTCCACGGCGTAGCGCGCTATCTGTTTCTTGTTGCGGTAGGTTACGTGGTGGTATTTCTCGTAAATCGGCATCAGGGCCTCCAGTATCTGAGTGGCCTCGTCGGTGGACGGCTCGCAAATCTCTATTGTCTGGAATCTGCGTGAGAGGGCCTTGTTTTTCTGGAAATGCTTGTTGTATTCCTGATACGTGGTGGTGCCTATGAACCTGATGTTTTCCCTGTCCATGTATTGCAGCAGCATCTGGGATGCGTCGTTGCTGTTTTCGGAATTGGCGCCCATGCCTATCATCGTGTGCATGTCGTCGATGTATACCACGGCGCTCTTGCTCTGCGATATGCCTTCCATGATGGCCTTTATGCGTTTCTCGAAATCGCCGCGGAACTGCGATCCGGCCAGCACCGCCGTCATGTCGATCTGGAAGAAGTCGGCCTGGCTGATGCTTTCTGTTGTGTATATGGTGTTCTCGGCAATTCCACGCAGCAGGCCGTATACCATGGCGGTTTTTCCCACGCCGCTCTCGCCAATGTATAGCACGTTGTGGCGTCCGCGTTTCTTGAGTACGTGCACGGTGCGCTCCAGCTCGTCGGCGCGGCCGATAAGCGGATTGTGGTCGGTGTAGTTGTCGTTGATGCGGGTTACATAGTTTCGCCAGTCCACCTCGGGCTCGATGTTTGCGTTTTGCTGATATTCGGCGTCATAATCGTCCATTATGGAGCTGAATTCGTCGTCGGAATCAAACCTCAGGTTGGGGTTGTTCTCTATCTCGGTGAGCGATACCAGCAGCTTGCCGGCCATCTCCTCCACGGGGATGTTCATATTGGATATGATGTAGTCCTTTACGGGACATTCCTCCTTCAGGTTCAGTATGCCCAGTATCATCTCGAACACTCCCAGCTCCTTCTTCTTGAGGGTTTTGGCAAGGCGCTCAGCCGATTGCAGCGCCATGGCCATGTTCATGGAGCTCTCTATGGTGTAGTTGCTTTTGCCCGGCACTTTTTCCTGCTCTCTCAGGTACTGGCCAAGGAAGCTCATGAGTTTTTTCTTGCTGACTCCGGCATCCGTAAATTCCTGACACACACATTCCAGGCCCAAGGCGCCGTAGTACATGAAGTGTTCGGGTGTTACGAACTCGTGTCGCTCCTTGAAGACGTTTTCCACCACGTCGCCAAGAATCTGGTCGAGCAAAAATGACTGTTTTAACATATATTGAATCTTGTTTTGCTATTATATAATCGTAAGTTCAACGAATTGTTTTTATCGCACAGATTATGCAGGCTCGGCAGTAAGCTTCAGGGGGAAACCGGCCTCGGTGGCCATACGTTTCACCTTGAATATCTTGCTGTTGGCGATGTCGTAGGTGTATATGCCCACCACGGCCTGGCCCTCGTTGTGGATTGTAAGCATCAGGAACTCGGCCTCCTTCTTGCTCTTGAAGAAAACCTGGGTGAGCACCATCACCACAAAATCCATTGTGGTTTTGTCGTCGTTGTGCATTATCACCTTGTATTTCCTGGGCTGTATGGTGTCCACCCTCTTGCGCTCGCGGGTGGATGTTTTCTCTTGTGGCATATATAATATGTGTATGGTTGTTACAATCGAATAAATGGATCTTATCCTTTTATTCGAAGTATTTGTTTATAATCTCCTGGAAGAAATCTGGCGGCATGCATGGGCGGCCAGTCTCCTTGTTTACGAAACAGAGCACTGTGTTGCCATAGTTTAGCAGCTCTCCCTTGTCGTTGAAGCACTCGTAATCGAAGCTCATCTTCACGCCCGGCTTCTGGCGCACATACACCTTTATAGTAAGGAGGTCGTCGTAGAAGGCGGGTTTCTTGTAATCTATCTTCATCGAGATTACCGGCATCATATATCCGCGGTCCTCAAGCTCGCGGTACGAGCATCCGCAGTTTCTGAAAACATCGCTACGCGCGGCCTCGTAATACATTGGGTAATTGCCGTAGTAGCAGTAGCCCATCTTGTCGGTCTCGCCATAGCGGACCCTTATCTGTGTGGAACTTTCAAACATAGCTTTTTTATTTTTTATAAGGTTCTCACCTGCTTTTGTGTGTTGAGTTCGATTAGTTTTTCGAAATCACATTTTTTCCAAGATGCAAAGTTATCAAAATAGTTTCAAAACAAAAATATATTGCATTTTTTTTGACAGAGGTTTGGCTGAAATAGTTTATTTTATGTATCTTTGCATCCAAATACTAACAGAATAATACGCAACATCAAATGGAAAGTTTGAATACAGAAAAGCAAGTTGCCAAGTATCTTCTTGACATTAAGGCAGTTAAGTTGCAGCCAGAGCAGCCATTCACTTGGGCATCGGGCTGGCATTCGCCTATCTATACCGACAATCGCAAAACCCTCTCGTACCCAGAGGTAAGAAAATATCTCGTATCTCAGTTTGTGGACAAAATCAAGGCTATGTATCCTGATGTGGAGCTTATAGCCGGTGTGGCTACCGGAGCCATAGCTGTTGGAGTTTTGGTGGCTGAGGCTATGGGCCTGCCATTCGTATACGTACGCAGCAGCAGCAAAAACCACGGCCTGGAGAATCAGGTGGAGGGCGTTTGCAATCCCGGACAGAAGACAGTGGTTATAGAGGACCTTGTATCCACAGGTATGAGCAGCCTTAAGGCAGTATCAGCCCTCAGGGAAAAAGAGGTGAACGTAATGGGTATGCTGGCCATCTTCACATACGGTTTCCCAGTGGCAGAAGAGGCTTTCAAGCAGGCCAACTGCACTCTCGACACCCTCAGCAACTACAACTCGCTGATAGCCCTGGCTCAGGAGGCCGGCTACGTGCAGCAGAATCAGCTCGACACGCTGCTTGCATGGCGCAAGTGTCCTGATACTTGGGGACAGAACTAAATTTTTTATTTAATGATTTTTGATTTTTGATTAACCGAAAATCAAAAATCGAAAATCAAAGATCATTTAGAAATGATGAAATCAATGACCGGCTACGGCAAGGTAACCCGTAGCTACAACGGCAAAAACATAGAGGTGGAGATACGATCGCTCAACAGCAAGAGCCTCGACGTTCATACCAAGGTTCCTCAGCAGTTCAACGACAAGGACCTGGAGATACGGTCGATGATAGGCAAGAGCCTGGAGCGCGGCAAGATAGATTTCTCGCTATCCTACACCAACGAGACATCCGACGAGACCCTCCGCATAAACGAGAGTCTGCTGGAGGCCTACTTCAAGAAGATGAAGGCCATGCAGGAGCGTCTGGGTCTGGAGATCGACAACTCTATGCTTATGACCACTCTGATGAGGTTTTCCGACGTTCAGAAGATGGAGGCCGAGGAGGTGAGCGACAACGACTGGTCGTTCGTGGCCGGGATGGTGAGCGAGGCCATTGCCAATCTTGACTCTTTCCGCACTCAGGAGGGACAGCGCCTAAAGGAGGATTTCCTCCACAGGATAGATCTTATCCTTGGCTATCTGGCCCAGGTGGAGCCTCTGGAGCAACAGCGCGTGCCGCTGATAAAGGAGCGCATCATACAGAGATTCGAGGAGCTGAAGGGCGTGGTGGATCTCGACAGCAACCGTCTGGAGCAGGAGCTGATATTCTACATAGAGAAGCTCGACATCACCGAGGAGAAGGTTCGCCTTAGACAGCACTGCAAGTATTTTGTGGAGAACATCGATGCCGACGAATCTACCGGCAAGAAACTGGGTTTCATAGCCCAGGAGATGGGCCGCGAGATAAACACTCTGGGATCAAAGGCCAACGACGCCGGAATCCAGAAGATTGTGGTAATGATGAAGGACGAGCTTGAGAAAATCAAGGAACAGGTTTTGAATATTCTTTAATCAGTAGATAGTAGAAAGTAGAAGTAGAAAGTAGGAAGTATGCATCAGATCAGGCACTAACTACTATCTACTATCTACCAACTACTTACTATAAAAAACTATAAAGCAAAATGAAATTATTAGAAGGAAAAGTAGCTGTTATCACAGGAGCAGCACGTGGTATTGGTAAGGCACTTGCAATAAAGTTTGCTGCAGAAGGTGCCAACATTGCTTTCACCGACTTGGCCATCAACGACGACGCCAAGGCTACAGAGGCCGAGATTGCCGCAATGGGCGTAAAGGTAAAGGCATACGCCAGCAACGCTGCCGATTTCGAGCAGACCCACCAGGTAGTGGAGGAGATCCACAAGGAGTTTGGCTCTATCGACATCCTCGTAAACAATGCCGGCATCACCAAGGACGGCCTTCTCGTAAAGATGACCGAGGCTCAGTGGGATGCTGTTCTTACAGTAAACCTTAAGTCTGCATTCAACTTCAGCCACGCTGTAGTTCCCATCATGATGCGTCAGCGCAAGGGCTCCATCATCAATATGAGCTCTGTGGTAGGTGTACACGGCAACGCCGCTCAGTGCAACTACTCTGCATCAAAGGCCGGTATGATTGGCCTGGCCAAGTCTATCGCACAGGAGTACGGCAAGAAGGGTGTGCGCGCCAACGCCATTGCCCCAGGCTTCATCATCACTGCCATGACAGCGCAGCTCTCCGACGAGATCCGCAAGGAGTGGGAGGAGAAGATTCCATTGCGCCGCGGCGGTTTGCCAGAGGACATCGCCAACGTGGCCCTGTTCCTTGCTTCTGATATGTCGTCATACGTATCAGGCCAGGTAATCCAGGTGGACGGCGGTATGAATATGTAGTTTCCCCAAGCGTAGAAAAGTACGTATCAGAAAAAAAATATAAAAAAGACTGACACAGATTTCCAAGTGTCAGTCTTTTTTTTTATTTTTGGGCTTAGTTTCAAAAACAGCAAAACGTAGAATAATAAACCAATAAAAAATCATACAAATTATGGGCTGGTTCGCTAATTTATTCAAGAGCAAGAAGAAAATTGCAGAGCAATTTAATAATGCTGATATGAAGGTTCTTGTTATGAATACCCAAAAGGGAAAGGTGAATACTCTCGTAAACGCTAGAGAGCACGCCACCAAGGATTCCAAGGTACTCTTCAGGCTTAAAAAGCATACTATCGTAAATGTGACAGGCCAGAACGACGAGTGGGTAAAGATAAACACCGTGCTGGGTCAGGCCTATTGTATGAAGAAATATGTAGACATCCAGGAATCGTTCCAGAAGCTTCTGGTGGAGGCCAAGGTGCTGAACGTGAGATCGTTCTACAGCACTGATGCCACCATTATGGGCACAGTGAAGAAGGGCGATGTGCTCCTGATGCTAAGCAAGCATTCCAACTGGTATGGCATAGATTTCAACGGCAAAACTGGATACGTATGCGCCGATTACGTTACCCTGCTGGACGATACCAGCAGCAACAGCAAAGGCAGCAGCGTCAGCAACAATACCACCACCAACACTACCACCAACACCAAGAAGGAGGAGACCCGCCAGTTTTTCAACTCCAGGAAAGACCTGGCCAAGGTGGACCTGGCTCCAAAGAAACAGCTGTCGGCCGATGGACAGGACAAGTATGGCAAGGTGGCTGTAAAGACCTGGAACAATTTCGGAAACATCATCACCGTGATAAGCAAGGAGCTGGGCATCGACGTGGCCCGCGCCTTGGCTGTGATATGCGTGGAGAGCGGCGGAAGCGCCTTCAGCAGCGACGGCCGTATGCTTATCCGTTTCGAGAATCACGTTTTCTATACATATTACGGCGCCAAGAGCGACGACAAGAAGGAGAAATTCGACGAGCATTTCGCCTTTGACGAGAGCAGCCGCCGCAACGGCCACAAGTACCGCGCCAAGAAGAGCGACGAGTGGAAAACCAGCCACAACGGACAGGCCACAGAGTGGGAGGCCCTCGAGATTGCCAGAAAGCTTGGCGACACCGAGGCGCTATATTCCATCAGCATGGGCGCGCCTCAGGTGATGGGCTTCAACTACAAGATGATAGGCTACTCGTCGGTGCAGGATATGTTCGAATCCTTCAGCAAGGACATCCGCTACCACATCATGGCCCTCTTCGACTTCATAGCCGCCAAGAGCTCGCGCGTGCAGTACCTCATAACCGGCGATTTCCTCTCGTTTGCCAAGGAATACAACGGCCTGGCAGCCCCTGAGGCCTACGAGAGCCGCCTTATCCAGTACTACGAGATCTACAAGAAACTTCTGTAATGACAAGCACTTTTATATCTGACAGCGCCTGGTATTGGCCTGTTGTATGTTTTCTGGCGGCGCTGGCCCTTACCGCCGTGTCGTATTACCGCAACAGCCGCCTTCAGGACCTCGGAGTCTGGAAGCTGAGGCTGTTGGCCGCGCTCAGGTTTCTGGCGCTTTTCGTTACGGGATTGCTGCTGCTGAATATATTTGTGCGCCGCAACACCACCCACACCGAGAAACCCGTGCTGGCCCTGGCTTTCGACAATTCGGAATCCATCCTGATGCGCGGGCCATACGCCGCCGACAGTCTCCGTGGCATCAGGGATGGCGTTGCCGGAATTATGGACCATCTCTCCAACAAATACAATGTAAAGCTTTTCGCCTTTGGCGACAAGGTGCGTATGTCTGATGCCGGGGCCTTGGATTTCAGCGACAAATACACCGACATGTCGCAGATGATGGAATCTATGCAGGCCTTGATGGGCAATGCAAACTCGGGCGCGCTGGTGGTGCTTAGCGACGGCATCTGCAACCGCGGACAGAATCCCGTGTATTCCACATCGGCTTTCCCAAACAAGATACACACGGTTTTGTTGGGCGACACCACCGCCTACAAGGACCTCCTGATAGGCGGCACCGTATTCAACGAGACCGCCTTCCTCGGCAACGAGTTTCCGATTCAGGTAACCGTAAACGCCCGCATGCTTGCCGGACAGAACACAAGCTGCGAGATATCAAGAAACGGCCGTGTGGAGTTCTCTAAAAACATCTCGATATCATCCGACAATTTCTCGCAGGAGATTTCCACATCGCTGAAGGCCGATACCAAGGGCCTTAACAAGTACACCATAACCCTCCGCAGCCTTGATGGCGAGATCACCACCCTCAACAACACCCGCGACATCCTTGTGGATGTGGTGGACGACAAGCATAAGGTGCTGATACTCTCTGCAATGCCGCATCCCGACGTGGCGGCATTGCGCAATGCCCTGGGCGCCAACAGGGGGCTGGACGTGGATGTGGCCACCATTCAGAATTTCGACAAGAGCGTCTCGGGCTACAATCTTGTAGTTTTGGTTCAGCTGCCGGCTGTAAACCACAAGGCCGACAAGGTTTTGTCCGAAATCCGTCAAAAAGGAATTCCGGCCTTGTTTGTAGTGGGAAGTCAGACCGATTTTGACAAATTGAACGAGGTAAATACTTGTGTATCAATATCCAAGAAGAGCGATAGTTTCGAAGAGGTGGGATACGCCGAAAATGCGAGATTCTCGCTGCTTACATTCGAGAATGGGGTAGAGGAGATGCTTCAGAAGGCGCCGCCCCTCTATTGCGCTTTCGGTGAATACAAGGTACTGCCTCAGACACAGGTGTTTGGCAATCAGCTGATAAAAGGCGTTGCCACCGACAAGCCCCTTGTGGCAATATCGGAGCCCGGCAAGTCGCGACAGGCTGTAATTACGGGCGAGGGCATCTGGCGCTGGCGCATCGATTGCTACAAGCGCTACCTCAACCACGAGAAATTCGACCTTATGATTTCAAGAATATGCCAGTTTCTGCTCACCCGCACCGACAAGGAGCGTTTTGTGGTGAGCACACGCAGCATTTTCAACGAGAACGAGCCGGTATACCTGAACGCCAAAGTCTTGGACGAGAGTATGGAGCTCGACAACGAGGCCGAGGTTACGGTGGATCTGGTGCCTCAGTCCAATCCCAAGAACACCTTCAGCGGCAAGATGGAGCCCACCGGCAGCGGATATTACATTAGGGTTGATAATCTGGAGCCCGATGCCTATACATATACGGCCAAAGCTGTCAGCAACGGCAAAACACTCAGCAAATCAGGCGTTTTCTCCATCAAGGAGATAAAGACCGAGGCCGAGAATCTTGTTGCCAACAGCGGACTTATGCGCAAGATTGCGTCGCAGACCGGCGGCAGGATGTTTGCCGCTGGCCAGATGTCAGATCTGGAGAAAGCCCTTCTGGACGACGACGACATCCGCCCAACATCCTACAGCGATGTCTCCACGGTGTCGCTGATGAGTTTCAAGTGGCTGTTCGCGCTCATCGTGCTGCTGCTGTCGGCAGAATGGTTTCTCCGCAAGTTCTGGGGAACTCTGTAGTTCCTTTCAGGTTTATTCTTCTTTTTTATTTTCGGTCTGAGGCTGCTCCTCATCGCTCTCCTCCTCCTCCTCGATGATGATTTCCTTGAAGAAGTCGGATTCGAACTTGGCGGCGGTGGGCAGCGCCATCCAGGCAAATAAGGCCGAAATTGCGGCGGCCAGGTAATACAGAGAATTGTTGTCTACCACGAAGTAGAGCAGTATGTTGATTACTAATGGGATGTATGTCAAGATGTTGCGGAACTTCACCGCCTTCAGGTAGTAAGTCTGCTTTTCGTGGATGTCGTCTTTCTCCTTCAGGAGGGCGGCAGTCTTGTCGTAGTTGCTGGAGCCGTACCAGATTCCGAAACCAGTGATAATCAGCGATAGATACTGCATCGGTATCTTGAGAGCCTCGATATTAAGCAGCGGCTCGGTGTCACCTTTCTGGCTTATGATCCATGTTGCTATAAAGGCAGTGCCTGCCGCAGCTCCTAATGCGATATACTTTTTCTGAGCCTCTTGGAGGGTCTTGTCGAATTCCGGTGTGGTGATTTTGTCTTCCATTGGTATTTTATTAATTAAAAAAAAGCCAGTACATTTGTACTGGCTGTATCTTTGTTTTTGGATAAATTGCTAGTTGATAATGTGTTAGAGCGATTCGTCTGAACCGTCGTCGCAACCTTCCTTGGCCTCCTTGAGCTCGATGGGCACTTTGGAAACGTTCTGGAAATCCTTTCCTGCATCCAGGAGGTCGCTGTCGCTGTAAAACCAGGTGATGTTGAGTTCCTTGCCCGGAATGTCGTTTATCTTGTTGAACTCCTTCAGGATGTTGTAGATCCAAATCTGAGACGAAGTGTTGTAGTAGTCAAGCGATAAGTGAACAGTAGTCTTATCTGCCGGGGTTTTTACGTAGTTACTCAAAACCTTGAACACAGGCTCGTAAAACGAGAAAGTGTTCTCGATGATAGAGCGTCCCCTGATTTCGAAGAAACCATTGTCGCAGTCGAAATTTATGAAAGGACTCTTTGCGCTTTCCGCTATATGCAAACTTTCCATTTGTTTAGTGTTTTTTTTTAGAATGTTTGGTGTTTTTCCTTGTTTGCTTATCTTTATTTTGAGTACTGCAAAACTAAGAATAAATTCTGCAATTACCAAAAAAAAATTAAAGATAATTGAAAAAAGTTTTTTTGTTCCCTGATGCTGCTCAATGGATTTTTTGTTATATTTGCGGTGTATTTGTAAAAAAAAGACAAGACTATGAGGAAACTGTTAACAGCAATTCTGGCCGTCCTGATTGTATCTCAGGCCAGTGCCCAGGAGATTGCATCATACGAGGTGGATTCCACCGCGATATACACCGCGATGTATAATCCCAACAACTATTCCAAAGCTCCGGTAAAGCTGCCTCAGCGCAAGGTGCTGGATTGCAACAGGATAAACACTCAGATAAATATGGGTGCGGGTTTCGGCAGCATTGGCAGCTACGAGTTTGTAGCCCCCAGCATCAGCTACCAGGCCACCGACAGGCTTCAGCTACAGCTAGGGATGGGATTCGTATACGGCAGCCTCAGGCTTAGGAGTTTTGCCGGCGAGACATCAGCCGAAAACAATCTCCGCGCCATCAGCAACTATTACCAGGCATCAGCAAGATACAGCGTATCAGAGAAATGCGATGTGTACGGCAGCCTTATGTACTGGCGCGGCAACAGCCTTGACAGGAATCCCTACAGCAGGGGAAAGGACAGCTATATGGCCACATTTGGAGCAAGCTTCAGCATTACCGAATCGCTGCATATCGGCATAGAGGTGCGCCGTGCCGAGAACGTGAGCCCCTTCTATTGCGGCGGATACGCGCCATACGGCTGGGGTATGTAATTTTTTTGATTTCAGCTGAAAAAAAATACTTGAATTACGTATTAGTTTAAGATTTTTTTTATAAAATTGCAGAATGAAATTATTTGAAAACATACGGGCCAAAATGGGATATGCTCTGCTGCGTCGCAAGGCGCGCGAACTATCTAGGAATAAGACATTTAACAATCTTGAGACTTCGGTTTCGGTTGCTATCCTGTTTGATTATGACCAGCAGGGCAGCGTATCGCTTGTAAGGAGTTTTGCAAGCGAGCTGGAATCCAAGGGCAAGAATGTGAGTCTGCTGGGCATCACATCCGGCGTGGGCGGAGGCGACGATGCGGTGATAAAACTGGTGTCGCTGCAGAAGCTTACTTTCCTGTGCTATCCCGACAACGAGGCCGTTATCGACCCTTTCCTGAAAAAGGATTTCGACATCCTGATAAACCTTTGCGGAAAGGATTGTCTGGTTTTGGATTACATTCTGGGACTGTCCAAGGCAAGGTTCAAGGTGTCGCCTCAGCTCGAAAACGACGCTTTTGCGGATTTTATCCTGAGGTTCAGCAATCCAGGGCCGCAGGATGCCGCCGTGATACTAAAGAAGGTGCGCGAGTATCTTGCGGGTATGCAGAAGGCCTGAGACAGAAACCCCAGCCTCAGCCCGTAAATGATGGAAATAATGTAAGAAAAACAAAATAGAAATAGAACATACAAAATATTACGAAAATCCTCAATCATGAGAAATGACAATTTGCTTGGAGTGGGTGTGGCGCTTATTACCCCCTTCAATGAGAATGGCGAGGTGGATTACCCCGCTCTAGAAACTCTGCTAAACCACATTATAAGCGGCGGTGTAGATTACATTGTGGTATCAGGAACCACCGGCGAACCTTCCACTATGACAGCCGACGAGAAACGCGATTTGCGCAAGTTTGTGGTAGAAAAGGTGAATGGCGCTGTGCCATTGGTACTTGGCATTGGCGGCAACTGCACAAAGGCTGTTGTTGACGAGATAAAGAATACCGACCTGAAGGGTTTCGACAGCATTCTAAGCATTTCTCCATACTATACAAAGCCATCTCAGAGAGGCATTTACGCCCATTTTGCCGAGATTGCGAAGGCAAGCCCTCTTCCCGTGATACTCTACAATGTGCCCGGACGCACCGGACGCGGTATGGATGCCGCCACTATCTTGCAGCTGGCCAACGACTTCCGCAACATTGTGGCCGTAAAGGAGGCCAGCGGAAACATGGACCAGATAATGGAGATTATCCAGAAAAAGCCAGAGGATTTCATACTGATTTCCGGTGACGACTCGCTTACAGTTCCTATGATTTCGGTGGGATGCAGCGGCGTTATCTCTGTGGCCGCCAACGTGGTGCCAAAGCAGTTTTGCAGTATGATAAAGGCAGCCATGAACGGCGATTTCAAGGAGGCTTCCAAAATCCACTACATGCTGCTGGATCTTATGAACACACTGTTTGAGGACGGCAGCCCATCGGGCGCAAAGGCGGCTCTCGCACAGCTTGGCCTTATGAAGGAGGTGCTCCGTCTGCCTCTGGTGGAGGTTTGCGAAAAAACACGCGAGCATATCAAGGTGGCTCTGGCCAAGGCTCTTGAGGCATAATATTTAAAGAATTTATTGATGAGCAATATTCCTAAATGGGCGGCAGAAGCGGTCTGGTATCAGATATTTCCAGACCGTTTCTGCCGTTTCTGTTCCGATAATCCAATATCTGCCGAGCATCTGGAGGGCACTACGCCCTGGAATCTCGACCGCCACAATCCCTGGCAGATACATCCCTGGACTTCCGACTGGTACGAGAAGCAGCCATACGAGAAGGAGAATACCAAATCGCTGAAAACCAACATCCTGCGCCGCAGATATTGCGGCGATGTAAGGGGAATAATCTCCAAGCTGGACTATCTGGCCGATTTGGGGATAAACGCGTTGTACCTGAATCCGCTGCAATATTCGCCCAGCCTCCACAAGTACGACGGCACCGATTTCCTCCACGTGGACCCTTTCCTAGGCAGCAATCCAATGGCCGACCTGGCCACCATCGGGGGCAAGGATTTCGACGATTTCGACAATGCTCCCTGGACCGTGGCCGACATGGAGGCTCTGGAGCTGATACGCGAGGCCCACAAGAGGGGCATCAGGGTGGTTTTCGACGGTGTTTTCAATCATATTGGCTACAACAGCCTGCCGTTTCAGGATGTGCTGCGCAATAGGGAGAAATCCAAATACATCAACTGGTTTCTTACAGATCTTGACAAATCCACCAAGCGGAAACTTGTCTTTGACAAGTTTTGGGGATGCGTGGACGAGATGCCCAAGTTGAACTATGGTTGCAGTCAGGTAAAGAATTATGTATTCGCAACTTTGAAGCGCTGGTTGAAACCAGTTGTGGAAGGCGTTGAGTATGAAGGCATTGACGGCTGGCGACTGGACCACGTGATAGGAGTGCCGCCCACTTTCTGGAAATCCGCTAGAAATTTTACCAAAAAGATTAGCAAAAATTCATTATTCCTGGCCGAATTGATAGAACCCGATACAATAATAAAGCCATACCTTGATAATGAAATTTTTGATAGCGTAATGAACTATGGATTTTACTTTTCGGCCTGCCAGTTTTTTGCCGCCGAGAAAAATTCCATCTCTGCTTTGGATTTTGACAAGCGCATCAAACGTCAACTTCAGCTTTTTCCAGTGGCAAGCAACTATCTGATGATGAATCTGTTGGGAACCCACGATACGGAGCGCGTAGCCTCATTGATAGTAAACCGCGACCTCAAGAAGTTCGACGACATAGCCGCGTTTTTCCAAAACACCCATATCGAGGACAAGGGCTATATGTCGCGTCCGCCAAGCCAGATGGAGCGGCGGATTCAGCAGATGATGATAGTTTTCGAGTTTGCCATGATAGGCTCTCCGATGGTTTATTACGGCGACGAGCTTGGAATGTGGGGCGCCAACGATCCCGACTGCCGCAAGCCTATGGTATGGCCCGGTATGGAGTTCAGCCAGGAACATTCCGTAACAGGAGGCCGCCACAGCCGCAAAAGCCTCTTCAAGATAGAGCCGGATATGGAAATGCTTGATTTCTACAAGCGTATCATCAGCCTCAGACGTAAGAATCCTGTTTTGTGGTCCGGCAGGCTGGTTACCGAATTTGCCGACCCCGACAGGCGCGTGTGGGCGATAAGCCGTTGCGACAATAGTTCACGCATAGTTTTTGCCTTCAACCGCGAGGAAAAAGCCCTTTCCGTGGAGATAAATGCCGGTCCCAAATCGCGTTTCTGCGATTATATGGATGGAGAAACGCTATCCCCGGGCATTGATGGACGCATAGCGATTGATATGGAACCTATGTCGTTTAGGATACTGATGGAAAACAATGCTTGAGGTGAGAGCGCTTAACGCTTTGAGAGCTAGTATCTAAGAGAAAATTTCTTATCACACCAATAAAAATAATTTGCTTCAAGAGGTTGTTTGTAAATATCAGATAATCAGTCGGTTGCTTAAACCGACTGATTATTTTTGTTTAAAAAGTGTGCTTTATAAATCAGATTTTCAGCCATTTGAAGAAGTTTGTGGCACGTTCCTTGCTATAATAAGGGGACAAACTATACAATAATTTTTTTTCACAAACACAAACTTATAAATAAACAAAAATGGCATTAAATTGGACAGGAGTCATAAGGAAGAACATCCTTAAGCTTAGACTCGCATTCGACTCAAGCGTATCGATCCCCGAGAGGGAAAAGCAGCTACGCGCTTACGCAACAGGGCTTGCTGACAGCAGCAACTTCAAGGTTTTGGAAACCACTCACTACCCTGACGGCAGTCAGCTGAAGGCACAGCTGCCCAACCGTTGACGCTAGGCATCACACTCGCACACTCGACTAAAAAAACAGCCCCGAAACTACCGCTGGTGTTTCGGGGCTGCTTTTTTTTCATCTAGTCTTCCAGGTCGCTCACCTTCGATTGCTGCCTCAGATAATCGATGCTTACATTCTCGTTCTCTGGTGTGGATAGCTTGAAATACTCATCTATCGTAGTGCATATCAGCGATTTAATTTCCTCACGCTGGGTAAGGGTGAGGGTAGGGGATTCTTTCTCGCCTTCGTTCAGGGTAAGGTAGCTTACCGTTACCCCGAGGGCCTCGGCTATCTTCACGAGGTTTTTCACCGTGTAGCCGTTTGGATCCTGTCGCGATAGCATTACTCTAAGGCTTACCGTAGGTATATTAGTCTCCTGAGCAAGTCTTGTAATGGTCCAGCCTTTTTCCTTTCTCAGTTGCTGGATTCTCTCAGTAATATTCATTTCCTTGTACGTTTAATTTTTGAGTAATATTCTAAGCCCAAAGTTATAAAAAAATATCATACAACAAAACAAAAATACTAGAAATTTTATATTAATTATCTTTCAAAAAAACGGATGCGTTTAATTGTCTGAAAATCAAATGTCTGTAATTTGCCTGTCGTTGCATTTAGTCTGATTTTTTCAGGCTTTCCAGGAATGTAAGGGCCTTGTCGGTGGATGTTATCTTGTCGATTACCATTCCGGCCTTTCCGTTTATCTGTTTCATCTGACAGTCGCGGTTTCTCTGAATCCGCATCAGCACGTTGCCGAACACCTGCGAGTTGAAGTAAGGCGAATTGGCGTCGCTTACAAAATAGCACAGCATCTTGTTGTTTTTCAGCGTTATCTTCTCGATGCCGAGTTCCTGAGCCATCCAGCGCATCTTCACCACATTAAAGAGCGACAGCGTCTGCTTGGGAATCTTTCCGAAACGGTCCTCAAGCCTTCCGCTTATGGCCTTAAGCTCGTTAAGGTCCTTCAGGTTGTCGAGAGCGCGGTAAATCTTCACCCTCTCGGCCACATTCTGCACATAATCGGATGGCAGCAGCACCTCCATGTCGGTATCTATCTGGCAGTCTGATACAAACTTATAATCCCGCGGCAGGTCCACGCTCTTGGCTTCTCCGCCGGCTGGCTCGTTGTATTGGCTCATATATTCCTCTTCTTTTATCTCCTTCAGGGCCTCGTCCAGGATTTTCTGATACGTCTCTATTCCTATCTCGGTAATGAAGCCGCTCTGCTCGCCGCCCAGCAGGTTTCCGGCGCCCCTGATGTCGAGGTCCTGCATTGCGATGTTGAAACCGCTGCCCAGCTCGCTGAAGCTCTCGATGGCCTTCAGCCTCTGTCGCGCCTGTATAGTAAGGTGCTCCTCGGGAGGCGCCAGCAGATAGCAGAACGCCTTCTTGTTGGATCTACCCACGCGGCCCCTCAGCTGATGCAGCTCGCTAAGTCCAAAATTCTGAGCGTCAAGCACTATTATGGTGTTGGCGTTAGGGATGTCCAGGCCGTTCTCTATTATCGTGGTGGATATCAGCACATCGGCCTCGTTGTTTATGAACGACAGCATGATGTCCTCCAGGATGTTGCCGTCCATCTGTCCGTGTCCGGTAAGAATCGTGGCATCAGGGAACAGCTTCCTCACCAGCGCCTCGGTCTCGTATATGCGCTTTATCTTGTTCTGTATTATAAACACCTGTCCGTGGCGGCTAAGCTCGTAGTCGATGGCCTCCCTTACAACGTCGATGTTGAATGTATGCACCTCAGTAACAACGGGATACCTGTTGGCCGGCGGAGTGTTTATGATGCTGAGGTCTCTGGCTCCCAAAAGCGAGAATTGCAGCGTTCGGGGTATAGGCGTGGCGCTCAGTGTAAGAGTGTCCACGTTCAGCTTCATCTGCTTCAGTTTTTCTTTCACTGATACTCCGAATTTCTGTTCCTCATCTATTATCAGCAGGCCCAAGTCCTTGAAACTGATGCCTTTGCCCACCAGCTTGTGGGTTCCTATCACGATGTCGGTGGTGCCGTCGGCAATGGATTTCTCCACGTTTTTTATCTCCTTGGCGGTGCGCAGGCGGCTCATGTATTCCACATTTACGGGGAATTCTTTCAGCCTGTCGCTGAATGTTTTATAGTGCTGAAGCGCAAGTATTGTTGTAGGCACCAGCACGGCCACCTGTTTGCCGTCGCACGCAGCCTTGAAAGCGGCCCTCACTGCAATCTCGGTTTTTCCGAAACCCACGTCGCCGCATATCAGGCGGTCCATAGGCTCGTTGCTCTCCATGTCGGCCTTTACGGCAGCCGTGGCCTTCTCCTGGTCGGGAGTGTCCTCGTATATGAACGAAGCCTCCAGAGCCTGCTGCATATATGAATCGGGCTGATACGCGTATCCCTTCTGCTGCTTGCGCTGTGCGTATAGCCTTATGAGTTTTTCGGCAATATCCTTTACCTTGGCCTTGGTTTTCTGCTTCAGCTTGTTCCAGGCGCCCGATCCCAGCTTGTATATTTTGGGAGCCTCGCCGTCGCCGCCCTTGTATTTCGAAATCTTGTGGAGCGCGTGTATGGATACAAACAGAATGTCGTTGTCCTTGTATACCAGGCGGATAACCTCCTGAGGCTTGCCGTTTATGTCCATAGTCTGCAAGCCGTCGAAAGTGCCTATTCCGTGGTCCTGATGCACCACAAAATCACCGGGCTTCAGCGAGTTCATCTCGTTTATGGTCATAGCGTCGCGGTTGCGCTTTATCTTGGCTTCCTTAAGACGGTATTTCAGGTAACGCTCAAAGATCTGATGGTCGGTGTATACGCACAGGTTAAGGTCGCTGTCTATAAAACCCTTGTTGATAGACATTTGCGCACTCTTGAAATCCACCTTCTTGTCCACAGCCTCAGAGGAGAAAATGTCGTGGAGGCGTATCTCCTGATGATTGTTGGTGACGGCTATGTATGTGGTGTATCCAAGTTGCTGATACTCGTGGATGTTTTCGGCCAGCATCCTGAAGTTTTTCTTGAAAACCGGCTGGGCTATTACGTTGAATTTTACGCAGTTGCCGCCATCGTAATTGCCGGTGATGCCGCAGTCCACCACCTGATGGGCGTCCACCGATTCCATAAGCTTGTCGGGATCGGGATTGTTTTCACGGGCCAGTCTCAGGTCGTATTCCATATCGTTGAACCACACCACAGCCTTGTCGGAAACAAAATCCAGGAATGGAATCTTGGGTTTCTCCGATTCGTCGCGGCAGATGTTGGGGATGATGGTTATTCTCTCCACCTTTTCTATCGACAGCTGGTTTACAACGTCGAAGGTCCTGATGGAATCTATCTCGTCGCCGAAAAAGTCGATGCGGTATGGCTCCTCGTTGGAATACGAGTAGATGTCCACGATGCTTCCACGGGTAGAGTACTGTCCGGGTTCGCACACAAAATCCACATACTCGAAACCATATTTGTCGAGCACGTCGGTTATGAAATTGCTGTCCACCTTCTCGCCGGTATGGAGCTGCAGGGTGTTGTCGCTAAGCTCGCTGGCCTGTATCACGTTTTCGCCCAGGCTGTCGGGATAGGTTACAAGAACGTAGTTGTCGAGTTTGGAGATCTTGTCGAGAACCTCGGTTTTCGAAAGTATCGATTCCTGACTCATCGATGCATCGTCGTTGGCCGATTTCAGGGCCGATTTCTTGTGGCTGTTGGGGTAGAAGAAAACGGGACGCCTAAGCTCAGTGCACTGGAGGTCGTTGTAGGTGTAGGCCGAATCTTCCTCGTTGTCCATCACCACAATAAGCGGCTGCTGGGCCAGATGCTTGTTGGAGGCCAGGAAAAACGATAGGGCAGAGGTCTGCATTCCCTTTACGTGGGCCAGACGCTGTTTTTTCAGCAATTTGTCAAGCTGCTGGTGGGCGGGATGGTTCTCGTATAGTTTTATAAGTTGCGACATCAGTAATCTGTGAGTAATTATAAAAATCAAAAAAGCCGAAAGTTTGCAGCTGAAGCGCATCCTTTCGGCTTTTATTTTCAGAGGTTATGGGGTATCAGGATAATGCTATCCGGCAGCGCCCTCCTCCTCGAAGTATGAATTGTCTACTGTTGTAACGCCATCCTCATCCATTGGGTTGTGGTAGTTGTTGGCAGCGTACTGTGATGCGATTGCAGCCTCAGAGATAGCCTTGGTCTTGCTCTTATCAACAGAACTGATGTGGTGCATAACCTTGGCGCCGAAATAGAAGGCTACCATCATCTGGAAGGCGGCGAGGAACTCGCTCGACCTTTCCTCGAGACCAATCATTCTTACGTTGGCAAGCTCTATCACTACTGTGATGAAAAGCAACGACATTGTAAGGATTCCTCGGATGGTACCACGAGGCATGTTGAAAGTCTCGCCCTCGTTTGGATTGGGGTTGTCCTTGGTCCAATCGCCGAATGTGTATTTTCTGAACATTACCACAATAAAGATTGTGGAGATTATAAGCCAAACCATTACCGGCATATAGATGCTCATGTAATACTCTAACTTATGGTAATGCCAATACATTACTATATCTGGGTAATTATCCATAATTTATAAATAAGTTTTATTGGTTGATTATTAATTAATTATCGTTGTTTGGATGCGGCTGTGCCTTAATCGTTGAAAAGGAGATATCCCACACCGAGGCCCACTGCCACTCCGGCTGCTATTCCCCAGGAAGCGAGTTTGGCGCGGCGGCGGTATTTCTTGGCCATCTTGCCGGCCTCCAGGAGGTCCTCGCGGCTTGTCTTAAGCTCGGTCTGGTAATACAGCTTGTCGGTCTTCAGGATTTCTATCAGCGAATCCTTCTGCTGCGACAATGCTACCAGTGTGTCGCATTTCTCGGTAAGGGTTGCCACCTGCTCTTTGGAGATCCTGTAGAGCTTGCCGGTTTCTATCACAGACCTCATTCGTGCGTCGTTCATTACCCAGAGAGTGTCGCCGTCGGGTTTCACCAGAAGCTCCTGACCGGGTTTTACGCATTGCAGTGTGATCTGGGCCTTTGCGCTGCCGGCCACAAAGATAGATATCAGCAATACTATTATGCTAAGTGTAATCCTATTCATCTTTCAAGTTTCCGTATAGTTGTTCAAAAGCAATGGCCATCTCGTCGGAGCTCATCTGCCTAACCTCGTTGCTTACGTTTGCGGCCTGTTTCTCGAGAGCCTCAGTCTTGGAATCAAGCTCGGAGATCTTCTTGTTGAGTTTCTCGATCTCGGCCTCCTTGTCGGCTATCTTGGCGTCGTATTCCTGACGGTGCTCCTCATCGTTGTCCATTCCGTTTTTGGCCTTGTTTATCAAGTCCTGAATGCTGTCTACGTTGTTGTTGTTGAACAGCTTGTTCTTGATGAAGGTGTAAGGACCAGCAAGGGCGGAAAAGATGCATGTCAGGGTCTGCCATTTAAAGTTGAGGTATCCGGCCTCGTGGAGTACGCCTATTACCACAAGCGCCACTAGCACCACCACAATTATTATAATCCACTTTTTCATGCTGTATGTCTGTATTTAATGTTAGTTGACATCAAGATATTTGCCGAACACCCAGCCTTCCACTGTGGTGCGCACCTTGTACCAGCCGTTTTTCTCGCCCACAATCGAAACCAGAGTGCCCTTTGGCAGCGGCTGAGCCACCAACATTCCGTCGGTTTCGGGAGTGTTGCGGATATTTAGCGACTGCGAAACCACACGTCCGGTATCTGGCGATTCGGCTGCTCCGTCGCTCTTGCGGTCGGATCCCAGCAGCTGCTCGCGAAGCTTGTCGAGAGGGAAAGCTGGACCCGGATCTATCTTGCGCGATGGCGCGATTTCCTCGTGGCCAAGTATCTGCTTGATGTTTGGATATGCCTCTATTAGCTCGGCGCAGAGCTGACGCACGGTCTCGATCTGCTCGGCGGTGTATACGTGCCAGTATTTTGGTGTTGACTGGTTTCTGTGTATAGCCTCCACAACATCGCTGGGATTGTATGCGGCGCCAAACCACGATCTGTATACGTTTCCGCTCTTGGTAAGGGGACCCGAATTAACGATCTCTATACCTATTGAATACTTGTTGTATCCCGAGCGTCCGCCGTAGCTGCTCTCGCCTGCGTGCCAGGCAATCTCGTTGAATGGTATCAGCTGAGTTATGGATCCGTCGCGGTCGATAAGTACGTGTGCCGAAGCCTTCACCTTTGGGTTTACCAATGTGTTGAGAGAAGACTGATAAGGGCCTGCGGTATAGTGTATCACTATAGTGTCGGGATATTTTTTCTCGAACTCTCCGCTGGTCTTGTTGCAGCTCACCATCTTCCTGACGTTGTCTCCGCTTACCAAATAGTCCTTTATTTGTAACATTTTGAGAATGTTTTTAAATTTCTCGGTAAATATAAGGTTTATAATTGGGATTTACAATTTTTTTCTCAAAAAAATTGCTTATTTTTTGAAAGAGCGTTCCAAGTCGCATCCCACCAGGAGTGTCTTTATAAGGTTGGGAGGTCCTTCGAAACCTCTCTCCTCGGCTCTTACGAACACAGCCACGCGGTCCTCGTATGGGCTCTTGATAACACCCTGCACAAACCTTCCGAGACAGATGTTGAAGTCGTTCTCTGTGTAGGAGTATACCTGCTTGGTGCCGAGTTCCGGAGATTTCAGGAAAATGTTGGTGGTTTTCACAACCTCGAATCCGAAATCTGGATCGGTCTCCATCTTGTTCTCGATAGTCACCTTGTATTTGTTGCCCATAGCCTGGAATTCGGTGCCGAGCAGTTTGATGTCGTTCTGAGGGATGATCTTGTACTCGTTAAGCTTCTCGGCAAAGGTGATGTTGTTCTCGCTCCACATCTCCTTGATGCTGCCCGACTCGCGCTCCTCGTCTTCCTGTTTCCACACATACACATCCTGTCCGCTTATCATATTGCGGATTACGAGGTTGAAGAAATAGATACCTGCGGCCTCGTCGATTGGCTCGAGGGCGTATGCGAAATATCCATCCTTGCTCCAGCCTATTGGGAATATCTTCTCATGGAGGAATTCGTCGGTTCCCTGATAGTATTTAAGCTCGGCAGGAACTTTGTATGTCTGCTTAATCATTTCCAACGGAAGGGGTTCGTCGTCCACCGATTTTGGACTCTCGTCTTCCTGCTGTTTGATTACCTCTTCCACAATCTGACTGTGTTCGTCAGCGGTAAGAGGCTTCTCGGCTGCCTCGTTGGCATTCTGGGCACCTCCATTGTCGGAGTTTCCCTTGTTGCCGCTGCAGCCCATTAGTGAAGCCACAATTACGGCAGCCACCATTAATTTGTTGAGTTTCAGTATTTTGCTCATTGTGTTCAAACGATTGGCTTGTAATTATTAATCCGCTCTAAAATTAGAAAGTTTTTTTGAGAAAACATCTATGAAATTCATATTTTTTTGTCAAAATAAATTTTTTTATTCGGAATATCTTTTCTAAATTTGCACTGCTTTTCCAAAAAGCCATCGGGACATAGCGCAGTTGGTAGCGTACAACGTTCGGGACGTTGGGGTCGCGAGTTCGAGTCTCGCTGTTCCGACAACAGAGATATATCAAAAATTATAAAAGCCTTGGAAACAAGGCTTTTATTGTTTATAGACCTATCTAAACGGATATTATAACATTGGGGCCAAAAGCAAAAATCCTCCGCAAACACTTGGTTTGCGGAGGATTTTCTGTATTTAGTAAGTTACTTAGCCTTATTACTTTCCAAGCTTAATCTTCATAGCCTGAATATACTTGTCGGCAAGAGCACCCTCGTTAGATGTTGGGTAGTCCTTCTTGATGGTCTCGTAGATTTTGAGAGCATCTTCCCACTTCTGATCCTTCTCGAAAGCTGTACCAAGCTTCTTGAGGAAGATAGGAGCCAGGAGGTTGTTGCCCTTAGCCTTGTCGGCGGCCTTCTTGTAGAGGTCTACTGCCTTGGCTGTCTCGCCCTTCTCCATGTAAGCGTCGCCCATAAGGCCGATAGATTCAGGCTCGAGCATTGGGTCTGATGTAGAGAAATCGCCAAGCATCTTGATAGCCTGGTCGAACTGGCCAAGACGCATATAGCAAGCTGCAGCGTAGAACTTAGCATTGTTGGCAGCGTCGGTGCTTGAATAGTTGTCGATGATGTTGAGGAAGCCAGGATAGTTGCCGTCGCCGTTAAGCGCAAGGTTTATCGAGTCGTTCTCGAAATACAATTCAGCCATGTGCATCTGAGCTGCGGCGTTTACCTCCTTTGGAGCTTTCACGTACTTGTTGTATCCCCAGATGCCGATGATAATAAGTATCACTGCTCCCAAGACGATGAAAATCGTATTCTGATTGGTCTCGACGAACTGCTCTGCCTTGCCAATCTGTAAATCCATTTCAACCTGGTCAAGCTGACCCTGCTGTTCTTCGTTTTGTGTGTTTGCCATTTTAGTTTTGTGTTTTCAAAATTTCTTTAATTAAAATCAAGCGCAAAGTTACTCTTTTAGATTATACTAAAAAAATTTTTGGGGCTCTATTTTTAAGAAAAATGCAAAAAAAAATCCCCAAAATTGATTTTTTGAGGATTTTATTCTTTTGCGAGTTCTTGAAAGTCGAATTACATTCTCTTCTCCTTGATGCGGGCCTTCTTGCCGGTGAGCTCTCTTACGTAGTAGATTCTTGATCTGCGAACGCGACCTCTCTTGTTGATCTCGATAGCGCTGATGAAAGGTGACTCTACTGGGAAGATTCTCTCAACACCAACATTGCCAGACATCTTTCTTACTGTGAAAGTAGCGCTGATGCCAGCTCCCTTTCTCTGGATTACCACGCCTTTAAACTGCTGGATTCTCTCCTTGTTGCCTTCTACGATCTTATAAGATACTGTTACAGTGTCACCACTGTTGAATTTTGGCCATTCTCTCTTCAAAGAGTATTGTTCTTCAACTACTTTTAATAATTCCATGGTTTTTTTTATTATAATAAAATTAATTTCGTTCTTGTTTTCGGACTGCAATATTAGAAACTTTTTGCGTCATTTGCAAATTTTTGAGAGGAAAAAATTATATTTTTTCTTTCTGCTTTAATTTGATGTTGCGTAATTACCAAAGTATCAGCCTGATATGCTAATTATGCTAAGTAAAGATTCAAATTTATTTATTTGCCTTGATTTTTATTTTTATCTTTGCATCTCGAAAAATAGGGATAATATAAATATAAAAAGTGACAAGAAGGCATATATATATAATAGTGTTGCTGCTGATGCAGGTGTTGGCAGGCAGCGGATGTCTGGTGAATCCGGACGACGAGCATGTACTGGGCACATCGGTACCAACGTCTTTCCAGAAGCCCAAGCCGCCTCTGGTGTGCGCGTACCTCCATATCGGCACACGCAACCTCGACGCAGCCAACATCGACCTGGAGGGCGTGGATTTCGTCAACATGGCGTTTACGGCCATCAAAAACAACCGTATGGCACTCCTCCACGAGGGCGATTCCAAAAACTTCATGATAACAAAAAAGCTCAAGCGCAAGTATCCGTCAATCAAGGTGTTGGTATCAGTGGGCGGATACGGCACTTCAAAGAGTTTCTCGCAGATGGCATCAGACTCTGCTAGCAGGGCCACCTTTGTGGACGACGCTGTAAAATTTGTAAGGCACTACGGAATGGACGGCATCGACCTCGACTGGGAGTTTCCGGGATTGGAGAAAAGCACCCGCGAAACCGACAGGGTAAGCTTCACGGCCCTGATATCAGAGCTTAGACGGGAGCTCAACAAGGTGTCGAGGCTCGACGGCAAGCATTACTATCTAACAGTGGCATCAGGAGCTTTCGACTTGTATCTGCATTATATAGAGCCGCTTAGGATAGTTGACCTCGTGGATTACTTCCATATTATGACCTACGACTTTTATGGTCAGTGGAATTCGTATACGGGACACCACGCCAACCTCTTTCCATCGGCCCAGCGCCCCAACGGATATTCCGTAAAGAGAATCACCGATATATATATAAAGAGTGGCATTCCGCGCGAGAAGATTGTGATAGGCGCCGCTTTCTACGGAAGGGAGTGGAGTGGGGTAGATGCCACCAACAACGGCCTCTACCGTCCTGGCAAGGGCGTAGGCTCTGTAAGCTACAAGAACATAAAGGCGATGCTCTCCAGCAAGTCGGGATATGTGCCTTACTGGGATGCCAAGGCCAAAGCCCCGTATATGTATAACGCTGCCACAAAGCGTTTTATATCTTATGAGGACGCCAATTCGGCCAGAATGAAGGTAAACTACGCCTACGCGCACCGCCTGGGTGGCATCATGTATTGGGAGCATTTCTCCGACAGCGACGGCGAGCTGGCCGGAACCATCATACGCCAGGCCGGAACGCTCAGGGGAGATTTCCCATTGTTCACCCTTCCCGGAGGTTTTGTGCTATATTGCAAAAAAAATGGCAAATAAATTTTGTCCAAGCACGTTTTTTGTATATATTTGCATATAGTAGAATAATATCATGGATAGCAAGCTGAACATAACAGGCAACGACGATATGCTGAGGGTGCAGAACGCATTCCTCAACAACATATCACACGAGATACGCACTCCCCTCAACGCGATTATCGGATGCAGCGAGATTATCTCGATGCCCGATACCGACAGGGATACTGTTGCCGAATTGTCGCAGCAGCTTAGGAAACATTCCAACTATCTGCTAAAGATGCTCGACAACATCATAATACTCAGCAAGTTGGAGTCAGGGCTCATAAAATGCAATCCCAGCAAGTTTGATGTAGGTTTCCTTTTCTCTTACATATATCATTCGTCAAAATCGCTTGTGGCCACCGATTCCACCAAGCGGGGCCGCATCAGCTACAGGCTGGAGAATAATCTTGGCGATGCCCCGGTGTATGTCTGGGCCGACGACACCATTATCTGCCAGATGGTGAACGCCCTGGTAGACAACGCCATAAAGTTTACCGACGATGGCAGTGTGGTTCTGGATGTAAGGATATCCGCCGACAGCGGAAAGTTGTCGGCAGATTATGTTTTGGAAGTTACGGTGTCTGATACCGGACTGGGAATTCCACTGGAAGGCAGGGATACTATTTTCGGAAAATTCAAGAAGCTGTCGCCCGATCCGTCCAGGATTTTCGACGGCGCCGGCCTGGGCCTTGCCCTTGTAAAGACATTTGCAAATCTGCTCAACGGCAGCGTCTCATACGTTACCGAGCCGGGAAAGGGCTCGGTGTTCACACTCAAGATTCCGGTTGTGAGGTACTGATGGCGTTTCTAAGCTCGTCAAGTGCCGCGGGAATCTCCTTTATGTAGAAATCAACCAATTCGTTGTATCTTTCGGGCTGTTCGTGTCGGTCCACAAGGTGCTGAAGCTCCTCCATCTTGTCGGACACGTTCATTATGCCCATTACCCGCGATGTGGATTTTGCCAGATGCGCAATCTGCCCTATCTCCTCCACGTCGCCGGCAAGACGTGCAGCCTCGAAACGCTGCATTATCTCGCTGGCTTGTGAGAAGAACAGGCTGATAATCTGGTTTTTGGCCTCCATATCGCCATCGGTTATATCGTTCAGATAACTAAGGTCAATCATTTTCGGTATTTTGTGGGTGGGTTAGGGTAGCGGCTATCTTGTCACCCTCGGGGCTCAGGTCGGCCACAATCTCGTCGCCGTCCTTGATGTCCACGCCTATGATGGCGGCGGCCAGCTCGTCTTCCAGATACTTCTGGATGGCTCGCTTTAGAGGACGCGCGCCGAATTTTGGATCGAAACCCTTCTCCGCAATAAAGTCCTTGGCCTTGTCGGTGAGAGTCAGCTTCAGTTTCATCTGCTGTATGCGCTTGTAGAGTCCTGCAAGCTCTATGTCGATGATCTGGTGGATGTTCTCGCGTGTAAGGCTGTTGAACGACAAAATGTCATCTATTCGGTTCAGGAATTCGGGAGCGAAAGCCTTCTTCAGGGCCTTCTCCACGATTGCCTTGTTGTTCTCGTCGCTGTTTTCGCCCGATCCAAAACCCATTCCATGTCCGTAGCTCTGTATGTCGCGCGCGCCGATGTTGGATGTCATTATTATTATTGTGTTCTTGAAATCTATCTTTCGGCCTGATGCGTCTGTCAAGTGTCCCTCGTCGAGTATCTGGAGCAGGATGTTGAACACCTCGGGATTAGCCTTCTCTATCTCGTCTAGCAGCACAATGGAGTATGGCTTGCGTCTCACCTTCTCGGTAAGCTGGCCGCCCTCGTCGTATCCTATGTATCCCGGAGCGGCGCCGATAAGGCGCGATACCGAGTATTTCTCCATATACTCGCTCATATCCAGGCGGATAAGGGCATCCTTCGAATCAAACAGATACTCGGCAAGTATCTTGGCGAGCTGTGTTTTGCCCACGCCAGTTGGACCCAGGAATATGAACGATCCTATAGGCTTGCTTGGATCCTTTAGTCCCACGCGGTTTCGCTGGATGCATTTCACCACCTTCTCTATTACGTGGTCCTGACCCACAACCTTGCCCTTCAGCATATCGTACATCACCCTTAGACGCTGACCCTCGGCCTGCGCCACTCTGGCAACTGGCACACCGGTCATCATCGCTATCACCTCCTCGATGTTCTCCACATCCACGGTCTGGCGGTTTTTGCTGAGGTTTTTCTCCCATTTGTCGCGCTCCTTCTGCAAAAGCTGCTCCAGCTCCTTCTGCTTGTCGCGGTGGCTGGCGGCCAGCTCGAAGTTCTGGTTCTGGATGGCCTTGTCCTTCTCCACCTTTACGTCGGCTATCTGCTCCTCGTATTCGCTTATCGATTCGGGAACGGTGATGTTGGAGATGTGCACCTTCGATCCGGCCTCGTCAAGTGCGTCTATGGCCTTGTCGGGCAGGCAACGGTCGCTTATGTATCTGTCGGAGAGCTTCACGCAGGCCTCTATTGCGGCAGGTGTGTAGGTTACATTGTGGTGGCTCTCGTACTTGTCCTTTATGTTGTTGAGTATCTCGATGGATTCTTCCACTGATGCCGGCTCCAATATGATTTTCTGAAACCTGCGCTCCAGCGCTCCGTCCTTCTCGATGTGCTCGCGGTATTCCTTCAGGGTGGTGGCTCCTATGCACTGGATCTCGCCGCGTGCAAGGGCGGGCTTCAGCATGTTGCTGGCATCCATCGATCCGCTGGCATTGCCGGCGCCTATCAGCTGATGTATCTCGTCGATAAAGAGGATTACGTTCTTGTTTCGCGACAGCTCGTCCAGGATGGATTTCATCCTCTCCTCAAACTGTCCGCGGTATTTTGTGCCGGCCACAAGAGATCCCAGGTCAAGGGAGATAATCCTCTTGCCGTAAAGTACCCTTGATACCTGCTTCTGCACAATCTTTATCGCAAGACCCTCTGCCACAGCCGATTTGCCAACTCCGGGCTCTCCGATGAGCACTGGGTTGTTTTTCTTTCGGCGGCTGAGTATCTGCACCATTCGCTCTATTTCCTTGCTTCTGCCTACTATGGGATCCAGCTTGTTTTCCTCGGCAGCCTTGGTGAGGTCGGTGCCGAAATTGTCGAGCACGGGAGTCTCTCCATTTTCCTGCGATTTCGACTGCTGCTCGTCATTCTTCTTGGAGCCTTCGTAGTCATCGTCCTCGTCCTCATCCTCTTCAGGAATCTCGGCCTGGGCTTTGGGCTCCGGTAAATATCTCTCTATCAATTTGTAATTTATATCCGTTTCTATCATAATGTAGTATTATTGTAATCATTATTTTTCCGAGTCCAAATTTAATGATTCTGTTTTATATTTATAAATAAAATTACAAAAAAATTTGTTAAACTAACCAAATTTTTTTGTGTCGGATATTTGTTTTTCATAAATTTGTGAAAAATTAAATCAACAAAGTGAGACATTTTATTGTATTAGCATTATTGTCCGCAATTGCCTTGGTATCAGTAGACAAGTCATTTGCGCAAGATGCCAGGGTATACGAGGTAAGGGGCAGGGTATGCAATCCCGATGGTGCCTCCATACAGTTTGCCCATGTTGTAAATATCAATAAGAAATCGGCTTGCATCACCGATACTGCGGGCTGTTTCAGGATGCTGATGCTGGCTGCTGATACTGTACGCATATCGTGCATAGGATATTCGCCCACGGGATTCACAATCCGCAAACTGCATTTCGACGAGGATACGCACTCCATCGAGCTCGACAACATCGTGATGACTCCCGTGGTCTACGAGCTCTCTACGGTAAATGTGTATGCCGAAAGGTGGAAGTCGTTCCTATTCGATTACACCCAGATAGAGAAGGAAGACGACCCCTACTACATAAAATCCATCGAGCACTGGCGCGAAAACATCATTGATATGGACGAGCTGAAGCTGATACATCAGGATGCCAGAGGCGTAGGTTTTGCTCTCAACTTCGATTTCAAGAAACGCCGCGCGCAGAAAAGGATCGAGGAATTCAAGCGTCAGGATGCCCTTAATGCCGAGGTGGCCGAAAAATACAATCCTCGCATAGTGGCTGATATCACGGGACTTACGGAGGAGGAGGCTGAAAAATTCATTTTCTTCTTCAACCTTCGCCGCGAGTACATACTTTCCAAAAACGATTACGACATTTACATATTAGTAAAGCAATTATACAAAGAATACCAATTAATAAACAAATAAATTATGAAATTTTTCCAGTATATAGCCTACCTGCTATACAGGTTGGTGATTTTCGGATACCGCATTACACCATTCTGGCTGCTCTACATCCAGTCCGACATTGTGGCATTCCTCATTTTCAGGGTTTTCAGATACAGGGTAAAGGTTGTGGACAAGAACCTCGAGATGTGTTTCCCCGAGAAGAGCAAGGAGGAGCGCGACCAAATCAAGAAGAAATACTACACCCACATGGTGGACCTCTTTTTGGAGAGCCTTAAGGGATACACATATCCTGCCGAAAAACTTAAGAAGCGCATCGAATACGACGACCTTAGCATTCCTGAGCGTCTATATGCCGAGGGCAAGAGTATGATAGTGGCTACCGGCCATCACGGCAACTGGGAGTGGGCCACTCAGACAGTGCTTTTGGAGCACAAGCACCGTTTTGCAGCCATCTTCAAGCCTCTCAAGAATCAGTATATCAGCAATTTCACTGTAAAATGCCGCGAGGCCAGGGGAACACATTTCTGCCCAATAGAGAAATCAAAATTTGTATTCGCAATGCGCGAGCAGAGGCCTATGGGATTTGTAATGGCCGGCGATCAGAATGCTCCAAACCTCAAGAGAGCCATCTGGGTGGATTTCTTCGGAATGCAGACAGCCTGCCTCCATGGCATCGAGTTTTACGCCAAGATGTTCAACCTTCCCGTCATCTATATGGAATCGCGGAAGGTAAAGCGCGGCTATTACCGTCAGTACGTGTATATGATCTGCGAAGACCCTTCCAAGGCAGCTCCTGGCGAGATCACACAGAAATACATGTCGAAGCTGGAGGAAGTTATGCGTAATCAGCCTGAGACTTGGCTCTGGAGCCACAAGCGCTGGAAAGCCACCAAAAACCCCGACGGCACTGTAGATTACGGCAAACTTTACAAAAACCTTTAGCAATGGGAATTTTGGGAATATTGAGGACTGCTGTAAAAGATGTGGTCGATATCCTGTGTCCACCGATATGTCTGGGATGTGGACGCAGGATTCAGAATGATTTCGAACATCTTATATGCGCCGAATGTCTCACAACATATCCCAAAGTGGACCATTACAAGCACGACGAAAACGAAGTAACCGATTTTTTCTATAGCCAGTCGGTAAAAATAGATTACGGATGCTGCTTTTTTCAGTTCCAGAAAGGCGATACCACCCAACACCTGATCCACAACATAAAATACTATGGACATCCCGAACTGGGTGTAAAGCTGGGCAGGATAGCAGCCAAGATTCTTAAACCATACAATCGTTTTGGGAATGCCGATTTCATTATTCCAGTGCCAATGCACCCCGACAAACTAAAGAAGAGGGGTTTCAATCAGGCCGAACGGATAGCCAAGGGTATATCTGAGGTCTATGGTATCAAGGTAAAAGAGGGGATATTGTTAAAAACTGTTAATTCCTCGTCTCAGACCACTATGAATAAAAGTCAGCGAGCCGAAAACTCCAGCAAGATTTTCGGATTTACTGATGTAGACGATAGCGACAAAAATCATTACCTTATCGTAGACGACGTTTTCACAACAGGATCCACGCTTTTGGCCTGTGCTCAAAAGCTGCGGGAGGCCAGGCCAAACTGCACTATCAGCGTTTTCGCATTGGGAAAAGCATAAAAAAAACGGGTCAGATTTCTATGAAATCTGACCCGTTTTTAGTTGAAATATTGTTGTACTAGATTAGAAACCCAAGCAAGAAATCTGACCATTGGTGATTTCCATAGTCTCCTTGGCTGAGTTCATCAACTTGGCAGAGAAAGTGCCATTGATGTAAGTGTTGTTGATAGTGATGTTGATGTTGCACTGTGTAGAGAACCACATAGAAGCCTTGTCAGACTCGTCCTTAGATGATCTGTAGACAACGAAAGCATCCACAGTACCCTTGAGGGCATCGCTGATAGAACCACCCTGAAGGTAATCGATAAGGAGCTGAGTAGCATTAACACCGCCATTTACAGATCCTACAAAACCCTTGCCACCCTTAAAAGTGATCGACATGAAAGCGCCGGTAGCCTTGTCGTAGCCGTAAATAGTGGTCTTCTCGTCGGAAGTCTTGAAAAAGTCAAGAATCTTGATGGTTGATCCAGTGATTTTTGAATCCTCTGTACCATCGTTAGCCTTGGTGTAGTGGGCAGCAGCAGTGCCATTGAAAGGCTTGCCATTGGTATTGCAAGTCAATGAAGCGATGAATGAAGGCTTTGCATCGTCATCGTCGTCGTCATCTTTGCCGCAAGAAACCAATACAAACGCGCAAAGAGTGAGAGCCATAAGGCTGAAAAATAGTTTTTTCATTGTTGTATGTAATTTAGTTTGTAATTATTATTGACTACAAAGTTATCAATAAAAGTAAATTTGTATAACTATTTAACGTTAACAATTCGTTATTGTTTTATCATCAGTAAAAAAATCACATAAATTAACATAAGTTCTACGAATTCTTAAAAACGTCGCTTCGCTCAAAATTTTTCAAAAATCTTTTTTTATTACTTAAATAATCGGGCATAATCTCTTTGTCACTTTCGTAACCCGCGATTGAGAAACACCAGATAATGTTCATTAGAAAAAAATGCTAACTCACAGTGGGATAGGGGAGTAGGGGCTTTGAAGTTGATATAGAAAATTTTCAAACAGCATATTTTATGCCAATAAAAATCAGTTTTCATATCAAGAAAGATTTTTCTCGAAAAGTAAAGTATAAATTCCAAACTGCCTAAAACCGAAAAAAAATAGTGAAATTTTAAGTCCCCTATTTCTATTTAACATAATATTATTGATATAAATTAATTCCTGTCCAATGCAGGAATATTATAATCTATGATAAGATATGCAATATATGGTGTAGGAGGGCAATATATGGCGTTTTTTGCACTTTTTGGGCAATTTTTGATTTTGCCGCCAAATTTCGTGAAATCACTGTATTTCGCATATCTGGATGCCTCCCTGGCCGTAGACCAAAATATTGCAATCTTATATTTAACATAATATTAATTATCAGACAAAAGGGATGAAGTTTCCTGAAGTCGTCTTGAATAGGAAAATTGTCAAAATTAATGGAATTTGATGAAAAAACACAGAATTTTATAAAATATAGCATAAAATTGGTGTAAATAACGTGAATTCAATGAATTGTAAAGTTTCGCACAGATATCACAGATAAATCGGTGTTATCTGTGTCATCAGTGCGATAAAAACATATAATAAGTAGATTTTTGATAAACAAACACAGATATTAATAAAAAACGGGCTGAAATTCGAAAATTTCAGCCCGTTTTATAATAGTTTCTAAATGTCTGATTCAGAATTACTGCTCAAGAAGACCCTTAACTCTGTTGTAGTTG
>JAKSLV010000130.1 GCA_024401025.1 Bacteroidales bacterium
CAAATTTTGGCGAGTATATCAATTGCCTTTGCGAGGAGCTCAATCTCGATAGAGAGTATATCATCAAAGCCATAAAACGCTGGTACAATGGCAACCGTTTCGCATTGTGCAAAGATACTCTGTACAATCCCGTATCGGTAGGCAAACTTTTCAGCAACCTCAGATTCGAGAACTACTGGGCACAGACCGGATCGCCAAGATTCCTCATCGACCAATACCGCAACAATCCTTTCGGCCTTGAAGAACGGCTAAACAAATGGACCTTTTTGAACAATTCGCCCAAATATGACCTCAAAAACCTTGATGGCATGGACATTGCTTATCAGGCAGGCTATCTTGCCATTACAGATTGGAGACAAGTCTATGAGCAGATGCAGGTGAAATACGATTTCCCAAACCAGGAGATTCGCGACAGTTGGAATCTGGATATCCTCACTTTAGCCAACCACCAAAACGAAAGCCAACTCAAGCAACTGATGGCCACGCTTTTCGATAATCTTGAGGACGCCGACATCGACACCTTCATGCAAAACATCGAGTGGTTTTTCTCGGGAATACCTTACGAGAACGCCGGCGAGATCACCGAGGGATATTTCAGAAATCAGCTTAGGACTCTCTTCGTGTTGTTCGGAATACCCAACCAATGCGAGGTCCAGCAGTCGCGACAGCGCACCGACATCGCAGCCCAGACACGCAAGATGGCTCTCGTTTTCGAGCTCAAGATGATGAAGGAATCAGCAACCGACAAGGAAAACGAATGTGCCCGACTCCTGAAAGAGGCCATAGAACAAGGCAGAAACAAGCACTACATCGACAAATACAAGGCCGAATCAGAAATCGTAAAGGGCGTGGCAATGGTGTTTGACGAGCAGACCAGAAGGGTGAAAGCCTGGAAAGTATGGGAATAAAAAAAACGAAAATCAACCCAACCAAATACAAAACCAATGAGAAAGACAATAATCACAATGGCGGCGGCCGTGTTGCTTGCGGCGTGCGGCGGAAATGGCGGAAATGGGGGAAGCATCAGCACCGAAACAAATACTGAAGCATCAGCCCCACAGGCAAAACTGGAGGTAAAGGCCAAGACAATCTGGAAACAGTTTCTGAAGGAGGGACACGAGGCCGACACCGCGAAATACGTAATAAAAACCAAGGACAACGTGGAATCGCTGTACCTCTACCGAGCCATCAAGAAGGAAAACCTGACATCCACCGAATACAACAAGCTCTACAAGCTGGTGTGCTATCCCAACAACGGATTCACCACTGTGGCTTTCCTGGAGGCCAGGAGCGAGGACGGCGAGGAATACTCTTACCTCACTTTCTACAAGTATCAGGACGAGAAACTCACCAAGGATTTCTCCGTGATAGACCAGAAGCCCGATTTCCTGGAATGGAACGAGGAAGGCCAGTACTTCAGCAACCTTACCGGCGAGGTTTACCTTACCCCCGACGGCCTCGACATCAAGCACGGCGCTTATTTCCAGGCCGACGATGACGACCGCGACCAATACGAGTCATCATACCGCTGGACCGGAAAGAGATTCGAGAAGTAAAGAGTAAAGTGTAAAGTTTAAAGATAAAAGATAAAAGATTAGAGATAAAAGAAAAACACAGAATTCAGTTTTCAGAAACCGGATTCTGTGTTTTTCATATAATAGTTGTCCGAAAAAAACTAACCTCTTAGATCCTTGAGGGAGTCTTTGGCTTCCTGCAGGCGGTCCTCTATGTCATAATCGCCCTCATACTTTCTAAGGCCCTGGAGAATCTTTATGGCCTTGTTGTATGCTGATACGGCATCGTCATAGCGGTCGTCGTCCTCGGCAAGCACATCTGCCAGACCGGTGTAGCTGACGCCCTCCATGCGTTTCGACGCAATATCATTTGCAGGGGCAACCTCAGCCACCTTGATGGCCTTGCGGTAATACTTCTCGGCCACATCATTGTCCTCATCCTGATAGAATGTGATATTACCCAGCTGATAATAAACATCGGCGAGGTCGGAGCGGAGGTCACCCTTGTCGAGCTTTTTCTTGAGATACAGAGGCTCGGCCATAAGCAGCAGCTGCTTGGCCGGTTTGCACCAGTTGTCGTAATTAAGCACTATAGCCAGAGTATAGAGGAACTCGCCGTCGTCGTTCATGAGGCCAAAATCGAGCACGCTCGCAAGCACAGGCTTGGCGTAAATATCGAACCAGTCGTCCTCGCCGTCCTCATCTTCGTCTTCGGAATCGTCGTCCTCATCATCGTATTCCTCATCCTCATCGTCTTCCTCGTCCTCTTCCTCATCGCCGTCGCCCATCACGAGGGAATATACATTGTCGCAATACTGCGAAAAGTCGGCGTCGTCGGTGATATCCATATCCAGAAGCTCCTGGAGAATCTTTGCCGGAATCTTGTAGAACACATCGCCATTCTTGTCGGTCTTGGATTCAAGCATCTTCTTGCCTGCCAGCTGCTTAAGCGCCTTCTCAACATCAGGCACCACCTCGTCGAGCAGGTCGAAAAGCGCGTCCAGATCTATCCAGCAGCTGCCCCAAATAGCAAAATGCTGCATTACAGCCTGCTCGTTGGCGTTCAGGGAATCGTATCCACTGTTAGAGCCGCCAGCCTTGGTGTTTTTTGGTGCTGATGCTGCTTTTTTTGGCTCGGGGGCTGATGCTGCCTTTTTGGGCTCGGGCTCTGATGCTGCCTTCTTTGGTGCGGGCTCTGATGCTGCCTTTTTGGGTGCGGGCTCGTCCTCAGCCTCAGGCTCCGGGGCCGATGCCGCAGAGCTTCCCAAAAGATCCTTTATGCGGTTGATTACGGTGCTGTACTCGTTGTCTCTCCTGAAACCGAAATTGGTGTTCACGAGGTGCTGATACATATTCTTGAGGTCCGCCACATAATAATCGAACTCGGCGGCGTTGGTCTCAGCCTTAGTGAGAGGGATAATGCCATCGAGCTGCTGACGGACAAGCTCCTCGCGCCTCTTGGTGAAAAAGTTGTAATAATCCATGAACACGCTCTTGTCGAGAATGTTGGCATCGTCGAGCACGATAGGGAGCACACGCTCCTTTATGTTGCCGCCCTCGCTGATACGGTGCCACTCGTGCATGCAGTGGAGCGATTCGATGTATCGCTTGCTGATAACAACGATAACCACGGCGCCGCGGCCAATCTCCTTCTCGGTCTCGTCGATCTGTACGCACCACGGACTCAGGTTGTCCTTGTCGCGCTTATAATAGATATTGTTTTTCTCCAGAATGGCGCAAAGCTTCTTGACATCGTCCTCGATATCAGGAAACTTGTCGTTTGCCCACGAGTACGAGAAGTACACGGGCAGGTTTTCGTTTATGTATTTCGACATATTCTGATTTTAAAAAGATTTTGTATTTTCCTGTGTAGGTCCTGATGCTTACAGACATTCCACCCTGAGGCCATATTCCTCGGCGCAGAGCTTCTCTATGCGGCATCCGCGGGCCTTGTCCCAGCCGGGGCACATGACGAGCACCTCGCACTCGGCAAGTATGGTGAGCGACTTGCTCAGGTAGAAGAGTCCAAGGTTTATGCCCTCGGGATTGCCAAGGTCCAACACCGAGTCCACCACGGTGTAGCCCTTGCCGGCGGCGTACTGCTCGGCGTCGCGGCGGGCGTCCCTTATCTGCTGCTCGGTAAGGCCAGCCATCGGCTGACTTATCATTGCTTTTGTCATAAAATAAAATGTTTTTAGTTATTTGGGATTTTTTAATATTGAACAAGAAAACGAGCACTATTTTGCTTTATCAATACTTGGAGTGTGTTTTTTTCCGTTTTGTTTTCTGCTGTTAGCGTTTTTTTGGTTATGTCAATAACCGGTTTTCTGCGCTCCCAATCAGATGAAAAGCTATAAAAGCGCGTTTTCTTGTTCAAAACTCAAAAAATTCAACTTTCCGTTAACCAACAAAGAACTTAAGAACGGCCACGATAATGTAGGCGAGCACGAAGAGCATTGGCACCTTCTTCTCTACCGACGAGAATGTTCTGTGACGCTCCATCTGGAGAAACTTCCACTCGTAGTTGTAAGGCATGGCGGCCAGCTTCTCCTCCAGAATGTTGATGATGGAGAACTTGGCGCCGTTCATACGCGAGTAGCTGTTTAGCTTGCCCAGCCATGTGATAGCCAGCAGAATGCCTACAATCACGATGCCGTATATTGTATAATTGGCAGCATCAGACTTCACCAAACCGAAAACGGCTATCAGGGCCGAATTCACCGAAAGGAAAAATGTGTTGGCGTTCTGCCTCTGCTTGCTGATATCGTCGGCCGACGACACGTACATCTTGTAGATATCCCAGAGAGCCTTGGGATCATCTGATTTTATCTTGCTGCGGAATTCTTCCTCAAGATCCTGTACTGGATTTTTCTTTGTTTCTATTGTCATGATTTAATAAGTATTAATGATTTTGCAAATATAAAAATATAATAACCAAATCACAAATATTTTTTGCTACTTATGTCTATGTTTTTCATAATTAATGAATATATTTGCAATCAGAACAATTAAAGAACAATTAAAATTTAATAGCACTATGAAAAACACACTTTCAGCAATCCTGCTGGCCGCCGGACTCTCGCTTCTGGGCGGCAACGCAATGGCGCAGAATCAGCCCGCCACTCCAAAGGAGGTAATAAAGATCTGGGACGGCAAAATCCCCGGCGCCAAGCACAACGCAGAATGGGAGGAAAAGGTGGCCCAGCAGAACAATCCCGGCTGGATAACCGCCGTTACAACTCCTACACTCGACTATTTTCCAGCCGAGGGCGATGGCGACAAGCCGGCAGTAATCATCTGCCCGGGAGGCAGCTATTTCGGACTCACATACATGTGGGAAGGCATCGTTCAGGCCCAGTGGTTCAACAAGATAGGCGTATCGGCCTTTGTGCTTAAATACCGTCTGCCCAAGGACGAGACCATGGAGCAGCGCAACATAGGCCCTCTCCAGGATGCTCAGCAGGCCATCCGCTACGTGCGCAGCAAGGCCAAGGAATTCGGCATCGACGAGAGCAAAATCGGAATCGCCGGATTCTCGGCCGGAGGTCACCTTGCATCCACACTGTCAACACGTTACGACGAGAAGGTATACAAGAGCAAGATAGATGCCAGCGCGCGTCCCGACTTCTCTATCCTGATATATCCCGTGATTTCGATGCAGGCAGGCCTCACCGAGGGCGGCACCAAGGCGGGCCTCATAGGTGGCGACGCCGACCAGGCAACCATTGACCTCTTCAGCAACGAGAAACAGGTTACCAAGGACACTCCTCCCACCTTCATGGCCCACGCCATCAACGACAAGCTGGTAACCTACAAGAACAGCACCACCTACATCGACGCGCTCAATGCCGCCGGTGTGGAATGTGAGCTCCACCTCTACTCCCGCGGCGACCACGGCCTCGGCGCCAAGAACCCCATAGAGACCCAGGCCTTCTGGCACGACGACTGCGAAAGATGGCTGAGGATGATGGGAGTGGTGAAATAGATTCTTCGCTGAAAACGATAGGCATTTGCGCCTTGGGCGCAAAAAGAAAGATTCTTCGCTTGGAAGAATGATATACAGGAACCCTTGCGCCCTTGGCGCAATAGGAAAGATTCTTCGCTGCGCTCAGAATGACCCGGACGGGCGCTTTAAAAGAAAAAAAAGATAGGGAAGAGAGGCGGCGCTCCGCACCGCCTCTCTTCCCTATCTTTTTTCTACACTTTTATTTATCAACGCATTACACCGTCATTCTGAGCGAAGCGAAGAATCTTAATAATGCGCCAAGGGCGCAA
>JAKSLV010000131.1 GCA_024401025.1 Bacteroidales bacterium
AAATGAAAAAATCACTTATAGCGCTTGGATTGGCAGCACTCGCCCAGTCCGCTATGGCGCAGGATGGTCAGCCTTGGATTCACGACCCATCCACCATTATGGAGTGCGACGGCAAATACTACACATACGGCACCGGCGAGAACGGCATTATGTCGGAGGATGGCTGGAACTGGCATTCTGGCGCCATCCGTCCCCACAGATGCGCTGCTCCCGATTTCATCAAGATTGGTGACCGCTACCTCTGCGCATACGGCACCTCGGGCGGCGGATTGGGCGGCACCCACTACGGAATCATCAACACTATGTGGACCAAGTCTCTGGACCCAAATTCTCCAGATATGAAGTACACCGACCCTGTGGAGGTTGTAAGAATAGATACCGACGACGACTGCGACCCAATCGACGCTTCCCTGATGCTTACTCCTGATGGCCGTCTCTTTATGAGCTACGGTACATATTTCGGTTTTATCCGCATCGTGGAGCTCGATCCCAAGACAGGCGCTCGCAAGAGCCCTCTTCCTGATAAGAATATCGCCATCGACTGCGAAGCCACAGCCCTCATCAACCGCAACGGCTGGTATTACCTTCTCGGCACTCACGGCACCTGCTGCGACGGCGTAAACTCTACCTACAATATCGTTGTAGGCCGTTCGCGCGACGTTATGGGACCATACGTAGACAATGTGGGCCGCGATATGATTATGGGTGGCGGCAAGATGGTGGTGGCAGCCAACAACCGTCAGGTAGGTGCTGGTCACTTTGGCCGTTTCGTGGAGTGCGAGGGTCTGGAGAAGACTTCCTTCCACTGGGAGGCCGATTTCGACAAGGGCGGACGCTCTTCTCTCGCCATCCGTCCATTGCTCTGGAAAAACGACTGGCCAATGGCTGGTGAGCTCTTCCAGGAGGGCGTTTACGAGATTACCTCCGAGCGCCGCGGATACGCTCTCGAGCTTGGCGTGGATTTCGTGAGAATGACCACAGGCCGTGTTCCTCATTGGGGTATGCCAGCTGACACTGTGCTTCCTCCAGTAAAGGAGCAGACCTTGGCTGAGGTAATCGGCGGCTGGAGCAAGGACGCCATCCCTGCACGCATCGGCGATTATATGGGCCGTCCTCATCAGAAGTGGCAGATTCAGTTTATTCCTGAGGCTGGCGGATTCCTCGGCGGTCAGTACGCGAGAATCTCCATCCAGGGTACCAATAAGACACTTGCCGCCACAGCCGACGGCGAGGTGAATGTGGCTCCCGAGTACAACGGCGACGCTTCTCAGCTCTGGAAGATCGAGCAGCTGGTAGATGGCACCTACAAGGTAACCAACAAGAAGACCGGCAAGGCCCTGATATCTCCATCCGACACCAATCCTTCACTTGGCAATTTCGATTTCAACAACGACAATTGCAAGTGGAACTTCAAGAGAATGTAATCCATCAATCAGCCTTTTCGGCTGATTGGTTTTATATCCAAAAAATTTAAAGAATTGGAAATGAATTAAAAGAATTGTTTTGAACACGAATTATCATAAATTGACAAAAATTTCTCATAAATTAATTTTTGAGAAATTCGTGGGGATTTATCTTTTTGAGATAATTCTTTTAATTCATTTTTAATTCTTTTCATTTTCGGATAAAAAAACAAGCCAGCGTAGCTGGCGATAAACATATCATCATAACAATGAAAAAACTATTATTGACAGCAGCTGTGGCTGCTTCTGCATTTATGCTTTCGTCTTGCGGCGGCTCTCAGAACAACGAGCCTTGGGCCAAGGGCGGCATCGAGACAGGAAAATACCGCAACTACTTTGCCGAGATGGGTCACTCTCAGGCCGAGATCGACGCCAAGCTTCAGGAAGTCTTCAACGAGGTGTTCGTAAACGAGGACACCAAGGTATACTTCGAGGTGGGCGATTCTCTGGGCTACGTAAGCGATATCAAAAACCACGACGTACGTACCGAGGGTATGTCTTACGGCCTGATGCTTGCCGTTCAGTGGGACAAGAAGGATATCTTCGACCGCATCTGGCGCTGGTGCAAGCTTTATATGCAGCATCAGGACGGCCCTCTGAAGGGCTATTTTGCCTGGAGCTGCGATACCGAGGGCAAGCACTTCTCTGATGGTCCAGCATCAGACGGCGAGCTATATTACGTTACCTCATTGCTCTTTGCGTCTAACCGCTGGGGCAACGATTCTGGAATCAATTATCTGGCTGAGGCTCAGCATATTCTCAACTGCAGCTGGGAAAAAGACGGCACAGTGCCCGACTCTCTCAAGGATGCCGATCCCCGCCGCCAAATGTTCTTCAAGACATATCCTTTCATCAACAAGGAGACAAAGATCATCACCTTTACACCTCAGGGCTTTGGCGTAAACTACACCGACCCATCATACAACCTGCCTGTGTTCTACGAGATATGGGCCAAGTATGCCGAGGACGGCCGCGCCGACTTCTACCTTGAGTGTCAGAAGGCTTCGCGTGAGTATCTCCACAAATCCATCGACAGCCTTACAGGCCTCAATCCCGACTACAACAACTACGACGGCTCCGTTATGGAAAACCGCTGGATGAAGCCTGCTTTCCGCTACGACTCTTGGCGCGTGCCTATGAATATGGCTCTCGACTTTAGCTGGAGCAATGCCGACCGTGAGTGGCAGATGAAGTACGCCGCCACCATCCAGAATTTCTTCTACAGCAAGGGCATCGACAGCTATCTCGACCAGTATCAGATAGACGGCTCTCCTGTAGTTGACACCCTCCAGGCTGGCAACGGCGATGCCAAGGTTGTGAACCTCCGCCACTCTGTAGGCTTGGTTTCCACACTTGCCACCACCTCGCTGATGACCAACAATCCTCACGCAAAGGAGTTTGCCGAGCGTCTCTGGAACTCAAAGAACGAGCCTTACGAGGACGGCTATTTCGACGCCTACTACGACGGAATCCTCCGCCTCTTTGCCTTTATGCATATGAGCGGTAGATATCAGGTAATCGAAAAGTAGGTGGCTGAATTATAAATATATATATGAATTCGGGAGTTCCGCTGATAAGTGCGAGGCTCCCGATTTTTTTTATGTATTCCCCATTCCTTAACCTTTCCTTAACATCCCTCATTTTGCCCTGTCATTTTTTTTTTTGAACTTTGTTGCAGAAGTTTTACAATTACAAACACTTTTAAAATCCGTAGAAAAAATGACAGAAAAAGAGCCCAAAAAGCCCTACCAGCCCGCAGAACTGGAGGTAGTGGTCGTTGACCAGAGCGACATCATCTGCACTTCATCATCAATTATGAACCTCGACGACGGCGAGGACCTCTAAACAAATCAAAAAACTCACAAGAAAATGAAGAAAAGATTTCTCTCATTGGCCCTCATAGCCGCTGTGTCCACATTCCAGGCCTGCGACAAGGAGAGCGAGGATGCATTGGTTCAGTCATCCGACACCAACTCATCCACCGTGGACAACACCACCACAACAACCCCGGAAAGCAACAAGGTAAAGATGACCTTCAGCGCCGGACACTACACCGGAACATCCAAGACCGCAATTATGGACGGCCTCAGCCTCGGCTTCTCGGTAGGCGACAAGATTAACGTTTTCGACGGCACTTCCGCAAACGAGTTTACCGGCGACATCACATCCGGCATCTCAGCCACCTGCAATTTCACAGGCACTGCCGACCCCGCCGCCACCAATTTCTATGCCATATATCCATCATCGGCCACACCAGGCGCCACATCCGCCACTGCCGAAATCCCAGCATCTCAGACTGCGATTGAGGGCACTTTCGCCCCATCGGCACACATAATGGTAGCCCAGGCCACCGACACCGACAAGGATTTCAAGTTCAAGACCGTGAACTCTTTCCTCAAAATCACCGCACCAAGAAACCTTACGTCAGTAGTTTTGGAAGGCGTCGATGGCGAGAATGTCGCCGGACAGATCACAGTAACAGGCTACACCGATTTCACAGTATCAGGAGGCGACGCAACTTCCATAACCCTCTCAGGAACAATGGAGAAAAGCAAGGATTACTACATATCATTCGTGCCACAAAAATACGCGTCCGGCCTGAAACTCACCCTCACCGACGCGAACGGCAATATTGCCACATACACCACCAAGGGATTTACTGCAGAATCCAACAAGGTGAACAAGATCGCGGCAGCGAAGTTGGAGGCCCTGACTTATTATACACCAGTGGCTTCCGCTGACTTGAGCGCCTATCTTGCAAGTTTCACTGGCGAGGTGGCAGAGGTTGTTTTGACGGATTATGATGCTGATGCTGTAAAAACAGCATTGGGACTTAATGACTCAAAGAAGGTAAAACTTGCTTTGCCAGCAAGCGTGACTGAGTTACCTAAAAAGGCTTTCCAAGCTGTCTCCAATCTTGTTTCAATAGAAATGCCTGACGTCACCAGCATTGGAGATTTTGCTTTCCAGAACTGTGAAATCCCTGAGCTCACATCGCTTCCTGCCAAGCTCACCAGGATTGGAAATTATGCTTTCTATAACTGTAAAAGCCTTGCGCTCACATCGCTTCCTGACAATCTCACCAGCATTGGAAATTATGCTTTCTGGAACTGTACAAGCCTTGAGCTCACATCGCTTCCTGCCAAGCTCACCAGTATTGGAAATATGGCTTTCTTGGGCTGTAAAAGCCTTGCGCTCACATCGCTTCCTGACGAGCTCACCAGCATTGGAAATAATGCTTTCCGTGGCTGTGAAAGCCTTGCGCTCACATCGCTTCCTGACAAGCTCACCAGCATTGGTGATTATGCTTTCTATGGCTGTGCAAGCCTTGAGAAATTGACCATACCCGAAAAAGTTGAAACAATTGGTTCTATGGTCTTCCAAAATTGTTTGCATCTCAAGGAAATGACAATCTTAGGAAATCCAACGATTGGTGATGATGCTTTTAGATGCTCAAAAGGGATTTGGGTTACCGACGCGACATACGATAAATACGCCGCAAGTTATCCAACGATGAAGAAACTATCAGATAAATAGTAAAATCGTCAGACCCACACACATAAGATTTCAGCGGAGATTGCCTGCGGAATTCCGCGGCGGTCTCCGCTGATTTTTTTTTATTGGTGTCCGAGATATGTATTAAATTGTCTGATAATCAATTTATTGTGAAATTTGCCCTAAATTTCGGGCACAATAGGAATAGATTTTTGATAAAGCTTCAAAAAACTCTCACCTCGGGCATATTGTCCACAATGCTGATATCGAGCACTTTGTGGATTATGGTGTCGCGGCGGAAGGTTATCACGGGCATCAGCGCTGTTGCTATGGGTTTGCTCATTACGTAAATGCCTTATTTAGTGGCAAAGGTATAAAAAAATTATTATATGTGGATATTATTTTATATTTTTGCGCTTACTGATTTTCTTATACTGTTTATTATGATGGATACCTTATTGGAATTTGTAAATTCCTGTAATACATATATTTGGGACGTTACTATTTTTTTGCTGATAGCCAGCGCCCTTTATTTTACGTGGAGAACCCGTTTTATTCAGCTGAGGCTTCCGGGCGGTCTTATGCGCGTATTCGCAAGCCGCGAGGGCCGCGACAAGGAGAATTCCATAGGCGCTTTTCAGGCCTTCGCCACCTCGCTGGCGGGCCGCGTGGGCACGGGCAATATCGCCGGAGTGGCATCAGCAATATTTGTGGGAGGCCCCGGCGCGGTGTTCTGGATGTGGGTGATGGCGTTTTTCGGCGC
>JAKSLV010000132.1 GCA_024401025.1 Bacteroidales bacterium
GCTTTTGGAAGGCCAGTCTCGGCGGCTTTCTGGAAATATTTTGCGGCTGATACTGGGTCTTGCCCGACAAACTGACCTGAGAGATAGCAATTGCCGAGACTAATTTGCGCACTTGCGCAACCTTTATCGGCATCAGAGGTAAGTTTATTTATTAATGTGAATATGTCGTCGGTTAATGCGAACAGCGAGAGGAAGTTCTCGTATCTGCCGTTTTCGGTTTCCTGGATGAGGTAGTTGAAAGCCTCGTTGTTGAACTGTCCGTTGTTGAATTTGAAAAACTCTGACTCGTCGGCTATGAACCACATATCTGACGGAAGCTTCTCCAATCCTCCCGGCCATTGTACCGTGACGGCTGTTTTGTGGTCGTTGTCAATGAGTTCCGAGCAAAAGAAGTACGTGGCGAAGTCGTAATATTGTGTGTCGTCGTCATCGAAAAGAAAATAATCCAAGTTCCTGTATTCCTTGAACGATTCGAGCACTTGGGCGGCTTTGGCCTCCTGGTTTGGATAGTTTTTGCAAGTGCCGTTGGCTATGGATTCCAATTTGCTTACAACTTTTTTGCCTATTACGATTATAGCGTCGGTGAGCTGCATTGCCTTGTAGTCGAGATTGCTGGCAATTATCGCGTCGGTGTTGAGATAGAGATATTTTTTTTCGGTCATAGTGATAGTGGTTTTTATGTGTTTGCTTCAAAGATAGTTGTTATTTTTAAGATTTCAAAATTATTTTTCTTCTCCTTAATCTTGAAAAGTTGTAAATTTGCCCTATCGTTAATCCCGAAAAGTTGTAAAAAGTAAAAATAAATGCGGAAATCGTTTCTAATCCCAGTATCAGCTGCTCTTCCCACAAAGAAGGCCGACTTGATAAACTATCTATGGCCCAGGTTTCTGGAATATGGGAAGGGGCTTTGTTTCATGACGTCGCAGGAGAGAATCTACACTGGCAGCGATACCTTGAATGTGGATCTTGTACTGTATCACAGAGGGTTGAAGTGCATTGTGCCAGTAATCATAGGCCGCGGACTTATCACCGAGGCTCAGATAGACAAGGCCGAGCGCATCCTTTATTATTACGCCACCGAGGACAGGCGCGACAGTGGAGGAAATCCCCCTCTCGCGGTAGTTATCAATAGACATAGGGTCAGCTGGCTGATAGACTATGTATCTTATGGCGACAGCGTGGATTTGCTGAGCCCGGATATCGAGAGGGAGCTTCCGTCACTGGAGGATCTTAAGGCGATTCTCGGATAGGGTTTTTATTTGTCTTCTTTCTTGCCTTTTCTCATCATTACGGCTATCAAGATAATGATAATAAGGATGATGGCTATCCAGATGAAGAGGCAGATTCCGAGTGGCTGGATGGGGCAGATGCCGCAAACCTTGCATTTGTGGCTCTCCAGTTTTGCTGTGCCTTCCTCGCCCATGGCCTCCTCGGGAACATAGTCAGCTACATTACCATTCTTTGCTACAAGTATTTGTGAGTACTCGCCCTGGAGGTTGTCGTCGGCCCTGTTCTCGAGGTGTACGCGGAATTCTATCTTGTCGCTCTCCTTGGTGTCGGGTGTGGAGAAATGCTTGTAGCCGGTGGTGAGCCAGTCGGGATTTCCCCAGTAGGTTTCCTGCCACTCGCCGCCGTTTACGCGGTATTCGGTAATTGCTGCCAGGGCGTCGGAATGTCCGTTTACGGCGTAATACATGTTGGCATTGTGCTGACTCTCAAGGTATTTTACGTATAGGGTCCATTCGGAGGTGCGGTGGCCGGCGTCGTTGGTGAAGCCTCTCTCGTACTTGAATTCGGAGATTTGTGGGGCCTCTATTCTTGATGGCGCCTCAAGGGTTTTCTGAGTGCCGTTTTTGCCGAACGATATCTCGTTGCTCCAGGCCGATGTGAGGAAACTCTCGCCATCGTCGTTGCGGTATTTCACGATGTAGCGGCCGCGGATTGTTACGGTGTGGTTCTCAAGGTCGAGGATGTCCTCGTCGCCGTCGTGCCTGATGAGTTCTTTCATAAAGCCCTGCTGCTCGCCGCTGTAGCTTGCGTCCATGATGGGCGATCCCATCCTGAAGGTTTCGGCAGTGTTTTGCTCGCCGCTCTGTGTGCGGAAGAGGAGGTCGTAGGGGATGTCTTCCTGAAACTCGCTCTTGTCCCACGAGGGCTGATACTGGTAGTTGCCGCCGTCTATCTTGCAGTCGAGCTGGATGTTGGCGAAGTCGACGTTGCATCCGTACTGCTGTTCCCAAACGCCCTCGTCGTCAATTTTTTCCCTCTCCTGGATGAGGGCCACGATGTCCTGAGGCTGATTTACCCAGAGGTAAACGGCGTTTCTGCCGCTCTGCTCGGCATACCTCAAAACGGGCGCCGAAACCTTTGAGCCGGGAAAAAACTTGGATGTGAACTTTGGCGCCACGTCCTGCGCCAGCGCATTGCCCGCCGCCACCGAAATCATCAGCGCCACAGCGGCAAAGAAATTTATAAGTCTATTCATCTTACAGTTGATTTTATTATTTATTTTCAGCAAATTAACGAAATATTTTCCATCCCCGCAAATTTTTTGTCCATATTATGTAGCTGACCCTGAGAGGCTGGGGGGGTAACGAATAGTGTTTTTGTGTAGTAAAGGAATTGAAAAAATTGGTAATTCAGAAAGAAAATGAAGGCATTGTTTTTGCCTATGGGTTCTGTAAAAAAGGAGGTTGGTATGTTTATCTTGGAGGAGGATGATTCCATAATTATCTTCAATATCGAGAAAGAGATTCCTGATCTGGAGCAGTTGCAGAAGATACTGGAATAAAAAAATCCCCGAAATCAGGGATGTGGTTTCCTGACTTCAGGGGTTTTGATAAGAAACCTGGGTATAATACAAGGTAGATTAGTCTCTTACCAGGAAATTGTCGTTGATGCCGTTGGTCTTAACGTCGTTGTTCTTGTCCTGTGTGCCGAAGTAGAGAGCTACTGCGATTGCGAGGGCTATGCCGCCCCAGATGATTGATGCTGTCATTTTATAATGTTTTTAATGTTAATAATCGTTTTGTTTATCTGATGCAAAAGTACACCCTTTTTCCATTACGGATAAGCTTTTTTTATGGTTTGTTTCTATCACACCTATCGGTTTTATAGATATATTTATCGCTGTTTTCGATAAGTGCTATCGAAAAATACTATAAATAATAATAAATCTTTCGTCAGGATTATCTACCTTTGCATCCGAAATGGAACTTAGACAGCTAAAATATTTTTGCCAGGTGGCAGAGTGCGGAAGCTTCTCTGAGGCGGCCGGCAGTCTCTGTATATCGCAGAGCACCCTCTCGCAGCAGATCAAGCAGTTGGAAAACGAGATTGGCGGCGAGCTTTTCGTCAGGGACACCCGCCACGTGTACCTTACCGACGTGGGACAGGCTTTGCTGCCGTCGGCCAGGCGCACGCTCTCCGAGGCAGCCTCGTGCATCAGCAGGATGAGGGATGTGATGCAGCTTCAGGCCGGAGAAATAAGCATCGGATGTACATATACATTTGCGCCAATGCTGCGCGATACGGTGCTCACGTTTATGAAGCAGTATCCGGGTGTAAAACTTAATATACACTGCCACTCGGTGGAGAAGCTTATGGAGATGCTGGAGCACGAGAAAATCGACGTGGCACTCAGCTACAAGCCCACCACCAACTATCCCAACATTGAGTCGCACATAATATTCGACAACAAGCTGGCGGTGATAGTGAGCGACACCCACGTGCTGGCCAAGGAGCGGGAGATTACGATGGCCGATTTGGAGAAGTATCCCCTGATACTTCCGGCCAAGGGTCTTATGGCCCGCACCATTTTCGACGGTATGACAGAGATGCTGGACCGCAAGTTCGACGTAAAGCTCGAGATTAATGATGTGTCGGTACTGATATCGCTGGTGCGCGCCAGCAAACTGGTTACGGTGTTGTCGTCGGCCACGGTGGCCCACAAGACCGGCGTGGTGTCCATCCCGCTATCCGGCAAGGGCACCGAGATGCAGGGCGCGTTCAACTTCAGGACTGGATCGTATATGAAGGGCGCCACCAAGGAGTTTCTGCGCATCCTGTGCGAGAACAGGTCGCTCCAGATGGCTTTGATGGAAATATTTTGATTATAGTAATTATTATTATTTTGGGTGAATTTTTGATAAAAAACGGCCAAGAGTGGTATCCGCCACTCAAGGCCGTATTTTTTTGTCTTATCAGAAAGTCCTGTCCAGAATCATCTCCACGTCCTTGGCGAAGTGAGTCATCTCCAGCACGTGCTCCTTGTCGGCAATGTCGTCGGCAGAGTCCGTCGGCAGTATCTCGCACTGATGCTGCACGATAATCTCGCCGCCGTCGCAAACGTTGGATACATAGTGCACCGTCATTCCGGTAACGCTCTCGCCGGCAGCCTTCACGGCCTCGTGCACGTGGTGGCCCCACATGCCCTTGCCGCCGAACTTTGGCAGCAGCGCGGGGTGCAGGTTTATTATCCTGTTGGGGTAGGCCTCAATCAGGTAGTCGGGAACGATAGGCAAAAATCCTGCGAGAACTATAAACTGTATTCCGTATTTGGTCATCAGCGGCATAAACTCCTTGGGGTTGTTAAGCTTGGCCTTTGGCATTATTGCGGTATCCACATTGTGGTTTTGGGCGCGCACCAGGGCGTAGGCGTCGCTCTTGTTGCTTACTACCAGGGCCATCTTGTACTTGTCGCTGTTCTTGAAACGCTGTATCAGGCTCTCGCAGTTGGTTCCGCCTCCCGATACAAAAATTGCAACATTTATCATTTCTATATGTTTGTTGTTTATAATAAAATACAAAGGTATCAAAAATGTGCCGAAACGCATCCTACGTGTTTCACGTAATTTGCTAGTACGACACCGAAATCTCCACGCCCATCTGCCTTACCTTCTCGGCTATGACGTCCAGCTCCTCGTGGGTGGCCTTGCGGAGGTCCTGCTCGGGAGTGTCGCGGTCTATGGTGTATATCATCACCTTTCTGGGGCTGGTTTCTGATACTACCCCCAGCCAGGCCTCCACTTCCGGTCCGGTCATATTGTTGATGTGCACGCCGTTTACGTTGCCCTCCAGAAACATAGTCTGAAGCGTGAAATCGCCGTCCAGTTTCTTCAGAAGTGCCACAGTATCAGCCACCTGATACTTTCCCACAGGACGGTCTATTGCCAGGGCGGTGACCTGTATTGCCGAATCCAGCTTCAGGATCCTGTTGTCCACCAGCATCAGGCCCTCCACCACGGCGGCGTTGGCTATGCGTGTGGCGTTGCTTAGCACCGATATCTGCGCCTTGGGGAAATATTGGTTCCTGATGCTTACGGTATCCTGCATCACGCCTCGGAAATCGGGGTGTATGGTGGGTTCGCCGTTGCCCGCAAAGGTTATGGAGTCTATGCTGATGCCGCCGTTTTTACATTCCTGAAGCTTCAGTTCCAAAGCCTTGGCTATGTCCTGACGCTTGGGCAGGTCTATCTTGCCGCCCGGAATGTTGTTGCCGCACTCGCAGTACACGCAGTTGAAGTTGCAGTACTTCTTCTCGGTGGGCAAAAGGTTTACACCCAGCGAGTTGCCCAGCCTTCTGGAATGGATGGGCCCATATATCAGCTCATGAAATAAAAAAGTAGCCATTGTTATAATTTTTGATTTTTGATTTCTCTCTGCTCTTAATGAGACGCATGTCCGT
>JAKSLV010000133.1 GCA_024401025.1 Bacteroidales bacterium
TCAGATTCATAAGCGATTACGTATCTCTTCAGGAAATCAGGCTTTCGGGCAGGGTGAATCTCGTCGTGGAGGATTTCGATAGGTGATCGCACACAAGCCCGTGGTGAAACTCAAAACCGACAAGGTGGAGTATCGTGTGGCTGACGACGTTGACAGCAAGACACTTACAGTACTCGATATGCTCCGCAAGGTGCCAATGGTAACCGTGGACGGCAGGGACAATATCACCGTAAACGGGTCGTCGCAGTTTCTAGTCTATGTGGACGGAAGGCCAAATCAGATGATCTCACGAAGCCCCTCCAAGGTGCTCAGGGGAATGCCCGCCTCCAACATTCAGCGCATTGAGGTAATCACCAACCCCGGAGCAAAATACGACGCCGAGGGTGTGGGCGGTGTGCTTAATATCATCACGAAAAAGGCGCGACGCATTAAGCGCGAGGAATATTACGGATCGTCGCACACCACGGCGGGCAACAACCGCTGGGGACAGGACCTCTCGTTTGGCCTCGTGAACGGGAACTGGACCCTCGACGCAAGCCTTATGGGCGAATACGAATACACCGCCCACAATCCAATCAATAATTCGGTTAGTCATCTGGGAATCAATAAGTTCGATGAGAAATCCGATATGGATTCGCGCTCAAGTATGCCATTCTCTATGGGCGAGGTAAGCATTGGATATCAGATAGATACGGTATCAGCCGTACACTTGTCGATGACGGGCTCGTATATGGGATTCAGCGACAAGGGAATCTCCAATTTCACATATCTGGGTCAGAAATACGGCAACGGCCTTGCCCTCAGCGCGCTGGCCGACACCCGTTTCAAAATGGGATCTTTCGACGGAAGCGCTGATTATCAGAGGTTTTTCGGGGCTGAGGCTGACGGCTCAATGACATTCACATATCAGTATTCCACCGCCCCTGTCACCAACAAAATCCTCTACCGCTACCTTGGCGATTCCAAGGTTCAGGATTATGGTTTTGCTGATATCGACATTCTCCAAAAGGAACGTAGCGACAATCATAACTTATTGGGCGACTTTGTGTTGCCTATGTGTGAGTGGCTGAAACTCAACTCTGGATTCAAGTACACTCAGGAGAAGGGCCGTGGAGAATCTTTCACTCAGACACGCAATCTCGGAGCGCTCTACGCTGAGGCCGAACTTGAGAAAGCCTGGTTCAGTTCCAAAATCGGTCTCCGTCGCGAGCAAACCTGGCAGGATTCCAAATATAACAATGAGAGCGGAAAAGATTTCAAAACCCACGGCGGAGTGTTCGCGCCCTCGGTGGTTATTACCTTCTCATTCTCTGAGAGTCAGAAACTTGGAGCCTCCTACAATGTAAGAATCCGCCGTCCCGAAATCAACGAACTCGACCCATTCCAATCAAGTACGGATCCATTCACGGTGTCGTACGGAAATCCCAACCTCGATTTGGAACGCACTCACAATCTGTCGGTTGACTATATCCTGAACACCAACCGTGTGCAGATGAACGTAACTCTAAGCCACTCGATAGCCAACGACGGAATTATGCAGTATTCGTTCAAGAAAGACGGCATTGTAAACACCACTTACGGCAATATCGTCCGTAGCCGTCTCACCGCATTGAACACCTACCTGAGCGCGAGCCTTACAGCCAAGACACGCTTGTTCCTGAATTCTCAGGCCTTGTATATCGATTTGAGGAGCAATGAGTTAAGCGCTACAAATTCAGGCTGGAGTTTCAACAGCAACCTCTCGCTCCAACAGACCTTGCCCGCCAAGTTCAAGTTGACAACCTCGCTTGAATATATGAGCAAGGAGCACACGCTTCAGGGCTGGCAGACAGGAATGCAGTTGCTTACGGGTTCGCTCTCCAAGTCGATTTGCGACGACCGTTGGAACTTCGCGCTATCGGCCACAACAGGTCTCGGTCACGGCGGAGATATTGTATGGCGTTCATACACAGAGACCTCGGATTTCGTCTCCGACTACAATTACATATTCTCCTCGCAGTCGATAACCCTCGGCGTCACCTACACCTTTGGCGGAATGCGCAAGGAAAAACCCGAAATGCCTGAGATTCAAGGAGGCGGAATGAGAAGGAGAAGATAGTTTTTTTTCAGAAGAAATAGAAAAAGCGTGATTGTCTTTTGAATCTGACAATCACGCTGTATTTTTTGCCTTAAAGAAGTCTTCAATTACTTCTTGAAGTATCTGTTGAAAAGGCCCTGGAAGCCTGCGCCGTGGCGAGCCTCGTCCTTAGCCATTTCGTGTACTGAATCGTGGATAGCGTCGAGGTTGAGTTGCTTTGCAATCTTGGCGATCTCCATTTTGCCCTTGCAAGCGCCTTCCTCTGCGAGCATACGCTTCTCAACGTTGGTCTTGGTGTCCCAAACCACCTCGCCGAGCATCTCAGCGAAACGTGAGGCGTGGTCAGCCTCCTCAAGAGCGTAACGCTTGAAAGCCTCGGCAATCTCTGGGTAACCCTCGCGGTCGGCCTGACGGCTCATTGCCAAGTACATACCTACCTCGGTGCACTCACCCATAAAGTGGTCCTTAAGTCCCTGACGTACAAAGTCTCCGTCGGCGCCGGCTGGAATATCCTTGGCGATTCCGAGTTCGTGCTCTGTCACAAACTGAAGTGCCGAGCCCTCTTCCATTTTCTTGAACTTGCTACCTGGAACCTTGCACTGTGGGCATTTCTCAGGTGCCTCTTCTCCCTCGTGTACGTATCCGCACACTGGACAAATCCATTTTGTCATAATTCTTTAAATTTTTTGATTGTTTGTTGTAAATTGAAATTGAGTGTTGCAAATTTATGAAATAATTGCAAGTTCTAAAAGCCTGATAGTAGATAGAAACTACTCGCTGGTAGATTTTGTATCTTCCTCCTCGGGCCAATAGTCGGAGTTGAGGTCTTCTACTTTTTGAAACTTTGAGCCTGATACTCCGCATTTCGGACAGGTCTTCGGCGGTTCTTCACCCTCGTGAATATAACCGCAAACTGGGCATAACCATTGTGTCATAGTATTTGATAATTAACGGGTTAGTAATATGTTTACTATGACGCAAATATAGCGGAGGATTCTGTGAAAATGGAGGTTTGTCGATATTGATTCAAGAAGTTGGGGATAAGGCCTTCTTCAATCTTCCCAGCGCCTCGGTAAGCACGGCCCTTGGGCAGGCGACGTTGATTCTCTGGAAGCCTTCACCGGATTTGCCGAAAATGCGTCCGCTGTCGAGCCAGAGTTTTGCCTTGTTGATTATCAGGCTGTCCAGGTCCTTGGGCGAGAGACCATAGGCACGGAAATCGAGCCAGACAAGATAGGTGGCTTCGTGGTTTATCATCCTGACTTTCGGGAGGTTGCGCTCAATGTACTGACGGGTGAACTCGATATTGCGACGCACGTAATCAATCATAGCGTTGTACCAGACGTGCCCCTTCTCATAGGCCGTCTGAGTGGCCACAAGTCCGAAAACGTTCAACTGCGAATAGCCCGCGCCGTCGATCTCGTGACGGAAACGCTTGCGGAGTTCGGGGTTGCGGATGATGATATTAGAGACCTGACCGCCAGCAAGGTTGAAAGTCTTGGAGGGAGACGAACAGGTGATTGTAATATTGTCGAGTTCGGGACTGAGACTTGCAAAAACCGTGTGCTCGCCCACAAAGGTGAAGTCCTTGTGAATCTCGTCGCTGACAACTATCACATTGTTTCTCAGACAGATATCGCCGAGTTTCAGGAGTTCGTCCTTGGACCAGACGCGCGCCACGGGATTGTGTGGATTGCAGAGGAAGAAGAGCCGGACGTTGTTTTCCACAATCTTCCTTTCAAAATCCTCGAAATCAATATGATAACGGTTGTCGTCGCCCAATACAAGTGTGGACGATACCAGGTTACGATCGTTGTCCAAAATAACCTCCGAGAATGGATAATATACTGGCTGTAAGATTATTACGGACTCCCCTACCCTTGTGAATGCCTTTACGGCCATTGCGAGGGCGAAGACGATTCCGGGAGTTTTCACGAGGTCATCCTCGTCGAAATGGTAACCGTGCTTTTTCTTGAAATGGTTGCTGATAGTCTCATAATAAGGTGTAAGAGTGTCGGAATATCCGAAGATTCCGTGGCTAACGGCTTCCTGAAGCGCGTCCTGAATGTAACTGGACACCTTGAAATCCATATCAGCCACCCACAAAGGAAGCACGTCGGCAGGCTTTCCGCGCCTTTCCGCAAAATCATATTTCAGCGACAAGGTGTTCCGCCTGTCGATTATCTCGTCAAAATTCAAATTCCTTTCCATAGACATTTTCGATTTTTGATTTTTGATTTTCGATTTTCGATTTTCGCACAGATGACACAGATAACACAGATTTTTATTTATTAGTGTCCGAGATATTTTTTCTCTAAGAGGTTAAGAGAAATAAGAGTTTTTTCTCACACGGTGATTAAAAGATTTAGAGTTTATTTTTAAGAGTTTACATTTTCAAAAATTACATTTTTGGAAATGTGAGTTTAAGAGTCACTCATCATAAGCGCTCTTAAACTCACAATTTGTAAACGAAGTTTTCAAATTGTATTCTCTTAAATAAGGAGAACTCTTAACCTCTTACCCTCTTAGAGAGAAAAAAATGCAATTATTTCACAACAAATTGATTGTCAGATAATTTAATGTATATCTCGGACACTAATATTTTTTTTTATATTAATCTGTGAACAATCTGAGTTATCTGTGTCATCTGTGCGAGACCTTTAATTAAAAACGCTTTCCAATTCGGCGATCAGATCGCTTAAATCCTCGATTCCGACGGAGAGGCGCAAGACGCTGTCGGTAATGCCGTTGGCTATGCGGACGTTTTCGGGAACGTCGGCGTGGGTCTGGGTGGTTGGATATGTTATCAGGGTCTCCACACCGCCAAGGCTCTCGGCGAATTTTATCATCCTGACACGCTCCAGAATCCTGAGCGCCAACTCCTTGCTCTCCAACTCGAATGTTATCATAGAGCCGAAGCCTCGGGCCTGACGCTTCATAATCTCGTAGCCGGGATGATCCTCGAATCCGGGATAAATCACGCGCCTCACCTCCTTGCGTCCACGGAGCCACTCGGCGATACTTTTGGCGTTGGCCGAGGCTCGTTCCATTCTGAGTCCCAGAGTCTTGATACCGCGCTCGATGAGCCAACAGTCGAATGGCGCAAGTCCGCTTCCCACGGTTTTTATCAGGAATCTAAGTTTCTCCTGAATCTCGGGATTGTTGGTAACCACAAAACCTGCCAGAGTATCGTTGTGACCGCCCAAAAACTTTGTGCCACTGTGGATTACAATGTCGGCGCCAAGCCTCAGGGGGTTCTGGAAATATGGCGAGAGAAAAGTGTTGTCAACCACCAGCCACGCATTGTGACGGTGAGCAATGTCGGCAAGTTTCGCAATATCAGACACATTCATCATCGGATTCGTGGGAGTCTCTATGTAAATGGCCTTGGTGCGGTCGGTAACGAGGGCCTCCACGTCAACCTTGGAACACTCGGCCGATTTCACCGCTATACCATTGCGTTTCAGCACGTTGTCGAAAAGTCGGATAGTACCGCCATAGAGGTCGCAGTCGGCGATAATCTCGTCGCCGGGGCTGAAGATCTCCATAAGCAAGGTAATCGCTGACATTCCGCTACTTACAGCAAACGCGT
>JAKSLV010000134.1 GCA_024401025.1 Bacteroidales bacterium
GGGGCGTAGTTGCCGAGTTCCTTGCAGGTGTTGGTCATTTTCGAGACAAAATCCTCAAGTTTTATCAGGTAGTCGTTTTGCTTCAGCGAGCCGTCGGCCACCATATTGAGGCCTTTTTCCCAACTTGCTGTAAGTTCGGGGTTTAGGAGCGGTTTAATGGCTGATTTCACCACCTCGTAAACCAATTCGCCAAGTCGTGCGGGCGATATTATCTGAGTCTTCTTGTTGAGATTCAAGTACTCGATTTTTACAAGTTTGCTTAGAATTTCGGCACGTGTGGCTGAGGTTCCTATTCCACGTCCCTTCACCAATGCGCGGAGTTCCTCGTCCTCTATGAACTGACCTGCATTCTCCATTGCAAGTATCAGAGAACCAGAATTGTATCTCTTTGGAGGCGAGGTCTCACCATCCTTGATATCGTATTTCTCAACGGGCAGTTTCGATCCCTTCTTAAGTTTGGCGACCACCTCGAAACTGGTCTCCGAAACCTCCTCCTCAGCCTGTGACGAGCCGTCCGCTGACTTTTTCTCGTCGGCGTTCTGTTGCTTGTCCTGACCCATAACTTTCAGGTAGCCAGGGTTCTCCAAGGCCTTGAAATTAGAGAAAAACGACTCCTGACCAACCTTCAAGGTAATCGACATTTTGCGGTATTCGGCAGGCGGATAGAATATCGAGAGGAAACGTTTTACGATACGGTCATAGACGCCACGGGCAATGTCGTCGAGGCCCGCCAACGCTCCAAAACCCTGACCTGTAGGGATTATGGCGTAGTGGTCGGTTATCTGCTTGTCGTCGGTGTAGCGCGATTTGTCTATCTTGGCGAAAATTCCGTGCTGCTTAATGTCCTTGCAGAAATCGAGGTACTGAGGCAACGTGGCCAATCCGTGAAGATTCTTCGTAATCTCCTTAGCCACAGCGGTTGAGAGCACACGGGCGTCGGTTCTCGGATATGTCACCAACTTTTTCTCGTAAAGGTCCTGAACATACTGCAAAGTCTGGTCGGGCGAAATCTTGAACAACTTGGAACACTCGTTCTGCAACTCGGCAAGGTTGAAAAGCAAGGGCGGATTCTTCTTTTCCTTCTTTTTCTCGATAGACTCAACAACAGCCTCATTTGTAGTACTCTGAAGCAATTGTATCAACGCTTCCGCGTCCGATTTTTCTTTGAAACCGTTTTCCTTGTATAGTTTTGGAGAGTTGAAATACGCCGAACCCTCCACGGCCTTCCATTCACCCTCTAAGTGAGCGTTCTCGCCCAATCCGAAAGTACCGATAATCCTGTAGAAAGCCTGTTTCCTGAACTTGCGGATTTCCCTCTCACGGCGCACCACCATACCTAATACACAGGTCATTACGCGTCCAACAGATACCGCCACATTCCTGTCGAGTTTCAGGTGGTTGCGGAGCATATAGCCGTATTTTATGGTGAGGATTCGGGAGAAATTGATACCCATCAGATAGTCTTCCTTGGCGCGGAGATATGCCGAATCCGAGAGGTCGTCGTAAGCCGAAAGGGGCTTGGCGTCCTTGATTCCGCGACGGATTTCCTCCTCGGTCTGCGAGTCGATCCATACACGCTTTCTCTGCTTCTCGGCAGGCACCTGAGCCATCTGATCCACAAGACGATAGATATACTCACCCTCTCGTCCCGAGTCGGTGCAGACGTAGATACACTCCACGTCCTCACGGTTCAGGAGGCCCTTCACGATCTCGAACTGTTGCTTCACATTTGGGATAATCTCGTAGAGAAACTGCTTGGGCAGAAAAGGCAGAGTCTCCTCGCGCCAGCGTTTCAGGTTGGCGTCATAAACCTCTGGATAACTCATAGTTACAAGGTGACCCACGCACCAGGTAACCACAGTTTTCTGCCCCTCCAGATATCCATTGTATTTAGTGTGCTGATCCTTGAGCGCCTTGGCAAACTCCTGAGCCACAGAAGGTTTCTCAGCAATAAAAAGAAATTTTCCCATTTTGTACGGTTTGGTGGTTGAGGTTGCAAAGGTAAGAATTTTTCGGTAAAACGCAAAAAGAAAGTACAACAAGCATCAGTGGGAAATCGGGAACATCAGCGCTCTTCGTATACCGAGAACGCCAATCGACAGTGCATACGAATACCGGGCACGCAAATCGCCTGAATACCGAGCACGCCAGAGAGCGCATACGAATATCGGGTATGCCAATCGCCTGAATTCCGAGCACGCCAGACAGCGCTCGTCTGAGCGCTGTCTTCGGCGTACCCGGCTAGTCAAAATAGCGTCTTCCAGACGCCCTACATCTGACACAAGACACACACATCGGAAGCCCTGCGCCTGGAAGGCGCTATCTTGATTAACCGGGTACGCCGAAGGCCAATGCGACAAGTCGCATTGCGCTGGCGTGCTCGGTGTTCGTCGAGACCAACTCGCATTGTATCAGCGTGCTCGGTATTTGCCGAGGAAACAACGCCTCCCTACTTAATCTTCCTCCTCTTCCTCCACATCATCCTTAAAAAACAAATCCGTATCAGGCTCGAGACCGTTATCAACAAAAAGGCGTCGAACTTCGGTCATCATTTCCTCGGATTGATGATGATTTTTCTGATTCAATATGTAATTATAGACATTCTGCTTTTCTTGAAAACTATACGAAAAACAGGCATAACCATTTCCCCAACCCTGAAACTCTGGGAACAGACCAGAATACTTCATCCACTTACTTGTCTCAGTTTTAAGAACCTTCATAAAAGTACTCACTGAAATAGAAGGATGAATAGAAACCAACATATGAATATGGTCCGGCATTCCATTTACACGATAAAGAACAGATTTCTTATTTTGACAATATCCGTGAATATAAGCATACAACTGACGCTCATTCACCTCATCAATTGTCTGCTGACTATACTTTGTTCTCCAAATAATATGATAATAAATCGAAATATGGCTCATATTGTTTAAGTTTTGTTTTTTTTGGTTACAACGGACAGTGAGGACGACGTATATCAGCGTGTATCGTGCAAGACGTATGCCACACACGCCATATACCGAGCACGCCGAAAACGCCACGTATACCGAGCACGCCAGACTGCGCTCGTCTGAGCGCAGTCTTCGGCGTACCCGGCTAGTCAAAATAGCGTCTTCCAGACGCCCTACATCTGACACAAGACACACACATCGAACGCCCCGCGCCTGGAAGGCGCTATCTTGATTAACCGGGTACGCCGAAGCCCAATGCGACTTGTCGCATTGGGCTGGCGTGCTCGGTATTTGCCGAGACTTGTCGCATTGCGTGGGCGTGCTTTGGGATTGCCTATGTCTACTTGCTCGGCTATCTACTCACTCCTTCCCCCTCTCCAGATACTCGTTGTATCCTTCCTTGGCCTGTTTTACCCTTCTCCAGTACACGAACCACGCGGTGCAGAAATATACCGCAACCTGAATCCAGATTGCTTTCATCTCGGGGAGAACGTCGTTGAAACTTGCGCCCATACTGCTGATACGGACGTAGGCGTTGAGGCCGAAGGTGCTTGGGAACAAATACGATACATATTTCAAACCCTCAGGAATGGCTGAGCCTGGCCACGACAATCCGCTGAGGAAAAACAATGGCAACGACATACACACGAAGAGCAACATACAGTCCTCGCGTCGGTAGATGAAGTCCGAAACCGTGATTCCCATAAAAATGCAGGCCATCAGGTAAGGGATTACGAAGAGGATGAAGTCGCCGTAATGTCCCAACTGTGGAAGTCCAAACATCTTTGTAACCACCACGTGAGCGTAAACCGCCATCAGCACAAAGAGCAAGAGATAGAAAAGCATCTTTCCCAACACAACCTCCAATCCGCTGGAATAGAAAGGATTGCGTGGAATTGCGAAACCGCCGTTCTGCTCCCTCGAACGTCCCATACTCATACCGATTCCGAGGCAGAGCGCCTGTTGAAGTATCAGCATCAGGATTGGCGGAATCATAAACGAGGCATATCCGCCGGCTGTATTATAAAGAGGTGTCTGGTCGTAACTGATTGGCGCACCGGCTATCTGGGCCTCGCGCTCGGTGTTTGAGCGGATATAGTTCTGAGTCTTGATATCCTTGTTCATCGCTATGGAAACATTGCTGGCGGCCAGGGCTATGTTCTTGTAATAGAGCATACTGCAAATGTCGCAATATACCGCTACCACACTCTGACGGCCCTTGAAGAGGTTGGTGTGGAACTCGTCGGGAATCTCGATGATTCCATAAACCTCCTGACGCGCCAGTAGATCGTAAGCCTCAGCCATCGAGGTGGCCTGATACTTCACATTCACCTCGGGAGTGGCGTCCATATTGCGCAGAAACTCACGGCTCACCGACGAACTGCTCTTGTCCACCACCACCACCGGAACATCACGCTGAACCTCGTTGGTATATATATAGGCGTAGAGAAGCGGATACGCCAACGGCAACAACACAATGAAGATCAAAACTCCAACATCGTGCATCGTCATCTTCAACTCATCAAACCATATTCTGATAATATTCATTTTTGATTTTCGATTTTTGATTTTTAATTTTTCGCACTGATGACACAGATAACACAGATTTTTTACAGATAAAAAATTTTATAAATCTGTGAAAATCAGCCCAATCTGTGTCATCTGTGCGAAAATTATTCATTATCCATTGTACATTATCCATTAACCCGCTAAGGGTTCAAGGTTTGTACTCAATGTTCAGCATTGCGTATCGCATAGATTTGATTACCAACGGTGGTAACAATAGCATCAGAAGCAATGCCACCAACGAGGGCCAAACGTATGCGAGGTTGTAGCCGTTGAGGGCCTGATTGCAGTATATCAGGTAGTAATGCCTGAGCGGAAACATATTTCCGAGCAACTGGAGCACGGGCGACATCGCAGTGCTTGGGAAGGTGAATCCGCACATAGAGAACTGAACCACAGCGAACAGCGAGCACGCACTCATACTCAATCGCATCTGTCGGAAGGTGCCGTAGAAGAAAACTGCGATACATTCCGAGGCCACAACGCCAAGTATTCCGAAAGCCATCATTCTCACGATTGGCACCTGACAGGGATAGCCGAGGTACTTGTAGAAAATGGTGTCAGCCAGCACAATCATCAGCGAGAAAAGCAAGGTCTGAGGCCAGAGTTTTCCCACAAGAGCCACGGTGATAGATCCGCCGGCCTGGTTGTAATAGTCCTTCACGGTGTTGTATTTCCATTCAAGACCAAGGGTGTAGGCAGTGAACAGCATCGCCAACAGGAATATCATTCCGGGGATTATCAGGTTGCTGAGGTAAACCGAGTAATTGAGATATGGATTGCTGATACAGTGGGTCTCTATCACAATCGGCTGAACGATTCCCATCAGCATACTCTCTGGAATTCCCTTGGCTGTGAGGGTGGATTTAGTGACGGCCATTCCTGCCAGTTCCGATACCACCTTCAAGTCCTTCATCAAAAGGCTTCCTGCAATATAATAAGAGTCGTTGGTGTAAAACGAAACCTTGGGCTGACGGCTGGCGAGAGCGTCGTCGGTAACGCCCCTCGGAATATAGAAAAAGCCGTAAATCTCGCCCCTCTGAACGGCCTTGCGCGCGTCGTGGAAATTGGCGTATTTGTGGCCGAGGTCGGTGTACTGCATCGAGTT
>JAKSLV010000135.1 GCA_024401025.1 Bacteroidales bacterium
CACACCAGATGCATGTTCCCCGAGTTTAAGGCCGACGTGCTGCAAAGCGTAAAGGCCGCCATAGAGAGCATGGGCGTAAAAAGCCTGTTCACCGACGGAGCCTGCGACCTCAGCAATCTTGTGGAATCCGTGGAAGGAGCCCCAGGAGTATACTGCAGAGAAGTAAAACAGGCCGCCAGACTGGAGGTTTTGCGCTCGGGCATAGAGGGCGCCGCCGTTACAATAATGGAATTCGACAAATGCACCGATGCCGGCCCAGACGAGACAATCTACAAGGACGTATACGAGGACTTCATAGTAGACAAGGCTTTCGCATACACTCTGGAAGACAAATTCGGCAACATACTATTTACAGGAATCGTAAACTCCATAAAGTAATCCCAATAATAGGATACCGACATTAAAGGCACGTTACTCTGGGCAGCAGCATCAGGGCAACGTGCTTTTTTTTGCCTTTTTCTTGCATAATAAAATCAAATACACTACCTTTGAAAACAGAAATTTTTTAATCCATATTTTATCCAAATTACTAAAAAAAACACATTATGGCATCTGTAAAAGAAAAGATCGGCTACGCCCTTGGCGACGCGGCCGCCGGTGGCATCACATGGAAAATCATGTCGATAGCCTTCCCCCTGTTTTTCACCAACGTGTACGGACTATCGCTCGTGGATACGGCAGCCCTGATGCTGATAGCGAGAATGTTCGACGTATTCACCGACCCAATCATGGGCAGCCTGGCCGACAGAACGGTCTCAAAGTGGGGCACCTACCGTCCGTGGCTGATACTGGGCGCCGTGCCTTTTGGCCTGATATTCGCCCTGCTGCTCTACACTCCTGACTTCGGCCCCGTGGGCAAGCGCGTATACGCCTACACTCTCTATCTGCTCATGATGGCAGTATACACCGCCGTAAACGTGCCATACGGATCGCTGCTGGGCGTTATGACCAACGACGACAACGAGAAAAACCAGTTCTCATCGTACCGAATGGTGGGCGCATACGCCATGGGATTCATCACCCTGTTCTCGTTCCCATACATCCAGAAGGCCATCGGCGGCACCGAGCAGCATCAGTACGCCGTAATAGGCGTGATATTCGGCATCATAGCCGCCGCCATGACTATGGCCTGCGGACTCATGACCAAGGAGAGGCTGAAGCCGCTGCGCAGCGAGAAATTCGAGTTCCGCCAGTTTGTGGACCTCGTAAAAAACAAGCCATGGCTGTTCCTTACCAGCATCGGCATCTGCACCAACTTCTTCAACGGATTCCGCTACGCCGCCGCCGGCTACATCTTCCAATACTGCATCAACGGCGAGGTTACGTTTAGCGGTTTCATCATCAACTACACCGTATTCATGGCCATAGGCGAGATTGTCTGCATGATATTCGGCGGTGTGTCGCCTGCATTCACCAAGAAGATAGGCAGCAAGAGAATGGCCTTTGTATGGGCCGCCGCCATCTGTCTCGTTACATCAATCCTCTTCTTCCTGATACCGATGGACAAGGAATACATTTGGCTCATGATCGTGGTGGTAATCCTTACATCAATAGGCGTGGGCCTATACTCGCCACTGCTCTGGAGCATGTATGCCGACGTGGCCGACTACGCCACCGAGAAGAACGGAATGTCGTCCACAGGTCTCATATTCTCGTCAGGCACAATGGCTCAGAAGCTGGGCGGTGCCGTATCGGGCGCACTTGTGGCAGCGCTCCTCGGCATAGCCGGAGCCACCATGACCGCCGACGAGTTTGGCAACGAGACCATCGACATCGCATCCATCAACGACTCTGTGAGAAACATGATCTGGATGCTCTTCTCGATATTCCCAGCCATCATCGCCCTCATAATGGGATTCCTGGCCTACAAGTTCCCAATAAAGAAATAATGTAGCGGCGCAGCCACGTTACCACACCCACAAACAAAAATCCCTGACCAGTAAGCGTACCGGTCAGGGATTTTTTCTTTCTATATGCATCCAGCATCAGCGGGCTGATGCCTGGGTTCTAATGTTACTACTCGGCAGGGACAAAGCGGCCGTCTACCCACTCACCCCAGTAATTCTGAGGCTCGCCGAGTGGCAGAAGTCCCTCTGGCAACTTGGCAACCTTTGCAGACGCCTTGCTGAGCGATCTGCTGGCAATATAGGTCTTGTCCCAATCAAGGAAGGCCTGATACTCATCAGCGTTGAAGTAATCACCCACGTTGATGTCAGCAAGCGCGCGTATGCGGTAGAAGATGGCACGGCGGCTTGGTGCGTTAAACTGTCCAGAATTTTGATTCATGAAGCTCTCTGTTGCCTTCTCGGTAGGACGGCAGAAACCATACTGGTAAGTGTATGCGCCATCAAAGAAACCAAGACCCTCGAAAGCCTCGTAATCGTTTGTGCCGTTATTGAACATATCGCTCCAATAAACATTGTCCTTGGTGGTCAATGGCCAATTAACATCATCATTAAGCTGACCATAGAGGAAATCTCCAATGCAAACATCCACATTGCGGTAGTAGCCAGCCTTATGAAGTTTCTGCAGATCCAGGAATGCCTGAGTGCTTGATGGTTTTTTGCCGGTCTTTGTGTACTCGTCGGCCAGCTTTCCAAAACCGTGACCATTAACCTCGTGGGTAATGGTAGAAAGACGGTCGGCATCGCTGTGTCCCAATGCGCAGTATGCCACAGCCATAGTCTCACCATAATCGTTGGTGGCATTTATATTGTTGTAGTTATGGCATGTGCCGGCATGTGTCTCAAGATTAGACATAATCACAACAACGGCCTTCTTTATGCGCTCGTCGGCATTAGACTCGAAGGCTGTCTTGGCAATCTCCAATGCAAGTTCGTTGTCGCCTTCCATGTGGGTAGTACCATCCTCGAACATTGTAGAGAAACGGGTATTGCAAGGCTTGTTGATAGCGCCATTAAGCTGAGGCTCGGCGGCTATTCTTTCCTGAGATACTGTCTTTATGTAGTAGACATTCCAATAGTCCTGGAAAGACTTGAAAGGCTCCACATTGAAGAACTCTGTGTAGGCCTGCTCCATAATACCTGCATAGGTATTTCCTTCGAAATCCTCCTCGATAAAGCCATCACCCATGATTACGAGATCGATGCCCTTACCCTTGCTTGCTGTCTGTAGTTCAACAACCTGGCCGTCGTAATCAGGATACTTGTAGTCGAGAGAGTTGTCGATCTTCCAGCCAGTCTTGATAGCGAGTGTGTGCATTCTGCCTCCTCTAAGAGTCATACCAGATGTAAGCTTATAATCGGCAACGTATGTGTTGCCGTCGCCGCATTTTACATACACGCTTATCACGCCATCCTGCTTGAGGTCTACATCACGGCTAGACATCATCATATATGCATTGATGCCAGGCTCGGTGCCGTAGCCAGAAAGTTCAAGGTCGAGTGAAGAAACCCACTTAATATCATCGGCACTTATTTTGCCATCCATGTAACTATCTCCTTTATATCTGTTGTTTTCAACAAATACCTTTTGGCGAATACCGCTCTCCTTGTAAACCATTGTGATTTTGGTAGGATTGTCGAACTCCATGCCCCTGAGCATGAATTTCATACAAGAAGACTGCTCTCCGCTAGAGAAATCCACCTTTGTAACCTTGCCGTCATAAATACGTCTCATAGTGTGGTATCCAGCCAGATGACCGTAAGGATCGCTCTTCTTCTGTACCTGTCCAGTGTATGAGAAATTACAGAATGTAACGTCGCTATTGAACTTATCTCCTGGATAATAGTATATCCATTTGTATGAACCATCGGGGTAATCGGTACCAGCAACGCAAGTGAATGTAGCTACGTTGTCTGCGTCAAGCGAAGCCTCGTACAAAGCATAGTTTGCAGAGTATCCATTTATTGACAAGCTAACCTTATCGCCCTTTATCCAACTTGTTTTAAGCACGTTGGCCTCCTCAGAATAAGAAATCTTGGAGAGAGAGCTCTCGTCGCGCAGGCTTGCGGTAATTGTCTTTGGGAACTCCACCATCTTGTCGCCGTCCTCTAAGGTGTTTACGGCGCTGATGGTGTTGTAATACTCGGCGTTGTCGAAATTGTTTATCACCAAATCGTCGCCGCACGACTGCATCAGCATGGCTGCCGCAGCCATTATGGGAATAATATACTTTTTCATAATCGCAGTTTATTAATTCTTTGGTGTACCAATAGGATCGCCCTCGCCAAGTCCTGGATAGGCATTATCCATCTTCTGAATTACTTGCTTTCGGAATCCTCTTTCAGGGAATGGCTTAAGCTTGAAAATCATATAGCCAGTCCTGCTTTCTGTTCCAAAATTAGGCTTGATGTAAGCTTTGTAAATTACGTTGGATGTATTTGCAGGAACTACTGACACAGGGAACTCTATCCAGCTTGGGAAATCAACGATAAGTTCCACATTGGTATTGATAGTAATATCCACGTAACGTCCAGCAGGATCTACAGCGGTCAAGCTTTCAGAAGGATAAGTAACATAAGGCTTGATAGCAGTACCATTTGCGAGATAATAGCCGTCATAATCTGTAGTAGGAGTTACTTTCTTAAGCTTACCCTTCTCCAAAGATGTAATATCCAAATTCTGACGCTTGAAATTGCCATTCTTATCCACAAACAACAAAACAAGTTTCTGACTTAAAGTAGGCTGAGGGAAAGCATGGATGTAATACGTAGTATTGGCCAACAATTCCTCACCAGAAGCTGGGTTAAGAACGATGTCAGAATATCCCTCTGAACTCATAAATATAGATGACGAAGCATCAGCAGGATCTATCTGGACCATACCGGCAATAGGCTCGCCTCCCATAGCTCTAAGTATGATCTTTGAGAAATTCTCTTGAGGTGTCACCTTGAACATAGTAGTGGCATTCTTCAAAGTGAAATTCTCATCCTTTTTGCAAGTTGCCACAGAAATAGCCGCCTGAGGGTCGTAAGAATCAGCCACAGCAATCTGTTTGTTCAGCATGTTAGTGATGATTTTTCCATCCTTATAAATGGCCTTGTTGTCAGCCATATAAGGATACATCATAACATACGATTCCACATCGGCAGCCTTTCCCGTAAACGAAGAAGAAGTACTACCATACTGCTGTGCAGTAAAGGCGTTGTTGTAGGTGCCGTCGAAAACCGAAATCTGGTCGTTCTGGCTGAAAAAAACATTCTTGCCATCGCTGCTCAAATAAGTCTTCAGAAGAGTGGAGTTGCCGTCGCCACAATGGAACACCATGTCGATTCTCTCAGGCAATACTTCTGGAGTCACCACCTCTACAACAGGCTCCTCTATAACCACATCCTCTGCTATTACAGCCTCCTCATCAACCTTTTCAACAACTGTTACATCATTATTGACATCGGGAAGGTTGTTGACCGCAGTCTGCACAATCTCCTCGCCTTCGCAAGCAGCAAAAGCGGTAAGAGATGCCAGTCCCAATAATAATCTAGAATATCTCATAAAGCTAAAAGATTATTGGTTAATACTCACTCCAAGGATCAGTGCTACCATTAGGAGACGAGCAGATAATGTCGCTTGAGTTAACCTCAACGATCTCGATCTCGGCAGCCACGTATGGTGTGG
>JAKSLV010000136.1 GCA_024401025.1 Bacteroidales bacterium
TCATATTGAAGTTGCCGCAGAGACAGAGGTTCTTGGCGCGCCAGTTGTTGCGGCGCAGGAATGGGTGTACATACTGGATACCGCTTTTTCCGGTGGTGCTGTAGCGGAGGTGTCCCATATAGATCTCTCCCACAAAAGGAAGATTTTTTCTCACATAATCAACGTCATGCAGCTGATCAGAACTAAGATTCTTGAAATTTTCCTGAACATTGGCGAAAATCTCGGTGATGGCTCCCGAGCCGAGACCACGCTCACGGAACATATAGTCCTCTCCGGGGTTGCACTGCATCTTGAGGCACGCAAGACCCGCGCCCTCCTGACCTCGGTTGTGCTGTTTCTCCATCATGAGATAGAGCTTGTTGAGAGCATACATCCATGTTCCGTATTTCTGCTCGAAATACTCAAGGGGTTTTAGGAGGCGTATCATAGCCACGCCACACTCGTGTTTTAATGGTTCCATGGGGAAATATTGAATAGTTTTTTTGTGCAATGCAAAATTAGTGAATTTAGATTTTAGAAAAACCGGAACCCCGCGATTTTACGTAAAATGCGTAAAGCATCAGGGCAAGCCGCAATAGCAGCAGCATCAGGACACCGATAAATGATTTCCTACATGACGACAAACAAAAGCAAGCCCCACAAAAACGGATTTTGGAAAATATCACCAAAACAAGGCCGCAAAATAAGAGAAAATTCTTTTTGAGCGCCGATAAAAGAATAATTTTCTGCAAGACTGAAAAATTTTTTCTTAATTTTGCACCGATAAAAAATTTAAGAAACCAACGCAAACAGGGCCAACGATCCCAACTTGCATAAAAACACAAAAATGAGCGATTACAAAATCAACACCAAGTGTGTGCAGGCAGGCTACACACCAGGCAACGGCGAACCACGCCAAATTCCTATCATTCAGTCCACTACATTCAAGTACAACACCTCCGAGGATATGGGCAAGCTCTTCGACCTGGAGGCATCAGGATACTTCTACACAAGACTTCAGAACCCCACCAACGACTACGTTGCGGCCAAGATAGCAGCCCTGGAGGGCGGTACAGCAGCCATGCTTACATCGTCGGGCCAGGCAGCCAACTTCTTCGCGCTCTTCAACATCTGCGAGTGCGGAAGCCACATCGTATGCTCGTCGTCGATATACGGCGGAACATTCAACCTGATATCAGTGACAATGGCAAAGATGGGCATCACCACCACTTTCGTAAGCCCTGATGCCAGCGAGGAGGAGATCAACGCCGCTTTCCAGCCAAACACCAAGGCCGTATTCGGCGAAACCATAGCCAACCCCGCGCTCACAGTGCTCGACATAGAGCTCTTCGCCAAGTGCGCACACGCCCACGGAGTGCCCCTGATCATCGACAACACTTTCCCAACTCCAGTAAACTGCCGTCCCATAGAGTGGGGCGCTGATATCGTAACACACTCTACCACAAAGTATATGGATGGCCACGGAGCCGCAGTTGGCGGTGTTATAGTGGATTCGGGCAAGTTTGACTGGATGGCCCACGCCGACAAGTTCCCCGGACTCTGCACCCCAGACGACAGCTACCACGGCATCACCTACGCCACCAAGTTCGGCAACGCCGGCGCCTTCATCACCAAGGCCACAGCACAGCTGATGCGCGATTTCGGCAGCATCCAGAGCCCTCAGAACGCCTTTATCCTGAACCTTGGCCTCGAGAGCCTCCACGTAAGAATGCCACGCCACGTAGAAAACGGTCAGGCTGTGGCCGAGTTCCTATCAACACATCCAAAAATCGAGAAGGTGAACTACTCGGGCCTGAAGGGCGACAAGTACTACGACATAGCACAGAAGTATCTTCCAAACGGCGGATGCGGCGTGGTTTCGTTCGTTATCAAGGGTGGCCGCAAGGGTGCTGAGGCTTTCATGAAGAAGCTGAAGCTGGCCGCCATAGAGACCCACGTGGCTGATGCGCGCACTTGCTGCCTGAACCCCGCCACTTCTACTCACCGTCAGATGAGCGAGGAACAGCTGAATGCAGCCGGCATCCCAGCAGGCCTCGTAAGAATGAGCTGCGGCTTGGAAGACAAGGCCGACCTCATAGCCGATATCAAGCAGGCTTTGGAGGACTAATGCTGATTGAGCAGCATCAGGAATAAAATAAAATACCGCACCTACAACACGCAAAAAAAACAATATGTGTTGTGGGTGCGATTTTTTTTGGGGAAAAGGCAAATTATATGCACACTTTTTGTTATATTTGCGTAGTGAACTGAAAAAACTGACTTGCATGACACAGAAAAAGACTAAAAAACTCAGCTTGATTGGACGTATCAACCTGATACTCATCATAATAGGATTCAGCACAATAATGATTGTGAACGGATTCCTAGACTATATGCTCAGCAAATACATCAGCCAGAACATAGAGCAGAATGTGGGCACGGAGCTAAACGCCATAGTAACCATCACCGACCAGCACTCCGAACAGGAAAACAATGCCAACATCATGATTCTGAAATCGTTGGAAGCGTATTTCCACGATAAGGGCGGCATCAGGGTGAAAGATTCCACATACCATTTCGGCGACATAGCCGTAAACGCCTGGGAAATAGACGGAAGCGTGCTTCAGGGCCGGAACACTCTTGCCGAGCATTACGCATCCACATCCAAGGACCGCCATTTCTCCATCCTTCAGAAATGCTCCGACGGCAACTATGTGAGGATATCCACATCGATAAAGGACGCAAACGGAAACCCGGCATCAGGAACAATACTTAACAGGGCCACCAACGCCGAGGTGCTCGACAAGGTGGAGAAGGGCGAGACTTTCTACAACAGAACCCTGATACTGGGAGTAGCGTATATAGCCACGTATCAGCCACTTATGATAAACGGCAAGATGGAGGGAATAATATTTACCGGCATAGAGCAGACCAAGCTTCAGTCGGTAAACAAGAGTTTCGGCGCCAAGCAGGTTCTGGAAAACGGTTTCTCGCTATGGCTCGACAACGACAACCACGCCATAGTGAAACCCAGCAACGAATGGAGCTCGCTGCCCGAGGACGGCTGGAACCAGATAAAGGACTACCGCAAAGGCGAGAACAAGACAATATATTTCAAGAAGGGCAAGATAGAATACGAGATGATACTCACCTACGACAACCAGCTTGAAAAATACGTGTCGTTCGTGTTTCCCGAGAAAGACAAATACAACGACCTCGGCAAAATCCTCTGGCCTATAGCGTTCACGATAAGCGGCATAATACTGGTGATATTGATAGTAATCAATATGATAACAAAGAGAATCATCACCCAGGTGGGCGGCGAGCCCGAAACCGTACAGGCCATAGTGAACAAGATTGCGAAGGGCGATTTCAGACTTGAGCAAAACGACGGAAAGGCCACCGGGATCCTGAAATCGTGCATAATACTCTGCAGCGACCTCCGCGACATTCTCCAAAACATAATCGCCGGCTCCAACACACTTACGGAGCAGAGTCAGGAGATGAACCGCACCACACAGACGCTGTCACAGAACGCCAACGAGCAGGCCGCCACCGCCGACCAGATAGTGCAGTCGGTGAACTACATACAGCAGGAGATATCCAACAACACCGACATCTCTCGCAAATCGAGCAAGATAGCCGAAAAGATAATGGGCGACATCAAGAACATACAGAACGCTCAGCAGGAAAGCCTGAAATCGGTCCGCAACATTTCGGACAAGATTCAGATCATCAACGACATAGCATTCCAGACCAATATCCTGGCGCTGAACGCCGCCGTAGAGGCAGCAAGAGCTGGCGAGCATGGAAAGGGTTTTGCAGTGGTGGCCAGCGAGATACGCAAGCTTGCCGAAAAATGCAAGACATCGGCCAACGACATCATAGAAGGCGCAACAAGCTGTGTATCAGCAACCGAGACATCTACAAACCTTCTTAACAGCATCATGCCTGAGGTAGACGAGAGCAACAACATATCATCGGCAATAGAGCAATCGAGCATGAGCCAGATAGACACCATCACATCAATACAACAGGCTATAAGACAGCTGAATGCGTCAATTCAGGACAATGCCGCCGCAAGCGAGGAACTGGCATCGAACGCCGAGGAACTCAACAACCAGGCCGACATTTTCCGCAGCTCAACTTCGGTATTCAAATTCTAAAAGATAAAAAAAGCCCTCGCTTCATCAGCGAGGGCTTTTTTATTATCTCTGTACCAGATTCACCAACACCTCGCAGGCCTTCTGCATCTGATCGAGCGAGAGCCATTCGGTGCGGGAATGGTAATTGTGACCGCCGGTGAAAATGTTCGGAGTCGGGATTCCCATCTCGGTGAGGCGCGATCCATCTGTACCGCCACGTATAGGCACAATCTTGGGTGCCACTCCGCTATCCTTGTAAGCCTCTATAAGATTGAGAACTACGCGTGGGTGCTCGTCCAATTTTCCACGCATATTGGCGTATTGGAAAGTGTGCTTGGCCTCTGCCCTACCGCCGAAACTCAATGCCGTGGAGTCTTTGAGAATATCAATCAACTTCTTGCGGTATTCCATATTCTGAGAATCGAAATCGCGCAAGAAAACCACGACCTTGGCCTTCTCCATACTGCCCTCAATCGACATCGGCGCAAAGAAACCCTGATATCCGTCGGTGGTTTCGGGAGCCTGCTGACGTGGCAGATTATTCACAAAATTCGACGCCATAGTCACCGCATTCACCAAGTTGGGACGACCCGAACCTGTATGAATAGCGTTTCCGTAGAAAGTAACCTCGCTCTTCCAAGCGTTGAAACATTCAATCTCCAATTCGCCGATATGACCGCCATCCACGGTGTAGGCAAACTTTGATTTAATCATATCGAGCGGAACGTGGTCCATAGAATGACCAGTCTCCTCGTCGGGCGAGAAGATCACCTCAATCTTCCTGTGCTCAATCTCGGGATGATCTTTCAGGTAGGCGACGGCTGACATAATCGCAGAAATTCCAGCCTTGTCGTCGGCGCCAAGAAGAGTGTTTCCGTCGGTGGTGATTATGGTCTCGTGGTTCTGAATAGCGGACTTGATATCAGCCCCCGCAATCAAAAGACCGTTGGCGAGAGTAATTCTGTCGCCCTCCAAATCCTTCCAAATCACAGGATTCACATTCTCGCCCGAGACGTCCTCGGCGGTATCAAGGTGCGCCATCAGAAGAACAGATTCCTCGTTCTCAAACTTTGGCGAAGCAGGAATCTCGCCATAGACGAAACAGTCGTTGTTAATGCTAACATCCTGAAAACCAAGATCCTTCATCTCCTGCTCCAACACCTCCGCCAAATCAAACTGACGGTTGGTGCTCGGGCACTTACCCTGATCCGCCACCTCAGAATCCGAAGTGGTATGGATTTTCACATATCTGATAAACCTATCTAAAAGGTCGGTGGTATTAATGGTCATAATGGTTGGTTTATTATATTAATATTACGTTTTTTACACGTCCCGTGGGCATGGCGAATGCACCATCACACACGTTCCGTGGGCATTGCGAATGCACCATCACACACGTTCCGTGGGCAT
>JAKSLV010000137.1 GCA_024401025.1 Bacteroidales bacterium
TCGGACATAAGCACGAGGCAATAGACCCAGAGTCAGCTACATGCACCGAGGCCGGACACACTTCCGGAATCAAGTGCGGAGTTTGCGGCGAGATACTTGTTGCCACCACAGTGGTTCCTGCCAAGGGTCACACCGAGCAGGAGATTGCCGAGGTTCCAGCCACCTGCACCGAGGCCGGCCACACCGCTGGCGTGGTTTGCTCGGTATGTGGCGAGGTTATAAAGGCAACTGAGGTTGTGGAGGCCAAGGGCCACCAGTTCGGCGAGTGGGTAACAATCATAGAGGCTACCCTCGAGCACGACGGCGTTCAGAAGCGCATCTGCGAGCACGACCCATTGCATGTGGAAACCCGCGAGATTACATTCGGCGGCCACTCCCACGATTGGAGCGCATGGGCTGTAAGCAAGCCTGCCACCTGCATGACCGACGGCGAGGAAACCCGCGAGTGCTCCGACTGTCACGAGATCCAGACAAGGACAATCGCCATGTCGGCCGATTATCACAAGTATGTAACTGATGCTGCCGTATCAGCTACCTGCACCGAGAGCGGACTCTCAGAGGGCGCACACTGCGAGCTTTGCGGTCACGTGGTAGTGGCTCAGACAGAGATCCCTGCACTTGGTCACGATTACGATGAGGGCGTGGTTACCAAGAATCCTGAGATAGGAGTGGAGGGCGAGAAACTCTTCACCTGTCATCACGATCCATCACACACCTACACCGAGAAGATTCCTGCTCTCGTAGCACCTGACTATGTTTACGAGGAAGACTGCGATATCATCGAGGAGGAGCGTGAGGTTTCTGAGGCCGCCATCATCGAGACCAAGTTCGAGAGCGTGGTTTACGTAAACAATGCCAACTATGAGTACACAAGCTATCAGTGGTACCACAACGGAGCCAAGATTGAGGGCGCTACCGAGCAGTACTACAAGGAGGAGCCACAGCTCACCGGCATGTACAGCGTAATTGTTACAAAGAAGGACGGTCAGCAGATTAAGGTCTGCGCCACACCTGCAAGCACTGTCAGCATCAGCAAGAAGGCCGCTTACGATCTTACAGTATATCCAAACCCTGCAAGGGCCTACGAGACTGTAACGATAAAGCTCCGCAACGTTTCGGAGAGCGAACTCGACGGCGCCAAGATGATGATTTTCAACAATGCCGGTTCACTTGTAAAGACCATCAACGAGGTTGCCGAATACAACGACGTAAACCTCCCAGCCGGTCAGTACTCCGGAACCGTAATCATCGGCCAGAGCAAACTCAACTTCAAGCTGATAGTTAGATAAATAAATATTTATAATGGACAATGGATAATGGATAATGGACAATGAGCCCAATGGATAATTAGCAATGGATAATAGGATAATGCGTAATTATCCATTGTCCATTATCCATTGTCCATTAATTTTTTTATAATTATGAGAAAGCAATTTTTATCAATAATAATGGCGGGCATGTCGGCGGCCGCTATGGCGCAGGGCGGAAACCTCACCGTGGATTTCGGCGGCGGATACCAGACCCTCAGCTATAAGATGCAGGATGGCGTAACCCGTGGCGACGGCAAGGCTGGCTTCACCGGTCAGATAGGCTACCAGTACTATTTCACTCCCAACTGGGGAATAGGCATCGGCCTCTCGGTCCGCAACTTCAACGCCTCTTCCGTGGCCGACTATATGCAGGCCACTCCCAATGCCATCGACGACGACGGCGAGTTATGCGAATACCGCGTATATTACAACCAGCTCCGCGAGAGTCAGAAGGCCATGCAGGTATCGTTCCCCGTGGGATTGTATTATCAGAAGGCCCTCGCCGAGAAATGGACGTTGGTATCAGGCCTCGGAGTCCGCGTGGATTTCGCCACCGACAACAGCTACCTTACCGACGCCGGCAATCTCGACACCCGTGGATGGTACGAGCGCAGCAAGATGGAGCTTCCCAACGTTCCAAACCATCATTACTACACTGCCTCCGATTTCTCGGGCAGTTACAAGATGAACACCTCGGCATCGGCCTTCCTGAATATCGGCGCGTATTACGCCCTCTTCCCCGATCTCGAGATAGGCGCCCAGGCATACGGCAGCTGCGGACTCTCCAAGCTTACCGACGGCTCCAATAGTCAGCTTTATTTCCCTGATGTGCAGAGCTACGCCAACCCTGCCTACAACGGCGTGCTGAATTCAGAGGCCGCCAAGGGATCGCGCACAGTGGCCATCGGCGGAGCGGTCTCGCTCAGGATACATTTCGGCAAGAATGGCGGCAAGCAGCTGCCCAAGGACGACGACTTCCGCCCACAGTATGAGGACGCCAAGCTGAAACATCAGATCGACAGTCTCCAGAATGTGGCCGATCAGCTCAGGAAGGAGCAGGAGCAGAAACAGAACGCCAACGACACCGAGAAGCGCAATCTTGAAAAACGTATCGACGCCCTTCAGCAGGAGATCGACAGGCAGCGCAAGGAGCTGGAATCCAGCAGGCAGAAGACAGAACCGGCCGGAAGCGCCTCCAATGGCAAGCCCGCTCCCGAGAGCGTAATCAACCACAAGGCCGAGAAGCCCGGCGATGTGATGGGCAGTTTCGGATTCCGTGGTCCGAGCGATTCCGTAATCAACGGCAACTTCAGCGACAATATCGACCTCATGGTGGAGAAAATGCAGAAGAATCCTGATATGAGGATAGAGATTGTGGGCCACACCTGCAACATCGGCGACGAGGAGACCAACAAGGAGATCGGCCTTAAGCGCGCCCAGGCCTACAAGGACGAGCTTGTAAAGCGTGGCATCTCCGAGACCCGCATCCAGACTTCCACCAAGTGGTTTACCGAGCCTCTGGTGCCAAACACCAGCGATGCAAACAGGATGAAAAACCGCCGCGTGGAAATAAAGATAATCGACTAAGAAAAAAAATCGAAAAAAACATTGCTTTTTTTTGGTTATCCCAAATAATAGTAATAAATTTGCAAGCCGAAAAACATAGTTTTTCATTTAAAAGCAAAAAACAAATATTTAAACCCATTTAAAATACATTAAGAAAATGAAGCGCACATTTCAACCTTCTATTAAGAAGCGTAAGCACAAGCACGGATTCAGAGAGCGTATGAAGACAGCTAACGGCCGCAAGGTTTTGGCTGCAAGACGCAAGAAAGGCAGAAAGAAACTTACAGTATCTTCTGAGGCTAGATGCCAGGGTCACTACTAGGATTCGGCAGCATCTGCAAAAGAATTTAAAGCCCTCAATTCGTAGCGGGATTGGGGTTTTTTAGTATGTATATAGTTACAATAAACAAGTAATAGACAATAATGGCAGCACTTACATCCATTAGAAGCAAGGGCAAACTCATCGCTATATGCGTGGGTGGCGCTTTGCTCGCTTTCGTCCTTGGCGACTTCATCAACAGCGGAGCCACCATTTTCGGCGCTAGCATGACAAAGATGGGCGAAATAAACGGCAATACTGTTGATTACAACGATTTTATGAATAAGGTTAGAAGTCGTGAGGAGTTTACAAAAATCATCAACCAAATGCCTACCCTCGAATCAGAGGCTTCTGATCAGATTCGCGAATACTGTTGGCAGCAGGAGATTCGCATGAATACTATTGGCGAGTTCGCCAAGAAACAGGGCATCAGGGTTACCGACGAGGAGATTCAGACTCTCATCAATTTCGGTAATGTTACAACTTCTATGTATCAGTTGGCCTCTCGCCAAACTGGTGCTTACAATCCTTCGTACTTCTCTAGATTAGCATCAGGCGCTACCAGTGGAAACGTAACTGATATGTTTGTTTGGAACACCCTCGAGAAAGATATGCGCGACGAGCGCCAGCTTGTTAAGTATGTGGGTATGGTTTCGGCAGGTCTTTATGTTACAAAGGCCGAGGTAGAGCAGGAGTTTGCCAACCGCACACAGATGTCAGATATCAAGTACGTTGCAATTCCTTATTCCGATATCAAGGACGACGAGGTAAAGGTTTCTGATGCCGACATCATGGCTGTATTCAATCAGAACAAGGGCAGATACGAGCTGATGCAGTCTCAGGAATCTCGCGACATTGCCTATATGAGCTACAATATTATTGCTTCTGACAAGGATAGCGCTGATGCTCTCAAGATAGCCAACGAGATAGCAGCAGGTTTCGACAATGTGGATGCCGCTTCTGTAAAGGATTACGTTAATTCCAAGAGCGATGTTCCTTACGTAAACTACAATTATTCAAAGGGCGATATTACCAACGACGTTGTTGACAGCCTCATGTTCTCTCAGCAGCCTGGTTTCGTTTACGGCCCATACGTAGAGGGTGGCTACTACAAGTCGGCACGTCTTATCAACAAGCAGATGCTTCCTGATTCTGTAGAGATCTCTCACATACTCATCCAGCATGTTTCCTCTGATTTTTCTAAAACCAAGTATAGAGCCGACAGCATCTTGGATGTATACAACCAGGGCATCGATTTCAACGCATTGGCTGCCGAGTACTCTATGATACAGGGTGCAAAACTTGATTCCGGCAAGTTGGGCTGGATGGATCAGAATACAAGATTCTTCCCTGAGGAGGTTCATAATGCATGTTTTACTATCGAGAAGGGTAAGACTGCCGTTTTGCAATCAGACTACGGATACCACATCATAAAGGTTACCAACAAGACAGCCCTCAAGGAGAAGGTAAGCGTTGGTTTCGCTTCCGTAGCTATCCATCCTAGCAAGCAGACCCGCCAGGAGTATTACGCCAAGGCCAGCATGTTTGCAGGTACCAACAGAACTCCAGAGCAGTTCAAGAGCGCTGTCGAGAAGGACAATCTTCCAGTACTCAACGCTTCGGTATATTCATCTCAGCGCGCTGTAAACGGCGTAGAGAATTCTCGCGAGCTTGTTCGCTGGGCATTCAACGAGGATCTTTGCCATCAGGTTTCTGAAGTTTTCGAGTTTGGCGACCGTTACATCGTGGCAGCTCTCATGGCTGTACATCCAAAGGGTGTTGTTGTACTGAACGACAGAAAGTTGGAGTGCCAGACGGAGGCTTACAACAATGCCAAGGGCGATGTTATCGTAAACAAGCTGGGCAAGCCTTCTTCAGTAGATGCAGTGGCAGCACAGATGGGCAAGACAGTTCAGGAGGCCAGCAACGTAAACTTCGAGGCTAATCAGATTGCAGGTATGGCATTCGAGCCAAACGTTATCGCAGTGGCTGCTTCTCTCGGTCAGAACCAGGTATCAGCTCCTATCAAGGGTAAAAACGCTGTATACGTAGTTCAGAACGTATCGTTGACACCAGCTCAGGCTATCCAGCCAATCAACGTTACTACCGATCAGAACAAGATGATGATGGATGTTCGCAACAGAGCTGCTTACCAGGTTATTCAGGTATCTCAGAAACTTGGAAACATCGACGACAGAAGAGCTAAGTTCTTCTAGGCTTTTGCCCTGATACTTACATAAAAAACAAAAATCCGCAGTGGACAACATTGAAGTGAACCCCGAAAGTTGGACATTTAATTAAACATCCAATTTTCTATTTTCA
>JAKSLV010000138.1 GCA_024401025.1 Bacteroidales bacterium
CCCTTGTGGTACCAACGGGAATCGAACCAGTGACACAAGGATTTTCAGTCCTTTGCTCTACCAACTGAGCTATGGTACCAAACCAGAAAAATATAATTTATTAATAACTTTTAAAATTATGACGAAAAAGAAAGAAAGTGGTACCAACGGGAATCGAACCAGTGACACAAGGATTTTCAGTCCTTTGCTCTACCAACTGAGCTATGGTACCATGTCTTCTCTTTTTTTTGACGATGCAAAATTATGCAGTATTTTTTGTTTTTCCAAATTTTTTGTGGATAATTTGTAATCTTTTTTCAAATTATCTTTCAATCATTTGGAAGTCACGATGTTTTAGTCGTCGTTTTTGGCTTCGTTTTTTACATAAAGGAGGTAAGCCTTGTATCTCTCGGGGTCGCGCTCCTTCCAGTATGTTTTGCCGTAGTGGCTAAGCTTTGCGATTTTCTCGTATAGCATCGAACCCAGCTCGCGGCGCTTTGTGGTGTTCTTCACGCGCTCGTTGCGAGCCGATTCCAGCACCTTGAGGGTTTTCTTGGTGGCTGATATCTGCTGACGGAGCTCGGCTATGTATTGGTCGTTGATCTCGTGCTTCGAGAGTTTCTCCTTGAACTTTTTGAACACGGTAACTACTTTCTCGCCAATCTCGATGAGCTCGTGGCTCTTTAGTCCGGTGAGTTTCTGTGATGGAAAATATTTCTTGGTCTCCTTCTTGGTGGGCACTATTATGGAGAACTGCAGGAAGAAGTTCCTTATCTGGGTGATAAGTTTGTCTTCCGCATCGTACTTCAGGTGGGTTTTCTCCCTCACCTTCTCGGCAAATGTGCCATCCTCGGGGAATTTCCTGTATTCGGCCAGTTTCTTCTCAAGCTGGTCGATGTCCTTCTGTGTTACGCCGAATTTCTCGAAATTGCCAAGGTCCTGCTTGGTGAGCAGAGATATTGTCTCGCCCCTCTCGATGATTTCGGCCGATGAGTAATTGTATGTGATTGATCTTTTCATGACACTTCGTTGAATAAGCGCACAAAATTAAACTATTTATTTGAAAAAAAAAACTTATCAATATTAAGCGAATATGAACATTATGATAAAAGCCTGTATACTTCCCAGCAAATAGCTGAAAATCGGGCCCAGGAATCCGCCTCCTGATTCTTTCATGCTGAAATGCGCCTCCAGCGTAAAGAGCATCAGGGTGATTACAAAAGGCCAGAAAGTGTCGTTTCCGGTTTTGTAGCCCACCATTATCACCAGCGCCGACAATGCGCCTATGTATGCCGCCGGGGCTATGTTGGTTTTGGCTATGAAGGTGTCCGATGTGGATGGTATCAGGGTTCTGATGCCTTCGCCCGACAGCACGTTCATCCATGTGGGGAGTATAAACAGCGAGAATATGTACTTGTCGCCCCAGGTGTAGATGTATTCCACGCGCTGTGTGGCCACCGTAAGGCACGTGAAGATTACGGTGAACATGGCCGCCACCAGCAGGCGCGGCTTCAGGGGCGTAAGGTAGTGGGTGAGGGGCCTGTTTACGGTGTCGGCCTTGCGGCACATGCGGTTTACGAAAAAATCGCATATCCACAGCATGGCCCCCGCGTACGCCACAATCATGAGCACGTAGCTTATGTTTATGGAATACGACTGACGCTCCAGCTCTATTATAAAGGCGTATGACAGCAACGGTATCATTGCCGGATGTGTCAGGAATCTCATCTTGGCTGTTTTTGTGGTTTGCTATAGTTTCTTGCGCAGGCGTGCCACCAGTATGTTCATCTGCTCGCGGTATTTGGCCACGGTGCGCCTTGCTATCTGATATCCGCGTTTCTGGAGTATCTGGGCAAGTTTCTCGTCGGTGAGCGGGCGGTTCTTGTTTTCGCCGTCGATGCATTCCTTTAGTATCTTCTTTATCTCGCGTGTGGATACCTCGTCGCCGTTTTCGGTTTTCATGGCCTCGCTGAAGAAGAATTTCAGAGGGAAGATTCCGAAGTGGGTTTGTATGTATTTGCTGTTGGCCACGCGCGATATTGTGGAGATGTCGTATCCGGTGCGCTCGGCTATGTCCTTCAGGATCATAGGTTTCAGCTTGGTTTCGTTGCCGTCCACGAAATACTCGCTCTGGAATCTCACTATAGCCTCCATTGTGGCCAGCAGTGTGTTCTGCCTCTGGCGGATGGCCTCTATGAACCATTTGGCCGAATCCATCTTGGATTTCACGAAGGCCAGTGTGTCCTTGTCCTTGCTGTCGCCCTTCTTTTTCTGCATCTGCTCCATCATGTCGGAGTAGGTTTTGTTTACCCTGAGCTCGGGCACGTTTTTGGAGTTGAGGTGCACTATTGGCTCGCCGTCCTTGTCTTCCAGTATAAAGTCGGGTATTATGTGCTGCGAGTTTTTGGCCAGGGCGTTGGCGTATATGCTGCCCGGTTTTGGGTTCAGGTGCATTATCTCGTCCACGGCCTGCTTCATGGTGTCGGGGTCGATGTCGATTTTCGACAGTATTTTCTGGTAATGCTTTTTCGTGAATTCCTCAAAATAGTCGTTGAGTATCCTGTATGCGGTTTTCAGGGCCAGCTTGTTGCCCTGTCCGTTGCGGTATTTCTTTACAATCTGGATCTTGAGACATTCCTGGAGATCGCGCGCGCCTACGCCGGCGGGGTCAAAATCCTGGATTATCACCAGCAGTTTCTGAAGCTCCTTCTCGTTGGTCTCTATTTTGGCGTTGAAGGCCAGATCGTCCACAATAGATTCCAGCGGCCTTCTCAGGTATCCGTCGTCGTCGATGTTTCCTATTATGTATTCCGCCAGCAGCTGCTCGTCCTCGTTCAGGATTCCCAGGCCCAGCTGCGACAGCAGGGTCTCATGCAGCGACGATGCGGCGGTGTACGGAATCTCCGTCTTGTTGTCGTCATCGTCGTCGGAGTAGTTGTTGGCGTTCAGCTTGTAGTTAGGGATCTCGTCGTCGTCGTAATAGTCGTCTGGCGTGTATTCTCCAATTTTATCGTCATACGATTCCTCCATGTAGTTGTCGCTGATGTCGGAGTCGAGGCTTTGGTCGCTGTCGTTGTCGGCCTGGTCCTTGCTGTCGGAATCGTTGCGGTCCATGTCGTAGTCGGGCTCAGAGTTTGCGGGCTCCTCGTCGTGGTCGTCGCCCCCTTCCTCCAGGACGGGGTTTTCCTCGATCTCGCGCTTTATTCTCTGTTCCAGCTCCATTGTGGGTATCTCCAGCAGTTTTATCAGCTGGATCTGCTGGGGCGAGAGCTTTTGTATTAACTTTAAGTTCTGACTAAGGTTAAGCATGGTTGGTCGATATTAATTTAAAATAAAATTTTAACAAAAATACACCTTTTATTTTAATTTTGGTATGTTTTATGTTATATTTTTTAAATTTTATTATATTAATAATCGTAATTGGCTGATACTTTGAGCGATACCAGTGTGTTTCTGCCCACCTTGGAGTATTGCGCCACCAGTCCGTTTTTCCTCAGCTCGCCCTTTATCTTCTCTGCCGACGATTCCGTTACGAAGGATACAATGCCGGCCACAGGTTTCTGGCTCTGATACCCCAGTTTCCTCAGCTTGTCGCACAGCGCATTGGCCTTGGCGTGCATCAGCTCTATTCTTTCGGTGTTTTCTGATACTGCTTTTAATATCTCCCGGGCCCTCGTGATGTCGCTCTCGCTCACAGATATCGAGTGCCTGTAGCATCTCGACCTCAGCTTCAGGAGCTGTAGGAGGTTGTGGTTGCCGCTTACGAACACTCCCGAGCTGCAGCAGAGCGAGTTTTGCATGTTTACAATCTTCAGGTCCTGAAAACCCCTTACGCCGCAGTGCTCGTCGGCGCCGCGGCCGTTTTTGCCGCATGTCAGGAATCCGTTGCTGTCGTCCATTATCACCAGGGCGTTGTATTGCGATGCCAGCTGATGTATCTCCTTCAGCAAGGCGCAGTCGCCGGAATCGAAGAAGATGCCGTCGGTAAGGATTACCTTTATCCTTTTCATCACCGAGAGCTTCAGCTGCTGCTCCAGCTTGTCGATGTCGGAGTGTGGAAACCTCATCTTGTCGGCCTGGCAGCTCTTGATGCCGCGGCGCATGGGCAGCGATATTGCCGAATCATATATTATTACATCCTCGGTGTTCAGGAGCGATTCCATGATGTCGGCGCAGAGGGCCTCGTAGCTTCCCAGTATCAGGGTGTCCTCGGTTTGCAGAAAATCGGATAGAGAATCCTGAAGCTGACATAGAGATTGGCTTTGCCCGCAGTAATAGTTGCCCAATATGCGGTTTTCGCTGCCGAAACCCAGGAAATCGGTTGTCATGGTGTTGGCCACTATGGATCCATCCTTCAGTTTAAGTTTGCCGCCTGGCTCGTAAGAGAAAACGGTGTCCTCGGGATGGCTTGTGGCCTTTGATATAACTAGTTCTTCCTCAATTATTTGCGATATGTCTTGATTCATTGTTTTTTGTTGGTTGAAATTTTTTGCTGAAAAATGTGCAAAATTTTGCACAACAAATTTACAAAAAAATATTAAATTTGGGAATTATTTTACAGAAACAATTTTTTTTCAACAAAACAAAACTTATACGAATATGAAACAACTTGCTTACAAGAGAATACTGCTGAAACTTAGCGGCGAGGCGCTTGCCGGTAAGGACAAATACGGCATCAACGCCGACACTCTGGAATCTTTCTGCCAGGAGATCCTCAACCTCAGCAATGATGGTGTGGAGGTAGGCATCGTGGTGGGCGGAGGCAACATTTTCCGCGGCATCAGTGGCACAAAGAAAGGCGTGGAGCGCACCAAGGGCGACAGTATGGGAATGCTGGCCACCACCATAAACGCCATAGCCATCCAGAGCATGATAGAGCAGCTGGGCGGCAAGGCCAAGGTGCTTACATCCACTCTGATGGAGCCATACGCCGAGAGATTCTCTGTAAATAGGGCAGTATCAGCTCTAAAAGACGGCTACGTGGTGATATACTCGGGCGGCACAGGCAATCCTTTCTTCACCACCGACAGCGCATCGGCGCTCCGGGCCATCGAAACCAAGTGCGACATACTGCTGAAGGGCACACGCGTGGACGGCATCTACACCGCCGATCCCGAGAAGGACCCAACAGCCACCAAATACGACGAGCTTACCTTCGACGAGACCATCCAGAAGAAGCTTAAGGTTATGGACCTCACCGCGTTTGCACTCTGCAGCGAGAACGGTATGCCTATCATGGTGTTTGATATGACAAAGCCCGGAACCCTGGCCCGTATAATAAAAGGTGAGAAATTGGGTACTTTGGTAAAGTAATTGCATGCTTTTCTATAAGAGATTTTAATTTTATTAGTTATGGTATATCTGGACGCCTCAAAACTGAAGGCGATAATGACAGAGGTTCTAAGGAGTTGCAAGGTGGAACCTGATTCGGCAGCACATGTGATAGACAGTGTGGTGGAGGCCTCGCTAAAGGGCATCGACACGCACGGTCTTGCTTTGTTTCCGCATTATG
>JAKSLV010000139.1 GCA_024401025.1 Bacteroidales bacterium
CGATATCAAAATCAGCGCCAAGTCAATGGCAAGTGAACTATTCTCCTCCATTTTTGATAATAATTGAAAATTTGCAATACAAAAGTAATAGATAATTTTGATTTTCAATTATCTTTAGGTTACAAAAAAAATATAACAAAGAAAACCCAAACTACTAACCAAAAGGGGAAAAGAATGTCCATCCAGCCACCAAACCACAAAATAAAAGGAAGTGTCCCCGGAGGGGACAAGCGCAGCCTACGTAAACCCATAGTGCGACGACGCCCCGGCGTCGAGAGTACTATGGGAGATCAAGGAGCATAGAGCCCCCCCCTCTCCTCCCCGTAGTGCCCACACCGCAAGCGGTGCGTGTACTATGGGTTAACGTATGCTGCGCTCGACCCCTCCGGGGTCGGGTGTAGGCGCTACCTATAATACAGAAGAACGGCTCACAAAATCAAATCCGATTCTGTGAGCCGTTCTTATATAAAAGTGACTATAATCACCTACTTAGCCAATCTTGCCTGGATTGCCTTGCTGGCTTCCTCGTAGCCTGGCTTGTTGAGGAGGGCGAACATATTCTTCTTGTAAGCCTCTACGCCTGGCTGGTTGAATGGGTTTACGCCGAGGATGTAGCCTGAGATACCGCAGGCCTTCTCGAAGAAGTAGATCATCTGACCGAGGTAGTACTCGTTGAGTTGTGGAATCTCGATACGGATCTGAGGAACGCCACCGTCGAGGTGAGCGAGTTGAGTACCGAGTTCGGCCTGCTTGTTAACGAAGTCAACGCGCTTGCCGGCGAGGAAGTTGAGCTGGTCGAGGTTCTGAGCGTCAGAAGGAATCTCAACCTTGCGGTCTGGCTCAGCGATAGAGATTACAGTCTCGTACATCAGACGAACACCTTCCTGAATGTACTGACCCATAGAGTGGAGGTCAGAAGTGAAATCTACCGATGCAGGGAAAATACCCTTGCCGTCCTTGCCCTCTGATTCGCCGTAGAGTTGCTTCCACCACTCCATAAAGTAGTGAAGTTTTGGGTGGAAGTTAACGAGAATCTCAGTTGACTTGCCAGCCTTGTGGAGAAGGTTGCGGACTACAGCGTAGTGAGCCGAAATGTTCTCGTCGAACGACTTGCCCTTCTGAGTCTTCTCCTCTACCGAGTAAGCGCCCTTGAGCAATGCGCGAACGTCGAAACCTGCGCAGGCGATTGGGAACAGTCCTACTGGTGTGAGCACTGAGAAACGGCCACCTACCGAGTCGCCGATTACGAAAGTTGTGTAACCCTCGGCTGTTGCGAGAGTCTTGAGAGCGCCACGGCTCTTGTCGGTGATAGCCACGATACGTGTAGCGGCCTCAGCCTTGCCATATTTCTTCTCGATCTGCTCCTTGAGGAGACGGAAGGCGATTGCAGGCTCGGTGGTGGTACCTGACTTGGAAACCACGCAGAGAGCGTAACTCTTGTCGGCGATAACGTCCATAAGTTCAGCGATATAGTCCTCGCCAATGTTCTGACCTGCAAAGAGTACGAGTGGCATACCCTTCTTGGGGCACATCTGAGCGAACGAGTTGCTGAGAGCCTCGATAACGGCCTTGGCGCCAAGGTAAGAGCCTCCAATACCGATTACTACGAGAACATCGATCTTCTCGCGGAGTTCAGCGGCCTTCTTCTCGATAGCCGAGAGTTCCTCCTCAGAGATGATATTCTTTACATCTACCCAGCCTAAGAAATCGTTGCCTGGGAGAGTCTTGTCGTAGAGAGCGACATTGAATTCCAACGCCTTATCCTGCAATGACTTGTAGTCATCCTTTGAGACAAATTCCAATGCCTTGGAAATGTCGAGAGTTAAATCTTTCATTATTATTGCAAATTTTTAGTAATGGTTTATTATGCCCCAAAAATAGAAAATATTTTTGAGACTGCAAGAAAAAAACTTTTAATTTATCACATTTACTCCTTGCTCTTAATATATTCACGTATATAATCCATAGCATCAGGGCCACAAAGTGTGTCCTTTCCGGGAGTAACCACCACAGGCGACTTGTATTTAATGAGGTCGTCGGCAGAAGGATTGATATTCTCACAACTAAAACTCTTTGGCATAGCTACAGGGTACTTCATCAGCGCATACCTTCCCTGAACAGGAAATTTTGCATCCAGATTCTCATCCCTGTTGTAGTAATCGTATATTACATACTCATCTGATATCAAACCGTATGTAGGGGTCACAAATTCAGCAGTAAAAGCCAGATAATCCGTATGGGTTTTGCTATCATACTTATTATTTGTCTGCATATTCCTAACCTCGGCCAAAGTATACAAGACGCCGGCCTCGCTCTCAAACTTTTCCTTGAAAATGGCATAAAAAACAATGCCTACTCCAAGAGAAAAAAATACAATAGGGAGCAGAACCAGATAAGTAACAATACCCCCGAATTGATTATTCAGGAAAAAATATAGTCCCACAGAGTAAATAAGCAACCATATTGTACCAAAGATAGGATGATTGAACAGCATTGCCCAAACTCCCACAGGAACAAAGACTACCGTGACTCCTAAAATGATAAGAAAAGATTTTAAAATTGGATTCATAGACTAAAAATTTTAAGTGATTATTTCAATTATTTATTTCATCTCCCTCTTTCCTCACAATCCACCAGCCAAACAATGCGTGAATCAAGCTCATCAGCGGACTTATGAGATTGAAGAAGCAGAAAGGCAGATACGTGAGCGTGGGCACTCCCAGAACGGTGCTCTGAGTCATTCCACAGGTGTTCCAGGGTATCAGGACCGAAGTAACAGTGGCGCTGTCCTCGCTTGTACGGGACAGCAGGCGGCTCTCGTAGCCTTGTTTCTGATACTCCCCCTTAAACATGTTGGCCGTCATTATGATGGAGATATATTGGTCGCCGGTGGCCATGTTGAGGGTGATTCCGCTGATTATGGAAGAGAACACAAGGCCCACGCGTGTCTTTACCAGGCGGCTGAAAATGGCCACCAGGAAACTGCGAAGCATGCCGCTCTCCTGCATGGCCGCGCCAAAGGCCAACGCACAGATAATCAACCATATAGTATTAAGCATTCCGGCCATTCCGGAAGTCCCCACCAGCTTGTTGAGAAGATCGTTGCCCACGTCGATGCTTGTGGAACCGAAAATCGTGGTCATAACGCCCTTGAAAATACCCGAAGCATCAGGGCCTCCGCCTATAGTGGCCACGATATCGCTCTGAAGTACAACGGCCATAACCGCGGCGCATATTGCCGACACAAACAGCACCACCAGGGCGGGCGCTTTCTTGTATATCAGCACACCCGTTATCACTGGCACAATGAGAGTTAGCAGCGAGATATTGAATGTGCCATCCAGGGCCTTCAGGTATAATTCAGAGTCAGCTGACCCTGAACTATTATGCAGCATACCTGCCACAAGAAACACCACAAGCGCTATCGAGATGCTCGGTATGGTGGTATATAGCATATATCTGATATGCTGGAAGATAGGCGTGCCGCTCACCGACGATGCCAGCACAGTGGTATCGCTCAGGGGCGAGATCTTGTCGCCGAAATACGCGCCCGAGATTATGGCGCCGGCAATCCATCCATCGCTGAAGCCCTCAGCACGGCCAATGCCGAGGAGAGCTATTCCGATGGTGGCCACCGTGGTCCACGACGAGCCAGTAAGCACCGCCACAAGCCCGCTGATAACACACGCCGCCAGCAGGAATATCTTGGGCGATATTATCTGGATTCCATAATATATAAGTGTGGGCACCACGCCGGATATCATCCACGTGCCCGACATTGCGCCTATCATCAGCAGTATGAAAATGGAAACAGCCATCTCCGACATTGTTTTCACGATGGCCTTCTCGAAACGCTTCCACTCGATTTTATATACAAAAATTCCCAAAGCGATGCATACTCCGGTGGCCAGCAGCAGAGATACCTGCGAGGCCCCGTCCAAAGCATCACTTCCGAAATTAATCAGCACGCAAAACAACATGGCGATAAGCGCCAGAAAAGGCACCGAACTCACCCACGCATTAGGTTTCATATCTTCCATTTTTTATCCAGAAAAAGGCTGAAGCTTCTGTTTTTTATCCAAATATTAAAAGAATTAAAAACGAATGGAAAGAATTGCTGACAAAGAGATTCTTTAAATTCTTTTAAATTTTTATTCTCTAAAAAATTCTTTTAATTCTTATAAATTCTTTTCATTTTTGGATAAAAAAATAAAAAAAGCACCAAAGGTGATTTTTTTTTACTAATTTTGTGCGAAATTAAAAAATATATAGCAAATGACAAAACAGGATTTAAGGATAATATACATGGGCACACCGGATTTTGCGGTGGGTCCCCTCAAGACATTGGTGGAGAGCGGATTCAACATTGTGGCAGTAGTTACCGGAATGGACAAGCCTCAGGGCCGCGGACGAAAGATTCAGCCCACTCCAGTAAAGGAATACGCCGTGGAGCACAATATCCCCGTGCTTCAGCCCGAAAAACTCAAAAACCCCGAATTCGTTGAGGAGCTCAGGTCATACAAGGCAGATCTTCAGGTAGTTGTGGCATTCAGAATGCTCCCCGAGGTGGTTTGGGATATGCCTAAGATGGGCACCTTCAACCTCCACGCAGCACTGCTACCACAGTACCGCGGCGCCGCGCCTTTGAACTGGGCCGTTATCAACGGCGAGAAGAAGACCGGCGTAACAACCTTCCTCCTCGACAAGGACATCGACACAGGCCGCATAATGCTCCAGAAAGAGGTAGCCATAGAGGACAACGACACAGTAGGCACCGTTCACGACAAGCTGATGCTCGTAGGTCAGGATCTGGTGGTGGAAACCGTGGAGAAACTCATCGACGGCTCAATGAAGTTCATCGATCAGGACAGCCTTATCGGCAAGGACACCATCCTGAAACACGCTCCGAAGAGCTTCAAGGAGGATTGCAGAATCAACTTCGAGAACGACGGCGACACTATCCGCAACCTTGTACGCGGACTAAGCCCCTACCCTGCCGCCTTCACAACCATCAACGTAAAGGGCAAGGAAATGGGCCTTAAAGTCTTTGAATGTGAGGTTGAGAAATGCCAAAATCACGAGATTCCGGGCAAATTAATCACCGACAACAAGAAGTTTGCAAAAATCTCTTGCAAAAATGGATACATTTATCTCACTGATGTTCAGCTGGAAGGCAAAAAAAGAATGAAAATTATTGAATTCTTGCGCGGAATAAATTTGGAGAATTAAAAAATTGTATTTACCTTTGCAGTGCAAAAGAAGGGAAAAATCCCAGCTGCAAAGGTAAATAAAAATGGTCCTATCTTCTAACGGTTAGGAAACAAGATTCTCAATCTTGGAATAGGAGTTCGATTCTCCTTGGGACTACAAAAACATACTGACACAAATGGTCCTATCTTCTAACGGTTAGGAAACAAGATTCTCAATCTTGGAATAG
>JAKSLV010000014.1 GCA_024401025.1 Bacteroidales bacterium
CAGATAACACTGATACCCACAGATTTATTACTAAATTTTATGCGATATTATCTATAATAATCTGTGCTATCTGTGTAATCTGTGCGAAACCTTAAATTCGTTACGCCTTTCTTTAGAACAAAAATTATTTTCCGGCCACCTTCAGGGCCAGGCCAATTATCAGGATGTCGTTGCCCTTGGCGTTTTCGCCCTTCCAGTTCAGGAATTCCTGCTCGTAGGCGGCCTTCTGCTCTATCATAGGCTCGTTGGCGTGTTTCATCATCAGCTGACGGAGATAGATGTCGCCAAAACGGTCGTTGTTGGTGCCGCCGCGCTGGTTTACGTAGCCGTCGGTCTTCATGTATAGCCTGTCGTCCTTTTCCAGCTCTATAAACTCGGTGGAATAGTTTTTCCGGCGTCCAAACGATACCGCAAAATTCATCCTGTCGCCCCGGAACTCGTGCAGGTCGTTTTCCTTTCTCGAAGTTCCCGGATACGATTTCCTTATCAGACAGACACTTCCGTATGCTCCGGCGTAGTTTAGGCTGCGCTGTTTCTCGTTTATTATGCACAGCGAGAAATTCACAGGAATGTCCTCGTCGTATCTGTATTGCTCGTTGCGTTCGGCCAGGTGTCCGTACTTGCTTCTCAGGCTGTCCAGAATCTGTCCTGCCTCCATCGTGGCCAGGTTTCCGCGCTCCACAATCTCCTGAAGGAACACAATGTTCAGCAGGCCCTTTGTAAGTCCGCTTATGCCCGATTGTCCGCAGTTTCCGCAGGCCACCAGGGTGGTGTCGCCCTTCCTTATAAATTTGTAAAAATCGCCTCCCACGGCATCCCAGGGCCTGTACAGCACAAAGAAATCGGCAAACATCGCCTTTATCTGTCCCGTGTCGGTCATCGTGGTTCGTTGCAGGGCCTGCAGGTGTTTCAGCATGTCCACCATCCTCAGCTTTGCGGCGTCCATTTTCTGTCGCTGTGCGCTGTTCTCGGCGGCCAGCCCGTCCATTGCGGCGCGTGTCTGCTGCATCTCGGCCTTCAGGCTGTCGTTTTCGGCGGTCAGGTTCTCGTTTTTGTCTTCCAGTTCTGATGCTGCTTTTTTTAGTTCTGAAGCTGCTGTTTTCAGTTCTGATGCTGCCTTTTCCTGTTCCGCCAGCCTGCCTTCCATCTCCTTGCCGGCCTTCTCAAGGTCGGTTTTCTGATGCTGCAGAATCTCTGTCTGGCTCTTCAGGTTCTTGTATTTGGTAAAGTATGCTATGGCCACGGCTGCTGATGCTGCGGCTGCTATTAGCGCTATTATAATCCACATATTATATTATATATTAAAACTGATCCAGGCGGAATGTGCACTTCCGCAATTGCGTGTCAAAATTAGATTATTGCCGTCAATAAAAAAAATCTAATCGCCTAATTTTTTTTTGTTTCTTGGCTATTTTGCTGATTTCTAAATATATAACTTCAATCATTTTTTGTTGTTGATTATTTATTGAAAAAAATATTCAAAAATATTTCCGTATATCGAATTTACTTGTTAATTTTAGCAAAATTTTGATAGTTGTATAATTGTCATTACAATAATATTTGGCATTAATATTGTTTTAGACAATGGGGAAGGGCTGATGCCAAGCAAGCATCACCAAAATCCATCAACTTACAATTTAATTATATAAAATCACACGATGCAAAACATTGATAGACATATAGTTCCCACAAGATTTAGTCTTACGAGGCTATTTGCTAGAATTCTGTTTGCCTTGCTGCTAGTGGCAGGGGCAAACGGCAATGCATTTGGTCAGATGCAGCCCGAGATCCTCAGGGCCGACCTCATCGTGAAGTGTTCCGAGATTGTGGAATGGAACGAGTTCAAGAACCCTGATGTTTTCACAATCGGTGTCTACGGTTCTATGGCCGAGGAGGTTAACCCTCTTAGGGAGATTACCAAAAACCGCAAAATCAGCGGACGTCCAATCCAGATTGTTCAGTTTACCAGGGTAAAGGATATCACTCCTACTGATATGCTCTTTGTCAACAACCGTCAGAACGAGAGCCTGGAGCAGATATACAATCAGGCAGTCAGCAACAAGACTCTCCTCATTACCGACCACGCCCAGACCGACAAGTATTTCATGATAAACATCCTGCTTGAGGGCAAGGACAATCAGTACGAGCTCAACGCTCCAAATCTCAAGAATTCCAACGCTACAATTTCTTCAGATAAGTTTACACGTCAGGGCGGAAGCACTCTTGATTATCAGGAGATTTACGCCAAGAAACTCCGCGACCTCAAGGCCCGTGAGGACGTGCTGAACGAGCAGCTCGCCCAGGTGGAGGAGCGCAAGCAGGAGATGGAAAAGCAGCTTGAGGAAAACCGCCGTCAGGAGAGCGACAACATCCGCCTCCGTCAGCTTGTGGACCAGACAGCCGCACGAGTAAACCAAGAGAAGAACGATGCCGCAATCCTTATCCAGCACGTTCAGAGTCAGCAGTATCAGCTCCAGAAAAACCAGGATCTTATTGAAAAGCAGGTTCGCGAGATCGACGTTAAGAACGCCCAGATCAACCAGGCCAAGGAGCAGACCCTGATGATGGAGCAGACTCTTAACGACCAGGTAAAGAGGCTTGAGCGTCAGATGAAGGATATCGACGTTCAGGATCAGCAAATCAATACCAACCGCAATATAATAATAGGTGTTGTGGTATTCATCTTAGTGGTTATTGTTTTGGTTGTGCTCATCATCAAGTCGCTGCGTGAGCGTATGCGCGCCAACGTAATGCTCCGTCAGAAAAACCAGGAGCTTACCCAACAGACCAAGGAGATCAACGAGCAGGCCAAGCAGCTCGAGAACGTAAACAAGGAGCTTGAGAAACTTTCCATCGTGGCGGGCAAAACTCAGAACGCCATCGTAATCATGGACCGCAACGGATATTTCGAGTGGGTGAACGCCGGTTTCACACGTTTCTTCGGCTATACGCTTCAGCTTCTGCGCAACGAGCGCGACGAGAATATCGTAAACGTATCTTCCAACAAGAGCATCAGAAACATCCTCTTCAAGTGCGTAAGCAACAAGCAGACAATCGTTTTTGAGAGCGACGCCGTTACAAGGTCGGGTCAGGTGATTGCCGCCCAGACCACATTGTCGCCAATCATCAACAAGAAGGGCGATGTGTCGCAGCTTGTGGCCATATATTCCGACATCACCAAGCTCAAGGAGCAGGAGGTTGCCATCCGCAATCAGAACGAGGAGCTCCAGCAGCAGAACCACACTCTCGAGGTTCAGAAAACACAGATCGAGGAGCAGACCAAGAGCATCAAGGCCGGTATCTACTATGCTCAGACCATTCAGCAGACCATTCTGCCACCTAAGGAGCAGATAGAGAGATATTTCGATTGTTTCATACTTTTCCGCCCCAAGGATATCGTGTCAGGCGATTTCTATTGGTTCTCGGAGGCTCAGGACGGAATCCACAGCTATCAGTTTGTAGGCGATTTCGACTGTACTGGCCACGGCGTTCCGGGTGCGTTCATGAGCCTTATCGGCAACCGTATCCTCAACGAGGTTATCAACGTGCGCAAGACCTACTCGCCACGCGACATCATGGACGAGCTAAACCTTAACGTTATCAAGGCCCTCAAGCAGGACCAGAGCACCAACAACGACGGTATGGATACTTGTCTATGCCGTGTGGAGAAAACTTCGCTAAACGAATACAAGGTATTGTTCTGCGGTGCCAAGCGTCCGCTCTATTATATCACTACTGATGTAAACGACGTTCAGGAGCTTAAGGGCGACCGCAAGTCGATCGGTGGTACTCAGAAAAAGCGTGGCAACATCCAGTTCACCGATCAGGAGCTTACCCTTCATTCGGGCGATATGTTGTTCCTATGCAGCGATGGTATCAGCGATCAGTGCGACAAGGACCGCAAGAAGTTCTCTTCCGACCGTCTGCGCGGCATTTTCCTCCAGAACAGCGGTCTTCCTATGGACACCCAGGGACAGCTGCTAAGCGAGGCCCTCGACAATTACCGTGGCGAGGAGGAGCAGCGTGACGATATTTCTGTAATTGGAATTAAATTTAGATAGAATGATGTCAGGAGGCTACAACAAAATATTATCCCAAAAATTATGGCTGGTATGCTTGATGCTGCTTGCCCTGATTCCTGTTGCCCAAAAGGCAAATGCGCAGGGACGAAACACTGTTTCGCAGCGTGCGTTGCACGTTACGATGCTCTCCGGATACATCAACTGGCCCAACGAGGATTCCATTGATGTGTTCACTATCGGTGTGTACGGATACAACGCCCCTGAATACGGCAACCTCGACACTCTGGCTCAGCGCGGATATATGATTGCTGATAAGAACAAGAAATTCAAGGTTGTTCATTTCCGCCGTCTTAAGGATTTGACGCCTACCAACATTCTTTTCGTAAACTCCAACTATAACAGCGATTTGCCTTCCATCGACGCCAAGCTTAATGGAGCGCCCACTTTGGTTTTCACTTCCGATTTGGAGCCCGACAGCAAGCTGGTGCGCTATACTATGATCAACCTTACTCTCAAGAACAAGGACAAGAAGGACGCATTTCAGGTGAACGACGAGAAAGCCAAGATGACGGGTTTCCAACTTGGAGAGAAACTTCTTATGTATGGTGGTTCCACCGTTGCGATGAGTAACGTAATCTACGGCAAGGACAAGGAGCTTCAGGAAAAGGAGCAGAAAATCAAGGAGCTTACCGATCAGATTGCCAAGCAGAACAACGAGATCAACGAGCAGATGCGTATCAATGCCACCAAGAAGCGTCAGAACGACGAGAAGTCTCAGGAAATAGAGCAGCTTCAGATCATTATTGATTCCAGCAAGGCATACGCCGACTACCTTCGTAACCGAGGTATCATCCTTAGCCGCGACCTCAAGGAAAACCAGATAAAGCTCGACGAGCAGGGTGTGCTTTTGCGCGAGAAGCAGTCGGAATACGAGCAATCTATCCAGGAGCTTAATGAGCGTAAAAACCACAACGACTCGTTGAAGATACAAATTGCAGGCTATCAGGAGATTATCGAACAGCAGGGCGAGAACATCAAAAAGCAGGACAGGTTTTTGCTCTTTGCGGGAATTTTCTCCATCATCATCGTGATTCTGGTAATCATCACCACTATTTCGAATATCTCACGTAAGAAGAAAAACCGCCAGCTCGAGCTCATCAACGACGAGGTAGACCGTCAGAAGGATCACATCCAGGCTCAGAGCGAGCAGCTGCTTCAGTACAACAAGGAATTGGAGAAACTTTCCATCGTGGCCTCTCAGACCGATAACGGCGTTGTCATCATGGATAATCTCGGCAATATCGAGTGGGTAAACCGCGGTTTCACAAATCTTTACGGTTTCACTACTCAGGACCTCAAGAACGATTCAAAGGATAGCCTCACAGGTTTCTATGCCAACAATCCCGACATTCAGGCAATCAAGGAGCAGTGTCTGTCTACTTCTGAGTCGAGGGTTTTCGAGTGCGAGATCATCAACAAGCACGGCAATTCGGTTTGGGTGCAGAGCACGCTTACACCTATCCTCGACGACAACAACGAGATTGGCCGTCTTGTAACAATCGATACCGACATCACTCAGATAAAGGAGCAGGAGCTCGCCATTATGGAGCAGGGTAAGACTCTGGCCAGCCAGCGCGACGAGCTTGCCGAGCAGAACGAGTTCATCAAGGAGCAGAATGCTCACATCAGCACATCGCTCACATACGCCAAGACTATTCAGGATACTGTGATGCCTCTTGAGGTAAACATAACAAAGTATTTCAAATATTTCGGAATATTTATCCCGTTGCAGATTGTAAGTGGTGATTTCTACTGGTTTACCAGAATCCCCGACGATCCTAGGGTGGCATTCACCGCTGCGGTTGACTGTACCGGTCACGGTGTGCCGGGCGCGTTCATGTGTATGATCACCACACGTATCTTGTCAGAGATTATCGTGGAGCACAAGATTTACGATACCAAGGCCATCCTCGAGCAGCTCAACAAGGGTCTTGTGGCTGCTCTGAAGCAAGAAGAGACCGACAACAACGACAGCCTCGAGATATGTCTCTGCAGGTTTACCCACGTAGACGACGAGAACTACGAGCTTCAGTTTACCGGAGCCAAGCGTCCGTTGTACATCTATCACGACGAAACCAAGCAGTTCGACATCCTTAAGGGCGACCGCAAGACTATCGGCGGCCTGATGTCGAAGCGCAACAACACCGAGTTCACCAAGGAGGTTGTGATACTTAGACGAAACGACAAAGTTTATATGACATCAGATGGTTTTGTAAACCAGTTTGACGAAAATACAAAGAAGTACGGCAGCGAGAGGTTTGTACAGCTTCTCAAGTCGATTTCTAACATGGAACTGCCTGACCAGAAAATCGTCCTCGAACAGGAGTACGCAAAGCACCGCGGCAACGCAGAGCAGAATGACGACGTAACGATTTTTGCGGTTCAGCTTATTTAACAAAACTAAACAACAACTAAACTTAATTATTTAAGATATGGCATTAGTAGAAAACGGTCGTGACATTTTCGAATCGATGTTCGACAACAAGGTTGTGATTTCATACATCGGGCCTTTCGATGGTCAGATTCTTTCGCTCCTTGCCTCCAACATCGAGGACTCACTTTGGGGTGATCCTAAGCGCGGCAAAAAGTTCTTCAAGATCTTTATCGAGCTTAGCCAGAACATCTATCTGTATTCCAAAGAGAAAGCTCACGGTCTCGACAAGTCGGCAGGTGTTGGCCTTATGCTTATAAAGGAATTCGACGAGCATTTCCAGTTCATTACCGGAAACCTCGTTGGCAAGAAGGATTACCTGAAACTTACCGAGAAGTGCGACCTCATAATGTCGAAAACCAAGGAAGAGCTCAGGGAGTTTAAGCGTCAGCAGAGATCGATGCCCCGCGAGTCGGAAACCGACGGCGGAAATATCGGCATCATTCAGTCTACTTTGCTGAGCGGTTATCCTCCTTCATACACTTTCCACAAGATCGACGATGACAACTATTTCTATATCTTAAGCATTAGGATAGATAAGTAACAATTAATAATTAACAATTCACAATTAATAATTTGAACTGTTAATATTCATATAAAGATTAAGAGCGCTGATAATTGCAATTCGCAATATCAGCGCTCTTAATTGTTAATTGTTAATTCTTAATTATTATCAGATTCCTTGATTTCTTCCAGCTCCAGCCAGCGCATCTCTTTCTCGTCGAGGGCGGAAAGTATCTCGTTGATGCGGGTGGAAAGTTTTGTAATCTCGTCCATATCCTGAGTGCCTCCTGAGAGTTTTTCCTCGATATCAGCCTTCTCGGCTTCCAGCTCCGCAATTTCCTTTTCAAGTGCCTGATATTCAAGGTTTAGCTTGTAGGTGAAATTTTTCTTGCGTTTCTCGCCGTTGCGGTTGTCGGTTTTTGGGGCAGCCTCAGCCTTCCTTAAACTAGCGGCCTCTCTCTCGGCCTGTTTCTCGTCTTCCTTGGTGGTGAGGTAAACGGTGTAGTTGCCCGGGAAATTCCTGATTTTGCCGTCGCCCTCAAAAACAAACAGGCTCTCGGCCACCTTGTCGAGGAAATATCTGTCGTGGCTCACCACAATCAGGCATCCGGCGTAGGCGTTCAGATAATCCTCCAAAACGTTCAGCGTAATGATGTCGAGGTCGTTGGTAGGCTCGTCCAGTATCAGGAAATTGGGATTCCGCATCAGCACCGTCATCAGGTAGAGACGCCTGCGCTCGCCGCCGCTAAGCTTGGCTAGCGGAGCATAGTGCATCTTGGGCGGAAACAGGAAATACTCCAGAAACTGCGATGCCGACAGCTTGCGTCCGTCGCCGAGAATCACCACCTCGGCTATGTCCTTTATGATGTCGATCACCCTTTGGTCTTCCTTGTAGCTGATGCCGCCCTGCTCGTAATATCCCGGAAAAACCGTCTCGCCAAACTCCGCGGTGCCCGAGTCGGGAGCCAGTCTGCCCATGATGATGTTCAGAAGCGTGGATTTTCCGCAGCCGTTGTGTCCGCAGATGCCTATCTTGTCGGTTTTCTGGAACGAGTAGGTGAACCCGTCGATAAGTTTCCTGTCACCGAACGATTTGCACAGATTCTTGATTTCCAGCACCTTGTTGCCCAGACGGTGGGCGGCTCCGGTGGCTATCTCCACCTTCTTGTTCTCGATGCGCTTGGATGCAAATTCCTTAAGCTTGTAGAAATTGTCGATGCGGTATTTGGCCTTGCCGCCGCGCGCCTTAGGCATCCTCGAAATCCAGTCCTGCTCTTTCCTAAGCAGGTTGTTGGCCTTGTCGATGGCTGCCGACATGTTTTGGAGCCTCTCGTCGCGTTTCCTCAGATAATACGAGTAATTGCCTGTGTAGTTGTATATTACGTTGTCGTCGATCTCTATTATGAAGTCGCATACATTGTCGAGGAAATATCTGTCGTGGGTCACCATCAGCAGGGTGGTTCTGGTGTCGTGGAGGTATTTTTCCAGCCATTCGGTCATATCGGTGTCCAGGTGGTTGGTGGGCTCGTCAAGTATCAGAAAATCAGGATGCTCTATCAGCACGTCGGCCAGCGCTATACGCTTTTTCTGACCTCCCGACAGCGTTCCGATTTTCTGGTCGAGGTCGTGGATTCTCAGCTTGCCGAGTATCTGCTTCATGTCGCTCTCGTAGTCCCACGCGTTCGACGAGTCCATCATTGCCTGAGTCCTGGCAATCTGCTCCTCGTTTCCGGAAGCCATGGCGGCCTCGTATTCGCTCACAATCTGGGCCAGGCGGTTGCTCACCGAGAATATCTGCTCTCTCACGGTCAGGTTGTCGTCGAGCACGGGGTCCTGCGTAAGGTAGCCGACGCTGATGCCGTTTCGGAACACCACGTTTCCCGAATCGGCCGATTCTTTGCGGCCTATAATATTAAGGAGCGTGCTTTTTCCAGCTCCGTTTTTGGCGATAAGGGCCGTTTTCTGGTCCTTCATCACCGAGAATGTTATGTTCTCGAACAGCACGTTGTCGCCAAACGATTTGCTCAGGTTTTCTACTTGTAGATATGTTATCATATTGTGTATTAGTGTTTTGCGCCAGCATCAGGCCGGTGCTTAGCTTTATGGTGCAAATATACGCATTTATTGCCGTTTATTAAAATTTTTTTCGGTCTGAGGCTTGCCCCATTTATAAGTAACAGTCCGAATATCAGTCCGTTAACCTTCTATAAAACTTGTCATATAAAATTAGTGACAAAAAATAATAATCAAAATTAATCAAAAGTGTTTTGTTTCACAAATTTTTTATATATTTGCATCGGTAATATTGCGGGCGCATTGTGTACCCGCTTGCAAATTAAGTTTTTTATGTTAAAGAACATTATACTGTTTTTTAAGGGATTCTCGATGGGTCTTGCAAATGTAGTTCCTGGTGTTTCCGGGGGTACAATTGCATTACTAGCGGGTGTTTTCGAAAGGTTTATCAACGCCTTGAAATCATTCGACATGGAGGCTCTGAAGCTTCTGTTCAAAGGTGAGTTCAGGGAATTTGCCAAGCATACCGACCTTCTTTTCCTGGTGGTACTGATGTCGGGTGAGTTGATCAGCATCTATACTATGGCCAACCTCCTTGATTATCTTTTCACTTTGCCAAACGGCGACATCTACGTTTGGTCGTTTTTCTTTGGTTTGATTTTAGCTTCTGTATATTATATAGGAAAAACAATCAAGAAATTCAATTTCCTTACAATTATTCTTTTGATTGTGGGCGCTGCACTCGCATACGGCACTTCCATTGTGGCCCCGGCATCAGAAAACGACAATGTTTTCTACCTTATTTTCTGCGGTGCAATAGCAATTTGTGATATGCTCTTGCCCGGTATCTCAGGCAGTTTTACCCTTATCCTGCTAGGCAACTACAAACTAATCATGCTGGATGCGGTAAAGAACGTCCGTTTTGATGTTCTAATACCTGTGGGCCTGGGCTGCGGAATTGGTTTCCTGGCGTTCTCGAGATTCCTCTCATGGCTTTTGAAGAATTACTGGGACCAGACTCTATCGATTCTTACCGGATTCATTTTCGGCTCTCTGATATTCATCTGGCCATGGAAGAAAGGCATTCCGCTCGAATCTGACGGCGTGGCAGTGTTTACAAGCCACGGAAAGGCGGTTTATGTGGGCTATGATTATTTTCTTCCTGAGCTCAACATGGTTACATTCATAGCCATAGCTATTATAATTGTGGGCATTGCGGTGCTCTGCGTGGTGGAGGAGCTGTCGAAGAAGAAGAAGGCATCACAGGAGGACGGCAAGGCCTCCGCAAAGGACGAAAATTAAAATTATAATTCTAATATCACACAATTAAATAACAATTAAAGTGGAAGAACCAATAAAAATGAAAGCCAAGACCTATGTGGGCTTGGAGGATGTTTTGGGACGCGAGCTTATCCGTCTCGGTGCCGACGACGTGGAGACTGAGGCAGAGCCTGGTACTGTAACCTTCAGCGGTGACAAGTTCCTGCTCTATCAGGCCAACTACGAGTTGCGTACTGCCCTCAAAATCTATAAGGAGGTTTGCAGTTTCGATTTCGCCGATAAGGACGAGTTCTATGCCCAGTTCAAGGATTACCGCTGGAGCAAAATCCTTAACATTTACAAGAGTTTCCGTATTGAGGTTATCTGCAAGTCGGATGCCTTTGGCGCTGATGAGGACATCAAGGCCAATGTTACCGGCATCATCACCGACTATTTCTTTGCCAAGTCGAGAAAGCAGCCCCCTCACGACACTCCAAATCCAGCAGTTGTGGTGGTCCTCGAGATCAACCAGAACAATTGCCAGTTCCTTCTCGATTCGTCGGGCGCATCGCTTGCCCACCGCGGATACAAGGTTTCTGGTTCCGGCATAGGATACGACGAGGTTTATTGCGCTGGTCTTGTACAGCTTTCTGGCTGGAAGTCCAACACCAATTTCATCGATCCCGCCTGCGGCATAGCCACATTGCCCATCGAGGCCGCTATGTTTGCATACAACATTCCATCTCAGATCTGCCGCGAGTCGTTCGGTTTCTTTACATGGAGAGATTTCGACGAGGTGCTCTGGAAGGATGTAAAAGATTCTGGTCGCCTTGGCGTTAAGCACAACGGCGATTTCACACACAAGATTATCGGTTACGTGGCCGACGATACACTTTTCCGTGCCGCCAACCAGAACGTCAAGAAGGCCGTTCTTGACAAATACGTAGATATCGTAAAACTTCCATGCGACGAGATTACAGCTCCCGAAAGCAAGTCTACCGTAATGATCGTTACCCCAAAGATTGACACATTCAATCAGGAGCAGACCAAGGATACGCTAGGCAACATCAGCGCTCTTGTAAAGCGTACTTTCAAGGAGAACGCCAATGTATGGATCCACACGTCATACGAGGATATGCCAAAGGCTATGGGCATTCAGCCAAGCAAGGTTTTGGAGATATCCAATGGCACAGAGGAAAATAAATTGGCTCTTTATTAATTTTTTTCATTAATATTTGTGTTTTTTTGATATTTGTTATTATATTTGCAAGCAGAAAAGCACAATTAATTAAATTACGTCAAATCGAATGGAAGCGAATATTCATAGCCTCTATCAAAAGGTAAGCAAGGGCAATCTCGTGATCTCTCACGAGGGTGCAATTGACTCTGACCTCATCAGCACCTTTTTGGCAAAGGTGGAGGATTCGCTTTTGCAGGATGGCGAGAATGCAAAAAGGGTTAGAAAAATCTACAACATTCTTGTCGAAGCTTTGCAGAATTTGTATCACCATCAGGAAATCCCGCCTAAGGCTTTCCTGGATTCTATGCAAATCCCTGGGCTTGGCCAGTATGTTTTCTTCGTGATGACAAAGGAAAACAGCGGCAACTACAGAGTTACCTGCGGTAATTTTGTTCTTAAGTCCAAGGTAAAGGTTTTGCGTGATAGGATGGAGCAGTTGAACTCTCTGTCTCAGGAGGAATTGAAGGAACTCTACAAGATCATCCTAAACAACGACGAGTTTTCCGAGAAGGGTGGCGGTGGTCTTGGTTTTATTGATATGGCGCGTAAGTCGGGCAATAAGTTCGGTTATGAGTTTATCAATTTTGACGATAAATTTAATTTCTTTATTTTCGAAGTTCTTGTTAGCTAAACAATTATAAAATTACTAAAAAATGGATTCAATTAATATAGAAGGTACACCCAAAACCCCTACCATCTCTTTCGACGCCAAGTCGGGCAACATCGAGATCAAGGGTCGTTCTATTCCAGAAAACTCTATTGAGTTTTACAAGCCTCTTGTTGACTGGCTTGATAAGTTCTCTGACGTGGCTCAGGGCACTGTAAATGTCAACATTCAGCTCGAATATTTCAACACTAGTTCATCTAAGTGTATTCTCGATGTTTTCAAGAAGCTCGAGAACATTCAGAACAAGAACAAGGCCGAGGTAGTTATCAACTGGTACTACGAGGAGGACGACGAGGACATGCTGGAGGCCGGCGAGGACTACCAGTCGATTCTCAAGATTCCTTTCAAGATGGTTGAGATTGCCGATTAAGGTTTATTGTGTTGATTAATTCCATTTTTTAAGGTTCTTACAACTTTAATTGTTGCATTAGATTTAATTTTATTATATATGCGCAATACAGCAGAAGATGTTGTATTGCGCTTTTTTGTTTTTTGAGGGCTATTGAAAAACGTCGGTTCTACGAAAAGTTTTATTTCACACTGATAACACAGATTACACTGATTTTACAATCTTCCGTCCACAATTTCCCTGTCCAGAACGCCCTTTACGTCGTAAATTACGCCGTTGGGGATGCGGAGAAGCGGCCTCAGGGCTAGCTGCATGAACTCCTTGTGTGAGACGGCGAGGATGATGGCGTCGAAGTGGGCGAGGGGCAGGGCGGATAATTCTGTAAGCATCAGCCCGTACTCCTGATCTACGCGGCTGGCATTTGCCCAGGGATCGCAGATGGTGATGTTTTGGGTGTACTGGCGCAGGGTGCTTATGATGTCGGCCACCTTGGTGTTGCGGATGTCGGGGCAGTTTTCCTTGAATGTGAAACCCAGTATCAGGATTCGCGCGTCCTTCACCATTACGCCCTTCAGGTTCATGAGCTTTATGGTCTGATTGGCCACGTAGTCGCCCATGCCGTCGTTGAGGCGGCGCGCGGCGCTCATGATGCGGGGCAATACTCCGTACACTTGAGCCTTCTGTATCAGGTAGTAAGGGTCTACGCTTATGCAGTGGCCGCCCACCAGGCCGGGGCGCATTTTTATGAAATTCCATTTTGTGGCGGCCGCCTCTATTACGTCGTTGGTGTCGATGCCCATTGCGTTGAAAATCTTGGCAAGCTCGTTTATGAAGGCTATGTTTACGTCGCGCTGCGAGTTTTCTATTATCTTGCTGGCCTCAGCCACCTTTATCGATGGCGCCTTGTGGGTGCCGTTTATGAGCACGGAGTTGTAGAGCGAATCCACTATTTCGGCGGCCTCAGGGGTGGAGCCGGAGGTAACTTTCCTGATTTTCTCCACTGTGTGCTCGCGGTCGCCGGGGTTTATGCGCTCGGGCGAGTAGCCGGCGTAGAAGTCGGTGTTTAGCCTCAGCCCTGATGTTTTCTCTATCTCCGGTATGCACACTTCCTCGGTAACTCCCGGATAAACGGTTGATTCATAGATGGCTATGTTGCCCTTGCTGATTACCTTGCCCACGGTTTGGCTGGCCTTTATCAGCGGCATCAGGTCGGGACGGTTGTTCTGGTCTACGGGCGTGGGAACGGCCACGATGTAGATCTTGCAGTCTCTGATGTCGTCGATTTGGGTGGTGCACCTGAACCCCTTGCCGATGGCCTCTTGCAGCAGATGGTCGGAAAGTTCCATGGTGTGGTCGTGGCCCTGCATGATGGATTCCACGCGCTGGGCGTTCATGTCGAAACCTATTGTGGGGTATTTGGTGGAGAAAAGCCTGGCCAGCGGCAGTCCCACGTAGCCGAGGCCTATCACTGCTATTCTGTAAGTATCAGCCAGCATAATTTTATGTGTGTTTAGTCTTGTTTTTCGGCTGCAAATTTCGTTATTTTTTTGCTTTTTCACAAATAAAACTGCCGTCTATAGTTTCCAGTCTTTCAGGTTCAGCTCCGATTTCACCTGTTCCTGAATCTCGTCGGGCAGGTTGTAGAAGAAGTTGATTCCGGTGAACGATTCCAGCTTTCCCAAAGGCACGGCGTGGTTGGCCAGTTTGCGGTCGTCTGGGCTGTATTTGTTGCGGTGCTCTATGCAGAATGCCATTGCCTTGTATTTGCCGTCCTTCAGGCACAGCACGGCCATCCAGAAATATTTCGGCACTATCAGGCCCGATTTTGTGTAGCCCATTATCTGGTCGTCGTGGTCGATGGTGCCGCCCTTGGCCACATACAGCGTGTCGCGGAAATCGTCGTTGTTCCAGCTTCTCAGCTTGTCTTCCATGTCCTGCCAGATTCCGGCGTTCAGCACGTTCAGCTGCGGATGTATGTTGCTGTAGCAGAACGTCTGCTTGTTCATTGCGCGCGATTCCAGGCGGTCGGCAGATGCTATTATGTGTCCGCGGTCGTATCCGTTTTGGTAGTGGTCGGCGTATGATGTCCGGTATGCGCTGTCGAGGTCGGGGTCCTCGTGCCAGGCGTCGTCGCCCGATCGTCGCACGTTCTGTACGCTGTTGCCGTGGTACATCTGCATTGCGCTCCATCGCTGGGCCCTCTTGGATTTGTCCCATTCCACGGCGTAGTTTATGCCGTACGTGGGGTCGGTTTTTATCAGTAGCTGGTTGCTGATGCTTTCCCCAGGCTCGGGGCACTCTATGCGGCGCCGGAAGTCGAGCCCCTCGGATTTCGATTTCGGGTTCTCTATCTCGGGGTCGTATTCTGTATCAGGAATGGAGTCCCTGATGCTGATGTTTTCAATATCATCCAGATACGCGTCGTTTGGCACCAGACAGGCGGTGAAAATCAGTGTTGATATTGTTAATATTATTTTAAGTGTCATTTATTATCTGATTTATTAGTTATTATTTCTGATGTTGCAAATATTTTTCTTACCTTTGCAGCAATTACAAATTTAAAAAACTTTCGTGTCATGAAAAAATTTTTTACATTGTTTTTGGGTCTGATGCTTTCCTTAAACGTCATGGCCCAGGAATTGGTCTGGAACGGCGAACTCATCGATATGGGTCCATCGGACTTTTTGCTGAATTCTCATATCAAAAATGAGTATGTAAAGGTGGATGTATATAAAAGTGCGTCTACAGAAATCGATGACATTTATGGTCAATTTGTTTTGATGGTTCAGCATGAGAGTGATGAGTTATGGTCGGTTATCGTAAGAAAAACAACAAGGGAAAACGAAATCACCATCAAGGACAAAAAAGGCCATGAGCTTTCCATTCCTTTGGATTCGGATGCTCTTGAGGTGGATCATGCTTATAAAATCAAGATAATTACCACAAGTTCAGCCCAGGAGCAGGTTCTTGGCGTTATCAACGATTCCGAGTCGGCAGGTGGATTGGATTTCATCTGTTTTGTTGATGATAATATTCCTGTAGTAAAAGATGATTCCGACATCGAGATTATTTATTTTCAGCCAGAACCTCCTTCTGATGTTGATACATCTACAATTTATAGGTTTGTGGATGAGTATTCTTCGTTTACCAAGATAGCTATCAAGTCTCAGAACGATTTAGATTTCGATAAAAAATTCCTTAGTGACTACATTATTTGTCATTTGGAATATCCAGCAGATAGTTTGGTTGCTGGTCAGAGGGCAGGAGTATATGTACAGTATGTTTTAGGCTGTGATGGATCTGTTATTGATGCCTCTGTGCGTATCTCCTCTGGAAATAGCGATTTTGACAATGCTGTTTTAAAAGCTATCAAGGCCCTTCCGAAATTCAGACCTGCACAAATCCAGGGTGTAAATGTAAAATCACTGAATGTTATTAATGTTGTGTTTAGGCATTAGTTTTTATGAATAACGAAATTTTCAGCCGTTCCTTGCTTGTTATTGGCGAGGACGGATTGGAGAAGCTTCAGACCAAGAAGGTGATTCTTTTTGGCGTGGGCGGAGTGGGCAGCTGGGTGGCTGAGGCTCTCGTTCGCACCGGATTGAAACACCTTACCATCGTGGACTGCGACAACGTGGCGGCGTCAAACATCAACCGTCAGCTGATGGCCACCACCAAAACTGTTGGAAAAATAAAGGTGGAAGCTATGCGCGACCACCTGCTCGAAATCAATCCTGAAGCTGAGATTACGGCTGTAAATCAGATATTTACAGAAGTAAACACACCCGATTTCCACATCGGCGAATACGATGCCATCATCGACTGCATCGACAGCCTCAAGGACAAGGCGGCGCTAATTCTCCTTGCCTGCGATACCAAAGCTTTCTTCATGTCGTCGATGGGTGCGGCCCTTAAGATGGATTCTATGAAGATTGCCGTCGACGAGTTTTGGAAGGTGAAAGGCTGTCCGCTAGCAAGGGCGTTGCGTGGCAAATTCAAGCACAACAAAACCTTCCCTTCAAGGAAGTTCAAGTGCGTGTATTCGCCCGAGGTTTTGCAGAACAGGTTCCGCGCCGAGCTTGACTCCAATTCGCCAATAGTGAAGGCTCAGGTAAACGGCAGCCTTGTCCACATAACCGGCATTTTCGGTTTTACCATCGCCGGAAAGGTGCTGGAAGCGCTAATAGGTTAGGGTAGAGGCTTTATTTTATTCCCGGCCAGTTTTCCACCACTTCTACCTTGATGTCGGGGAACGAATCCACGATCTCTACCTTGAGGTCGGGCCAGTTCTCCACTATTTCCCATTCGCCGCAGTCGTCGGGCCAGTTTTTCACGAACTTTACCTTGATGTCGCCGAACGATTTCACGAACTGCACCTTGATGTCGCCCCAGTGCTCCACGAACTTAACCTTGCCGTATAGCTTGAAGGTTTTGCCGTTTTTGGTGATGGTGCAGTTCTCCTTGTCGATCTTTACGTCCTGAGCCGATGCTGTAAACGCCAGCATCAGGCAGATAATTGTTGAAAATAGAAATTTTATCATTTTTGATTTTTGATCATTTTTGATTTTTGATTTTTGATTATTTCCTTTTGTTCCAGGCAAGCCTCAGCACCATTCCTCTGGCCAAAAGGTACATATCGAAGCCCAGCCATAGTGCGTGGTTGCCCATCACGGGCGATAGTGCAAACCATATTCCAAAGAATGTCAGTGCGCCTACAAATGTGCAGAGCAGCATGCTTTTGATTTTGCCGATGCCGAGGTAGATTCCGTCCCACGTAAAGGCGTCGATTCCTGCCAGCGGTATCAGCAACACCCACCAGAAATATTTGTTTGCGGTTTCCACCACGCTGGCCTGATCTGTCAGCAGCCCCACAAATGGATGCCCCAGCATCAGATACAAAACCACAAAACCGAGGCCCACAGCCCAGCCGAACTTGAAGAGTTTCTGTACGCTGATGTTGAGGGCCGTTGTGTTGCCCGCGCCGTAATATTTGCCGCAGATGGCCTCGCCGGCGTAGGCGAATCCGTCGATGAAGTAGGTGTATATCAGGAAAAACTGCATGAGTACGGCGTTGGCTGCCAATATCGTGTCGCCCATCTGAGAGCCCGCCACTGTAACGTATACCGTAACCGCCACCACGCAAATAGTGCGCAGGAATATGGTGCTGTTTACCTTGAAGAACTTGATGAGTTCCAGCGTGTTGAGTATCTTTCTGATATCGAGGTAGCGGAACACTTTACTGTAATATCGCAGGCAGAGCACGGCGGCAATGGCGAATCCCGAGAGCTGCGCTATCAGAGTGCCGAGGGCGACGCCCCTTACTCCCATATCCAATGCGTAAACCATTATAAGACTGGCCACTATGTTGATTACATTCTGGCTGATGGATATGACGAGCGGTATTTTGGTGTTCTGCATTCCAACGTACCAGCCCGTAAAGGCAAACTGACCCAGAAAGCCCAGCGATCCGTAGATGCAGATGTCGAAATACACTCCGGCCCATTCCTCCACCTGCGGCGACGGCTCTATGATACCGAACGCCATGTTTTTGATGACTGACTGCAACGATATGAGTATCAGCGATATCAGGCTGCATATCAGCAGCGACCTTATGAGTGTGAGCGAGCAGTCCTCCAGGCTGCGTCGGCCGTATGCCTGCGATGTAAGGGCGCCCGTGCCGAACCTCAGGAAATTGAAAATCCAGTATATCATATTGAATATGGTGCCGCCCACGGATATTGCGCCTATGAAGATCTCGCTGCCAAGGTGACCCGTAATGGCCATGTCTACAAGGCCAAGCAGCGGAACGGATATGTTGCTGATGATGCTCGGTACGGCAAGTTTCAGGATTTCGGATGATGTTTTGGATAATTTCATGATGGTGCAAAGTTAGTGATTTTATTTTAATTTTTTTTGCGGATTTTTTGGAATTTGTTAAAATATGTTTATTTTTGCGACACAACAAAATACTATATTTTTGATATGAAAAGATTATTCCTTACATTAATGATTGCAGCCAGCGGAATGTTGGCTTTTGCTCAGAATCCTGCCCAGGATTCTACCCACCACGGACACCGTCATCATCATGATGGTCCTGAGGCTCAGCACCACGGACACGGCGGACCCGACGGTCAGCATCACGGCGGCCCGGATGGTCAGGACGGACCCAGAAAGAATCCTTTCTTCATGGACAGGGTTTTCAAGACTTTTATGGTGAAGGGCTATGCCCAGGGTGGTTTCACATATATGGACAAGGATCCTCAGAAGCATCAGGTGATTCCAAACCTGATACCGAGCCCCGATCCCAACGCTCCAGCCGGCACTATGATTCCTGCCGGACCTCCCACTGTCATAGACCAATCCACCAACACTTTTGATATGAAGCGTGCCTACATCTTTGCTCAGGCCACTCTTACAGATCATTTCAAGTTCTGGATCATGTACGATTTCTGCGGCGTTTTCAATGAGTATTACCTCGAATACAACGCCTTCAAGAATGGCGCGCTCAATTTCCGACTCGGTCAGCAGAAGCATCCGTTCGGCCTCGAGAATCCATATTCTCCCACCAAGATGGAGCTTATCGACGTTTACTCTCAGGCCACAACATACCTTGCAGGCTGTGGCAGCGACCCATTGTACGGCGTTCAGTATGGCCGTGACCTCGGTCTCGTGATGCTTGGCGACCTCGGCAATCCTATGGGCAAGCATCTCCACTACGAGATGGGCGTCCTAAATGGTCAGGGCGTAAACTCCAATGACCGCAACAACAAGAAAGACTTCTCGGGCCGTCTGGAGTTTTTCCCTGATGCCAAGTTCAAGGTAGTGGTTTCGGGTCAGACTGGCTGGGGCAATGTGGAGTCCAACAGCCGCACTATGAATGGCGCAATGCCTTACACCGTGCCAGCCATCGGTCAGAAATCAACACTTCAGCCCGGTATGGACTACAAGCGTCAGCGCTGGGGCTTTGGCGCCGAGTATAGAACCCACGCTATGAGTGGACCCGCCGCCTGCGACTATTGGACCACACGTCCAACAGTTTTGCGCGCCGAGATCCTTGGCGGCAAGGATGATGTCTACAAGTCTTTGGGCTACTACGTGGCAGGAGCCGTTCCAATGTTCGGCAAGTTCGACGCCGTGGCTTCCTACGACTTCATGAACTACAACACAGATCTCGACATCAAGCAGACCAACTATGTTGTAGGCCTCCAGTACTGGTGCTACAAGGGCTGTAGAATCCAGCTTCAGTACACCTACTGCGACACCGAGCTCATGGGCGGCTACAGCAAGCTTCAGATCCAGACCCAGGTAGCATTCTAATTACTATCTACTATCTACTAACTACTAACTACCATCTACTATCTACTAAAATGCTAATCAAGATAATTCTTACAGTAATATTCCTGGCCATTGCGGTAGGCGTGGGCATCTACTCGCGCAAGCAGGCCAAGAGCGTTGACGGATTTGTTTTGGGCGGACGCAACGTCGGCCCATGGCTTACCGCCTTCGCATACGGAACGTCGTATTTCTCGGCAGTGGTTTTCGTGGGATACGCCGGACAGTTTGGTTATAAATACGGCCTCAGCAGCTCGTGGATTGGCGTGGGCAACGCCATAATAGGATCGCTGCTGGCGTGGCTGGTGCTTGGACGCCGTACCAAGGCAATGACTCAGCACATTCAGAGCCGCACAATGCCCGATTTCTTCGGCACAAGGTTCAGCTCGCAGGGCCTCAGGATTGCGGCCTCCATCATCGCCTTCATATTCCTGATACCCTACACAGCCGGTGTCTACAATGGACTCTCGCGCCTCTTTGCCATGGGCTTCGATATCCCCTACGAGGCTTGCCTTGTTACGATGGCGGCGCTCACAGCCGTTTACGTAATCCTTGGCGGCTACAAGGCCACAGCCATCAACGATTTTATCCAGGGCATCATCATGATATTCGGCATCATAGCCGTTATCTGCGCCGTTATAGCCTCTCAGGGTGGTCTCGGCGAGGCCGTGGGCAAGCTTTCGGAGTTGCCTTCGGATGCTGATGCTGCTGTTAATGGCGGGTTCGCCGATCTGTTCGGTCCCGATCCGCTCAACCTCTTCGGCGTTATCGTGCTTACATCGCTCGGCACATGGGGACTTCCACAGATGGTGGGCAAGTTCTATTCCATCACCGACGAGAGCGCCATCAAGCGTGGCACCATCATCTCCACGGTTTTTGCTTTCATAGTGGCCGGAGGCTGCTATTTCCTCGGAGGCTTTGGCCGATTGTTCGGAGTGCCTCCCACACTGGCCAACGGCAAGCTCGATTTCGATTCCATAATTCCATCGATGCTCTCCAACCTCGACAACTGGCTGATAGCCTTGGTGGTTTTGCTGGTGCTCTCGGCATCAATGTCCACACTGGCTTCGCTGGTCCTCACTTCCAGCTCCACAATGACACTCGACCTCATCTACCGCGACAAGGCCGATGTTGACGAGAAGAAGAAGGTGGTGGTAATGCGTGCTCTCATCGTGTTCTTCATCCTGGTATCGCTGATAATAGCTTTCACCAAGCCAACCTTCATCGCTCAGCTCATGGGCATATCGTGGGGTGCGTTGGCCGGTGCATTCCTTGCTCCATTCATGCTGGGATTGTATTGGAAGGGCGTTACCACGGCGTCGGTATGGGCCTGCTTCGTTTGGGGCGTGGGCATTACCGTTGTAAACATGCTGCTCGGCAATCCTATGTCGCCAATCAACTGCGGCGCCATTGCCATGGTGGGCGGTTTTGCGGTGGTTTACATTGTAAGCCTCTTTACCAAAAAGATGGATCAGAAAACAGTGGACGGCATTTTCGAGTGCTACAAGTAGTAATGCTTGCAGGTAACGAAATTTGCCGAATATCAAAATCAAATTTTACAAACAGTCAATTGTGCGCTCTGCTTTAGTTGCCATATTATTGATGATCAGCAGTCTTGCATTATCGCAGCAGGATTATTTCCAGCACATCGAGGAGCTCCGCAAGATGGCGGAGACTGCCAAAGATGAGTTGGCTGATACTCTCTATATGGAAGTGGGGCGCGCATTTGCCTATACCATGCCTGCTGATGCCATCGTTTATCTGCAAAAATCGCTGGAGCTGGCCGAGAAACACAATCGATACAGGATTATGTGTATGGCCAACAGTTTCACCGGAATTGCATATAGTCAGATGGGCAGCTACGCCCAGTCGGTGGAATATTTCAAGAAGCAGCTGAACATCGCCAAGCGGCTTGGTATCCTCGACGAGGTGGCCTGGGCCAACAGCAACCTAGGTCAGGTTTTGCTCGAAATCAAAAACTACGAGCTGGCCAAGGAATATCTTCAGGAGGCCAACGACCTTGCCGACCTTATTGGCGACGATTACATGAAGCAGTACGTGTATTCAAATATGGGATGGCTGAAACTGTGTCTGGCCGAGTATCAGGAATCACTTACATTCTACGAGAAAGCGCTGGCTATCAGAAAGAAGCATCCTACCGATTCGATAAACCTGGCCGCCAACTACCGCGACATCGGCAACCTCTATTTTGCTCAGAGCGATTTCGAAAATGCCAAACTGTATTACAGCCTCAGCAGCAACTACTGCAACACGCTGTTCAGCAGCCTGCTGGCTCCAGTGATGGTGAAACTTTCGTACATCCACCTTGAATCCGGCAATCTGGATTCTGCCCTCTCTTGCATAAGCCAAGCCCTCGACATGGCCAACCGCGGAGGCGAGAAATCCGTAATCCGCGATGCCTACGGAATATACGGCAGCATCTATTACAAGATGGGAAAATTCGACAAGGCCGAGCAATGCTATTCGATGCAGATAGCTTATCACGACAGCGTAAACCTCTCCGACGTAAGCAAGAAGATTTACGAGCTGCAATTCCACGAGAAGCTGGAATCGCAGAAGCTGGCCCGCGAGACTGCCGAATATCACACGCGCACCTTTGTGCATCTGGTGATTGCAATTGCCGTATTGCTGATAGCCTCGGTTTTCATAATTTTCTGGCTCAGGAAAAAGAGGATGACGATCAACAGCATGAACCAAGAGCTGGTCTACAACAACTTGCAGACCAACGAGAGCATCGCCTACGCTCAAAGGATTCAGAAGGCCGTGATGCCCGATCTGGACTGCCTGGATAAGTTTTTTGCCGACAAGTTCCTCTTTTTCAGGCCCAAGCACGCCGTAAGCGGCAATTTCTACTGGACATTTTCCAACGATGTGTATGGAATGTTGGCCGTATGCGACTCGGGCGAGGCTGGAATTCCCGGAGGCTGCATCAGCATGCTGGGTCTGTCGGTTTTGCACGAGCTGGCCGAGATTGACGCCGATCCGGCCATAGTGCTGGAGCTGTACAGGAGGAAGATTGTATCGGCCCTAAAGTCGGTGAGCCACGTGGACGGCGACAGCTACAATGGCTCCGACATCAGCCTTATGGTGATGGACCGCCACGAGCCAAGACTCTATTTCTCAGGCGTTAAGCATCCGCTGCTGATAGTGCGGCAGGGCAAATTGTTGCAGTATCAGGAAAACAAAGAAAGCGACTCGTTCATTACAAAGGATCTGGAGACCTGCCAGGTGGACCTCCAGGACGGCGATATGATATACCTGATGACTCACGGAATGGCCCGACAGAACAACGCTGACGGACAGGAACTTAGTCGTGAGCGGCTTTTCCAGCATATCAGCAGCATCAGCAATCTGCCGATGGAAAAGCAGCATCAGGAACTACTGAAACTGCTGGATGGCTGGATGGGCAAGCATCCGCAGCAGAGGGACGTGCTGATAATCGGTGTTTTGTATAAACGCGAAATTACAAGATGACAAGATTTTTTGCAGCCATATTGATTGCGATTCTTGCGCTGGCGCAGGAGGGCCGCGCGCAGAGAGCCGACCGCGTGCTGGATAGCCTGGAGAGGCTTTCAGCTACGGCCCCTGATTCCCTCTTGCCACGTATTTATTATGATATGGCTTGGCAAAACAGGCTTACGAATCCCGTGGGTGGCATGCAATACGCCTTGAAATCCATCGACCTGGCTCTTGCCAACAACAACAAGAATTACATCGTTCTGGGATATAACTTGCTGGCTTTCTGCGAGAAATACGCCAATATGCCCGAGACGGCAATGCAGCACTACATTACCGCCAAAGACTACGCCGAAAAATTCGGCATCCCTAATCTATGCGGACAATGCTACAACAATCTGGCCCGACTATACCTTGAATACAACGACCTAGAGACCGGCGATTTTTATCTGAAGAAGGCCGTAAACATTGCCAACGAACTGGGCGACAGCCTTATACAGTCGTATTCGTATCTCAACCTCGGCATCATGTACAAGAAACAGATGAAATACGATCTTGCCATAGGATACCTTACGGAATCGTATCAGATGCGTGCCGGCAACGAGGACGTGTTCAGCTCGGAGAATTTTGTGCCCCTCTGGCATCTGGCCGATATCTACATGGAGCGTCAGGAATTCGAGAAATCCAAGAACCTAATGTATATCAGCCTCAACAATCCCAAGATTCAGGAAATGCCTGATTATCTGTCGCGTATATGGTACAAGCTCAGCCAGATCTATTTCAATACCAATATGCTGGATTCCGCCGAATTTGCCGGGCTTCAGTCGTTGATTCAGGCACGGAAATGCCTCAGCATGCTGCGACTGGAAAACACCTGCAAGATTCTGGATTCCATCTATCTGGCCAAGGGCGAGAAGCAGAAAGCCGCCAATATCTGCAAGGAATACATGGATATCTGCGACACCATTTTCAACAGCCAGCTAAGCGACCAATTGCAGAAAATACAGTATTCGTCGGAATATGTGGAGAGCAAGAAAATTGTGGATCAGTCGCTTAGCGCAAGAAATATTTCCGTCATCTGGCTAAATATCGCCGTGGTTTTCCTGCTGGTGGTTGCGTGTTCCATCTTTTTGCTGATACTGCGCAACAGGAAAATCCGCCACCTGAACAGCAGCCTCGTAAGTCAGCGCCAATCGCTTGAGCGTGGCCTCACATACGCCAATGCCATCCAGATGGCTGTGCAGTCTGATATCTACGACCCCGACACCGTTTTCCGCGACCAGTTTCTCCTGTACATTCCGCGCGACATCGTTAGCGGCGATTTCTTCTGGCGATATTCCGACATGCATCACGAGATGCTTGTAGTGGCCGATTGCACGGGTCACGGTGTGCCGGGCGCATTGCTTACGATGCTTGGCACTTCGATGCTTCAGGATATGGCAACATCGGGCATCAGGAATTCCGGCGAGATGCTCAACGAGCTGAGGCTGCGCATAAAGGCAATGCTGGGCGCCAACCAGTTAAACCGCATGCAGGACGGTATGGATATTTCGCTGATAATAATCGACCGCGCCACTATGACTCTGGATTTTGCCGGAGCCTACAATTCGCTCTGGTATATCCGCGATGGCCAGTTTGGCGAGCTTAAGGCAAACCGCTGTCCGATAGGCGAGTATGTTTTGGAGAAGAGTTTCGAGAGCAAGTATCTGCAGCTCTGCCCCGGCGATATGATATATATGCTGAGCGACGGATACACCTCGCAGTTTGGCGGCAGCGACAACAGCAAGATTTCCAGCCGTCAGCTAAAGGCCATTCTGCTGGAAAACAATGGGAAATCTATGGCCGAGATCCGGGAAATCCTTTTGAAAAAATTCAACGATTGGAAAGGTCAGAATCCTCAGATTGATGATGTAACAATTGCCGGTTTCAGGTTCTGAAATTAAGGTTTCGCACATATATCACAGATAACACAGATTTTATTTTAATTTCGTAACTTCGCTGATAAATTATTTGATTTTTTTTGTTTTTTAACATTTTTGTTCATAAATTTGCAGATAAAACCAACTTGATGGAAATTATGCTCAAGCGTTTTACTGCAATCATATTATCATTACTATTATTCAACAACTTGTTGAGGGCTCAGGATTACGGCTCATATATCGACAGTCTCGAGAAAGTGGCCGCCCGTGTAAATCCTTCCTCCGATACCGCCGCTTCAGTCTATCTGAACGTGGCCCGTACCATTCTGTATCAGAGTCCCCGTCTTGCGTTCAAGTATCTGCACAAGGCCATCGACGGCTTTGAGGCCAAGCAAGATTATCACGGAATCTGCATGAGCTATAGTTTTCTGGGCATTGCATACGGTCAGCTTGGCAATTTCGAGAAGGCGTTCGAGAATTTCAACATTCAGATGCATTTGGCCAAAGAGCACAACGTTTTGGACGAATACGTCTGGGCCAACAACAATCTGGGCCACTCGATGTTGCTGCTCAAGAATCCCGTACTGGCCAAGCCTTATATTATGGAGGCCCTCCGCAGGGCTCCCGAGGTGGATGTGCCTCATCTTCTGCACAATATCTATTTCAACGTAGGTTCCATGTATCACCTCCAAAACGAGTATGATTCCTCCATCTACTGGTACACTCAATGTCTGGAGCTGAGGCTTACCGAGAAGGAATCCGACAACAAGTCGATAGCCGCCGCCTACCGCGATATGGGAAACGTTTATTATTCCTGCAACGATTATGCAAAGGCCATGGAATGTTATCGCCTAAGCGATTCCTTAGTGGCCAACGAATTCACCGACATCCCTGCCGGAATCAATTCTTACCGCGCCAGCATCTATCTGAACAGCAACAAGTTGGATTCGGCATATTATTTCGCCAACAAGGCCATAGAGGTAGCCAGGATTTTCAACAGCCGCGATGTGCTGAGGTATTCCTACGGAGTGCTCGGGCGCATATTTTCAGCATCAGGGCAGTATCAGGAAGCCGAAAAAGCTTTTGCCAAGCAGATACTCTACAACGATTCCATAGTATCGGAAAACACATCGTGGGTGATTTTCGAGAACGAGTTCAAACGCGAGATCGACCGGCAGAACACCGACATCCGCGAGGTGGAAGGCAACGTGAGAACCAACGCATTGATTTGCATAATAATAGTGGTGGTTTTGCTGGCCTTGGTGATTCTGTATTTCCGCATCAAGAGCAAGAGCCGCATAATAAATTCCATAAACAAGGAGATGGACGAGCACGACGCACAGATGAACACCAGCCTGCGCTATGCCAGCATGGTGCAGAAGATTGTGCTTCCCGATTTTGCCGAGATGGACGGCCTCTGCCTTCAGAAATTCCTCATCTACGACCCCAAGAAGGAGATAAGCGCCGATCTTTTCTGGCAGTATCAGAAAAGCGAGAACCTCTTCATGTTTGCCGTGGGGGGGTGCGGAATTCCCGATTTCAAGGGCGCATGCATCACTATGATAGCCACATCGCTTCTCTACGAGTCGGCATCGCAGGCATCTGATATAGAGGGCCTTGTGGAGCTGGCAAGGCATAAATTCATGTCGATTATCCGAAACCTGAATATCGAATCGGAATATTCCCAAAGCTCAGATATCAGCATTGCCTCGGTGGACCGCGAGAGCCGCCTGCTGCGTTTCCTCGGAGTCAAATGCCCTCTGGTGATAGTCAGGAACGGCTCTTTGATAATCTACAACGAGAATGCCGAACCCGGAAGCTGCCTCTTCAACGCGCGGCTGCTTACCGACGAGATAGAGCTGAAGCCGGGCGATTCGGTATATTTCATGACCCAGGGTTTCTGCAATCAGACCGGCGAAAAGGACGGCAAGCCTTTCTCACTTAACCGCCTTTACGCTCTGCTGCTGGAGATAAGCGATAAGCCGATGGACATGCAGGAGCAGTTGCTTAGGAAAGCCCTAAGCGACTGGCGAGGAAGCCGCGAGCAGGATTTCGACGTCACCATTGCGGGATTCAAGTTTTTTTAATTGAAATTGATTTTTATGCACAGATACATTTTATCCATATTGCTGATGCTTGCCCTATCGATGGGCAGCGCATTCTCGCAGAAAGGCAAGGCCGACATCGACAGCCTGGAGAATCTGGCCGCAAGTGTGGGCGACTCGTTGAGGATTGGCATCTACAACGAGCTGTCGATGCTTTACCGTCACTTTAATCCGGGTAGGGGAATGGATTACGCATCCAAGGCCATCTACCTATCCGAGCAGCTTAACAATCCGGAGATGCTGGCCAAGTCGTACTTTACGCTGGCCATCAGCGAGAGAAATCTCGATATGGAGATGAAGGCGCTGGAACATTTCCAGAAGGTTCTATCAATTGCCCGCTACAACGACCTCGACGATATGATAGGGCAGGCCTGCAACAACGTGGCGCGCATGCACCTGGTCCTCAACAATCTAGACAGCGTTCAGCCCTACATCATAGAGGCGTGGGAGGTGGCCGACGAAACCAGGGACCTAAACACATTATCGTACGTGTTCCTGAATTCCGGAATCATGTATTCCAAAAGCGGCAACCTCGATTCTGCCATCACACTGCTTAAGGCCTCGTACGTAATAAGGCACGATTCGCTGGGCATATCCACCGATTTTCTTATGCCGCTTTGTCATCTCTCTGATATCTATGTAAAGAAAAAAGATTACGCCAAGGCCAAAGACTGCCTTAATATGTGCCTATCCAACAAAGGTTTCAGTCAGTGGGATTTTTTCCATTCAAAGATTTGGCTGATGCTTGCCTCTATTTATTACAAGGAGGGCAGGATGGATTCGGCCGAGTATGCTACTCAGAAATCCGTGGAGCAGTCGCTCAACTGCAAAAACCTGAAGTGTCTTGAGCTTGCCTACAAGCTTCTGGATTCCATATATTTGAGCACCGGCGATTATCAGAAAGCATCAGAGGCCTGCAGCAGCTTCATGGACCTGAACGATACTCTCTACAACAAGTTTCTGGAGGAACAGCTCTCCAACATTCAGCACACTACCAACTACATCGCCAACAATCAGACGCTCAATCAGTCGAAATCTCACCGGCAGGTGGTTTTCATAATTCTGGCGTCGGTGGCGTTGGCGCTTCTTGCCGCCATTCCCTTCATCGCAAAGATCATCAGGAGCAACCGCCGCATCAACCAGCTCAACAAAGACATGGGCACAAAGCGACTCCAGCTGATGAACGGCCTCAACAACACTTACGCTCTCCAGATGGCTCTCCAGCCCACCAACGAGGAACTCGGCGAGGTGTTTCTTGAGATGTTTCTTTTGTATATGCCGCGCTACGTGGTGAGCGGCGATTTCTTCTGGAAACAGACCGCCGGCGAATACGAGATTATCGCCGTGGCCGATTGCGCAGGTCACGGAATGCCGGGCGCGATGCTCACTATGCTGGGCATCTGCACCATCAACGATATTGTGGCCAAGGGCGAAACCCGTGCCGATGTAATTCTTGAGAAACTCAGGGAAAGGATCAAGTCGCTGATGAGCACCAACGCCCTCAACAAGATGACCGACGTAATGGACATATCGCTGGTATCGGTACACAGGAAAACTATGACTATGGAGTTTGCCGGAGCTTGCAACTCGCTCTTCTACACCCGAAACGGCAAAATGTACAGGCTTTCGGCCACGCCTTGCGCCATTGGCGATAATCCCGACGAGCCGGAGTTTGCATCGCAGAAATTGGAGCTCCGCATCGGCGACTGCATCTACATGATGACCGACGGATACTGGAGTCAGCTTGGCGGACCCGACAAAACCAAGATGCAGATGGTTCAGTTTCTCGACATCCTCCTGAGCATCCATCAGAAATCCATGAACGAGCAGAAAGAAATCCTCGAAACCTTCTACCGCGAGTGGCAGGGCGCCAACGAGCAGGTCGACGACGTTACCGTGGTGGGTTTCAGAGTCTAGTAATCAGTATTTTGGCCTCCTCGTTGTCTTGGTCGGCCGATTGTTTTATCCAGAATTTTGCGCTGTTGCGGTCCTTGGCGGTTCCTGTGCCGTACAGGTAGCATTTTCCAAGCTTCAGCTCGCCCTCTGGCAGTCGGCAGTTGGCGGCCCGCTGGTAATATTCGAATGCCATCTCAGGATTTTTCTGCACTCCTTTGCCCTCCATGTAGCAGTCGCCTATGTAGCACATTCCCACGGGGTTGTTTAGGTCGGCGGCCTTCTGATACGATTTTACGGCGTCGTCATATTTTCCGCTGTTGTAATAGTTGTCGCCCTCGTCTATCCACACAAAATATTGGCACAGAGGCGATTCGTTGTTGTTTTTGGCAAAGTCGGGATCTTTCTCCTGACAAATCTCCCAATATTCGTTTGCCTTTCTGTAGTTTCCTATCTGAGCGTAAATCTGGCCCTTGGCCTCCAGCAGGCTTATGTCGGTAGGCCTCAGCTCCAGAGCCTGGTCGATGTATTTGAGGGCCACGGCCGGCGATAGGGTAGTGCCCTTTCCGTAGGCGTAGCAGAGCGAAAGTCCGCGCAGCGCCTCGCACCTCAGGGCCTGGTCGCCGCTGTTGCTCAGTTTCTTGAAAATCTCCACCGCATCCTTGTAACGCTCTGGCTGCCTGTAATATTCCCAGGCCAGCTCTATCTCGCTCTTGCTGCTCTCGGCAGGAGCCTGTGCCTCGCTTTGCGCAGCCTGTCCGCTTGTTCTCGTGGCCAGATACACCACGCCCGTGGCTATCAGTCCCAAAATCAGGAGCGCGGCAAACACGGCGCCCCATTTCACTCGGGTTTTCTTCACGGGTTTTCCTGATGCTGCTGTTGCAGGTGTGGGCTGATGCTGCGGCTGTATCTGCGGAGCCTGCGGAATTGGTGCAGGCTGATGCTTCTCCAATTTAAAGTTCAGCATCGCGGTCACCATGTTGTAGTCCAGATTGTGCTTGGCCACCATGGCGTTCAGATAGTTGCGTTCGGCGTCAGTGACCTTGCCGTCGGCGGCTATCTCGTCTATCAGGCTCACCACCTCTGCCGGAATGTCGGATTTCTTTATGTTTAGGTCGCTGATAATCTCGCTGCAATTCCTGTAGCGTCCCAGTTTGGCAGGGTTCAGGCACTTGTCGGCAATCTTCCTAAGCTGTGGGTCCCTGATGCCGAGGCTCACTGTAGAGAACTGTCCCGTAAGCAGTTCCACCATCACCAGGCCGAACGCGTAGATGTCGCTCTGCTGGTCGATGTTGGCGGAGTTTATCTTCTGCTCGGGGCTCATGTATTTCTTGCTGCCGGCCAGCCTCAGCCTCTCGGCAAACTGGTCGCTGATGGCCAGGCCGAAATCTATGATCTTCACATTCCTGTTGCGGTTGGCTATCATTATGTTTTCGGGCTTCAGGTCGCGGTGTATCACGCCGTTGCGGTGCACGTATTGCAGTCCGTTAAGTATCTGGGTAAGGATCTCCAGCTGGTCGGCGGTGTTGGTGATTTCGTTGGCGGCAATTATCTGCGCCAGGCTCTTGCCGTCGATGTATTCCATCGAATACCATGGACCCTGAGCATCCTCGCCCATGCTGCGCGCCGATACTATGTTCTCGTGGCTCAGCTGCCTCAGGTTTGTGAATTCCTGTGCAAAGAGGCCGCGGAATTCAGGGTTTTGGCGCTGTGCGGGCTTTATGCGTTTCACCACCTCGCGGAAGTTGCTCTTTGGGTAATAGCGGCAATACAGGTCACCCATTGCGCCCTTGTCGCTAATCAGGGTGTCCTGGTATTCGTCGGGGTTGGGATTTGGGCTTTCTCCTCCTCCTCCTCCTGAGGCTTCGTTTCCTACAAATCCGCTGCCCAGCGGGTTTACGCTTATGAAACCCGAATCTCCGTTTATGAATCCGCTGTTGCTGTCCATGGTTTTATATTAGTTTGGTCTGATACTTTTTTAGAATACGCAAATGTATGTTTTTTTTCGTTCAACTCCAAATATTTTGATGCGGAAATACGTTGCTGAAGCTGCCTTTTGGATTGATTTTTGCTTGGATATTGTGCGAAAGGTTAATTTTTTTTCACGTGTTTCGCTATACATTAATAACAATTCTATTGTCAATCAGCTGTCTTGCGTATTCGCAGGAGAGTTATGGCCCGCGCACCGACAGTCTTCTCAATCTGGCGCGCAATGCCACTCGCGACGTTGCCGACTCCCTGTATATGGAGGCTGGCCGAAGTCTTGCGTACGTTAGGCCCGTGGATGCCATCGGCCTTCTTAACAAAGCCCTCGACCTGGCCGAGCGCAACGAGAACCACAAGATTATGTGCATGGCCCACAGCTTTATCGGCATTGCCTACAACCGTATGGGAAGCCTCAACATGGCCGTTGAGTATTACAACAATCAGCTCAACATCGCCAAGCAATACGGCATCGACGACGAGGTGGCCTGGGCCAACAACAATATCGGACTCCTGCTCCTTCACCTAAGGAATCTTGAATTCGCCAACATCTATCTACAGGAAGCCAAAGAGCTTGCCGAGCAAATCGGCGACGACTACATGCTGCAATACGTGTATTCCAACATCGGATGGTACAAGCTGGAGATGGAGGAATACGATTCGTCGGTATGCTATTTCAATATGGCGCTCGATATCAGGATGAAACCGCCCGTAGACAATATCGTTGTGGCAGCATCCTACCGCGACCTCGGCAACGTGTATTTTGCGCAACATTCCTACGCCGAGGCCAAATATTACTACGGACTCAGCAATACATGGGTTGACACCATCACCTCCGATATGTCGGCGGCCATCAACGTAAACATGGCGCGCATCTACATCGACGAGCACAAGCCTGATTCAGCCCTCTACTGCGCCCACAAGGCCGTGGGATGCGCCCGAAGGTTTGTGGACAGGATGGTGCTCCGCGATGCCTTTGGAGTGATGGGCAGCATTTATTATCAGCAGGGCAAATACGAGGACGCCAACCGCTGCTACAATAGTCAGATTCTCTATCAGGATTCGGTGAAACTCACCAACCTCACCGACAAGATCTACAACCTCCAGTATCAGAAACAGGTGGCTGACCAGAAGGATAACATCCGTATGGCTCAGGAACATACGCAGCAGTACGGCATTGTGGCGCTGGTGGTGATAGCTCTGGTGATTGGCGGAATGTATTTCCATTTCAGGCTCAGATCCAAGCGCCGTCAGATTATCAAGATCAACAATGCCATCTCGGAGCATAATGTCCAGATAGATAAGAGTATGGCCTACGCCAAGAAGATTCAGATGGCCGTAATCCCCGATTTCGACAAGGTGAACATTACCGTTCCAAACAAGTTCCTGCTCTTCAAGCCCAAGCACGAGGTTAGCGGAAATTTCTACTGGGCTCAGAACAAGGGCAGCGTAAGGATGCTGGCAATCTGCGATTCGGGCGAGGCCGGTGTGCCGGGCGCTTTCATGAGCATGCTCTGCTCGTCGATGCTGTTCGATGTTTCTACCCACGAGAACGATCCAGCCAAGATTCTCACACTCCTGCGAGAGAAGATGCTTCAGGTAATCAGGAAATACAGTTTCACAACGGCCACTGCCAATGGCGTCGACATCAGCCTTCTGGTGATGGACCTTAGGAATACGATGCTCTATTATTCGGGCGTAAAGTTCCCCATGCTGCTGATACGCGATGGAGTTGCAAACCTTGTTCAGGACAACGACGAGAGCGCAAGTTTCTACGACACCGATTTCCAGACGTCGGCCGTGGAGGCCAATCCCGGCGATTCCATCTACATCATGACCCACGGCCTCAGCCTCCAGAAAAACCCCGACGGCCAGGAGCTATCGCGCGAGAGGCTTTTTAGCTATATCCTCAGCATCAGCCAACAGCCAATGAAGGCACAGAAAGCCCTGATACTGAGTTTCTTCGACCAATGGAGGGGCGATGTGGCCCAGCAGCGCGACCTGCTGTTGGCTGGCGGCGTATATCCTAACAAATTCCGAACCTTATGATCAGATTCACTCACATATTAATATTGGCGGCGTTGCTGCTGTGTCAGCAGGCCGTGGCACAGCGGCCTCAGGATCGTATCGACAGCATGGAGCAGGTGGCTGAGGCTGCCTCTGAGGAGGACCTGCCGCGCATACTCCTCGACATTGCCTACGAATGCAGGATAACCAGCCCGATACGCGGAATACAGAACGCGCTGAGGGCGATGGACGTGGCCGAGGACAACGGCGACCTCTATTACATAGTGGAATCGTATAATCTGCTCGCCCTCAACGAGAGGTACTCCAAGATGGAAAACGAGGCGCTCAACCATTACAAGATGGCGCTCAGGAAGGCTCAGGAATTCGGCTTGGAAGATCTCTACGACAAATGCTACAACAACGTGGCCCGTATGTGTCAGGAGCTTGGCGATATGGATGGATCCAGGCCGATGATAGATTCGGCTTTCGTATATGCCAAGCTCACCGAGGACACTCTGGAGCTGAGCAACGCGTATCTTCATTTGGGACTCTGGATGCACCGCAACGGCAAAGAGGAGCTGGCTCTGGGATATCTGAAGGAATCATTCAATATGCGCGAGATGGTGTTGCCGCCATACGACCTTGAGCGACTGATACCTCTCTGGCACATGGCTGACATCTACGTGGAGCAGAAGGAGTATCAGAAGGCCAGAGACCTCATAAATATGAACTTCCAGAACTCGCAGCTGTCGCAATGGCACGATTTCATGTCGAGATTGTGGTACAAGCTGGCGCAGATTTATTATATGGAGAATATGCTGGATTCGGCGGAATACACCCTGGAGCGGGCCATGCAGGAGAGCGTGTTCTGCATGGATGTTCAGAAAATGGCCATCACATCCAAGCTGATGAACAGGATTTATGTGGCCAAGGGCGATTTCAAGAAGGCAGCCGACATATCGCACCGCTTTATGGAAACCAGCGACATGATTTTCAATCAGGAGCTTTACGATCAGTTTATAAAGATACAGTATACCGACGAGTATCAGGACAACGAGAAAAGCATCTCGCTGCAGCACACACGACGCAACACGGCCATAGTATTGTTGCTGTTTGCGCTGCTGGCAATGGTGGGAAGCCTGATATTCTATTTTGTGATGGTGAGGAGCAACAAGGAGATCTCTCAGCTAAACAAGGACCTGGGCCGCAAGCAAACCACCATGCAGCACAGGCTAAAATACGCCCACGCCATTCAGATGGCCATCCAGCCCGACTTGAAGGAGTTTGGCGAGGTTTTCAGCGACAAGTTCCTCCTCTACATTCCGCGCGACATCGTGAGCGGCGATTTCTTCTGGAAATTCAGCGACGATAACCATGAGATGCTAGTGGTGGCCGACTGCACGGGTCACGGTGTGCCGGGTGCGATGCTTACGATGCTGGGAACATCAATACTTCAGACTCTGGCATCTTCGGGAATGAGGAAGGCCGCCGAGGTGCTTCAGGAACTGAGGGCAAGGATAATATTCCTGATGGGCGTAAACTCCGTAAACAAGATGCAGGACGGTATGGACATATCGCTGATAGTGATTGACAAGGCCACGATGAAACTCGACTACGCCGGCGCGTACAACAATCTGGTGTACATCCGCGATGGCGAGCTTCACGAGATTAAGGCCACACGCTGCCCCATTGGCGAATACATCGTGGAGCCGCCTTTCAAGAGTCAGGAGCTTCAGCTTCAGAAAGACGACTGCATCTACATCATGAGCGATGGCTACGCATCCCAGTTTGGCGGCGACGACAACAGGAAATACTCTCAACGAAAGCTTCTGAAACTTCTGCTTGAGCATCACAAGGAGCCGATGGCCGATTTCTGCAAATTGCTGAAAAAGCATTTCAACGACTGGCGCGGCAACTGCGAGCAGGTGGACGACGTTACGGTGGCAGGCTTCAGGGTGTAGAAAAAAAATTTGGTGCATTAATGCTTATTTCCTACATTTGCAAAATTTTTATTGCATATTATGAACGAAGAACTAGAAATGAATTCTGCTAATTCATTACAGATATCGCAGCGTGGTATCGAGATGCCACAGTCGCCTATTAGAAAACTCG
>JAKSLV010000140.1 GCA_024401025.1 Bacteroidales bacterium
AGGGGACGTCAATACGGAAAGACAACAACTCTTTCGCTTCTCAAGAAAAAACTTGAGGCTGAGGAATTTGTGGTGTTCTCAATTAGTTTTGAGAGATTGGAGGACGAGTGTTTTGCTTCCTATTCAAGTTTGCTGAAAACACTTTTCGAATTGTTTTTGCTTAAATTGCCAACTACCAAAAATCTTGACGAGTCTCAGGTAAATCTAATACAAAAATATGTGAAGATTGAGAAGCCAAACAATGTAGATTTGAGTTATTTTACACAATCTTTTTGCATTAAACCTGTTGTACTTTTTATTGATGAGGTGGATCAGGCAAGCAATTACAAATCCTTTATAACACTTTTGGGTGCTTTCCGCGATATGTATCTAAATCGTGACGAGGCGCCTACATTCCAATCTATTGTGCTTGCAAGCGTTTTCGATATCAAGAATCTTCGTCTGAAAATACGTCCCGAGGAAATGCATACATTCAATTCTCCCTGGAATATTGCGTTGCCTTTTAATGCCGAAATGGAATTGCCTGAGGACGGAATCGCAAATATGCTGAGCGAATACAAGGCTGACTACAATGTTGATTTTGATGAGAAATTGGTAGCCAAGGAGATTTTCAATTGGACTTCTGGTTATCCATATCTGGTTTCAAATATTTGCAGAATCATCGCCGACCCTGACAATAAACTCTCGTGGGACAAATACGGTGTGGAGGAGGCCGTAAAGGTGATTTTGAGGGAGCCCAACTGTCCATTGGTAGAGTCATTCACAAAGAAACTTTCCGACTATCCAGAACTCGCAAAATTGCTACGTGAAATCCTGTTCAATGGCACACGTATGGGTTTCGTGATTCAGGAGAAATACACCAAACTCGCTTATATGTTTGGTTTTATCAAGGACAACAACTCCCAACTTCAGATCTCGAACCGTTTTTACGAATTAATGCTTTACAACCTTTTCATTGAGGAAGACAAGCACAATTCACTTTACTCGAATGGCGCCAATGAGAAGAATCAATTTGTTAAAGACGGATACCTTGATATGCCTCTGATTCTGAAAAAATTCAGTCAGCATTTCAATGACGTTTATGGAACCGACGATGAGAAATTCATTGAAAATCAGGGACGTAAAATGTTCCTTCTGTATCTGCGACCTATTATAAATGGTATCGGAAATTATTACGTGGAGGCTGAGACCCGCGACCATACCCGAACAGATATCGTTATCGACTACAAGGCAAAGCAATATGTAATCGAGTTGAAAATCTGGCACGGCGAGGAATATAACCGCAAGGGAGAGATTCAGTTGTCGGAATACCTTGACTATTTCCATTTGGACGAAGGCTATATGGTTTCCTTCTGTTTCAACAAATCAAAAGTTCCCGGTGTCCACGAGGTAATGCTTGGTGGCAAGAAACTTATTGAGGCGGTGATATAGCGAGTCAATTTTCCAAAAAATAATTATATCTTTGCGCTAAAATTATTTAAAACTTATAACACTCAATTTTTTATGTTCTCAAAAACTAAGATTATGGCGCTCCTGCTTTGGAGTCTGCCAATCGGCGCTCTGGCACAGGACGTTAAGGTGGATTTCGTCACCGACAAGATCGTGCGCGTGCAGTGGGCCAACGACGGAAATTTCAGGTCCAACAACACTGGATCGTGCGTGTATCAGGCCCAAAATGTAAAGGTGAAAACCAAGAAGTCTGATACCGAGACCTTGTTTCAATCCGCTGAACTTAAAGTAGTTGTGGACAACAAATCACAATCTGTAAAGTTCATCGACACCAAGAGCGGAAAGGTGCTTCTAAGCGAAAGTATCAGCAAGCCTCACGAATGGGAGCCGGTGGTTCAGGAGCGGATTATCTACGACGAGAAATCGGCCCACACCGAGAATACCGCCAACGGTCAGGTAACGGTAAAGGATATCGTAAGCCGCGATACTGTTGGCAGAAGTATCAGATACAGAATAAATTACGACAATCCCAACGACAAGGCTCTCTATGGACTCGGCTGTCAAATGGAGGATTATATGAACCTTTTGGGCAAGACCGTATATCTTACCCAGCACAATTTGAAGATTCACGTGCCTATGTTGCTGTCTCCCAATGGATACGGCCTTATGTTCGATTCGGGTTGCGCTATGAAGTTTGTGTCGGAGAGCGGACAAAATCAGAAATATACAATGGAGTTGGAGGCAAGTCAGGAGATCGATTACTATTTCGTGAAGGGCGAGAATCTTGACGAGATTGTGGCCGGTTACAGGTTTCTGACCGGCGACGTAACACTGCTTCCAAGGTACGTTTTCGGTTACACTCAGAGCAAGGAGAGGTACGTTTCGAGCGAGGATATCGTGAACACTCTCCGCGAGTACCGCAACCGCCAAGTGCCTATAGATATGATAGTTCAGGACTGGAATTACTGGCCTCAGGGCTGGGGATATATGAAGATGAATCCCAAGTATTACCCTTCTCCAAAGGCTCTGGCCGACTCGGTTCACGCGATGAACGCCAAGTTGATGATTTCGGTTTGGGACAATCCTCAGTGGTGCCCCGAGGCCGACGATTTCAAGAGCAAGGGCCTGATGCTTGAGCACGACGTCTACGACGTTTTTAATCCTGAGGGTCGCAAACTCTTCTGGAAATACGCCGACGACGAGTTTTTCTCGCAGGGTTTCGACGCCTGGTGGTGCGACAGTTCTGAGCCTTTGGACGGCGACTGGAACCGTATCCCCGGACCCGAGAATGGCAAGCCTTACAGTTGGGACGATCACGAGAAACGCTGGCACCTAAATCAGGACGTGCTCGGCGAGGCTCTCGGCATTGAGCGCAGTAGTCTTTATTCGCTCTACCACGCAATGGGAATCTATGAGAATCAGCGCGCTACGGGCTCAAACAAGCGTGTGGTAAACCTTACACGTTCGTCTTATCTCGGTCAGCAGAGATACGGCACCATTGTCTGGAACGGCGACACTCACGCAAGTTGGCAGTCGTACCGCGACCAGATTCCCGCCGGCCTCAATTATATGGCCACCGGAAATCCTTATTGGACCGTTGACGTAGGCTCGTTCTTCACCCGAAGCGACGGCCACAGGTGGTTCTATATCGGCGAGTTTCCCGACGGCGTTAAGGACGAGAACTACCGCGAGTATTACACGAGAATGTTCCAATGGGGCACTTTCCTGCCTATGTTGCGCAGTCACGGAAGCGACACTCCACGCGAGATCTGGCGTTTCGGCGAGCCCGGCACACCTTATTATGACGCTATCTACCGAATGATTGATCTCCGCTATCAGTTGGTGCCTTACACTTACAGTATGGCTTTTGCTCAGTCATTCAGAAACTACACTATGACGCGTCTTCTGGCTTTCGATTTTGCCTCTGATACTGCGGTTCTTGATATCAAGGACGAGTATATGTTTGGCGACTTCCTTGTTTGCCCAATCACACGTCCAAGGAGCGAGGCTAAGTCAAAGAAGGTTTACCTGCCCAAGGGTGCTGATTTCACCGATTTCTGGACAAACAAAGTTTACAACGGAGGTCAGTGGATAGAGTGCGAGTCTGATATCTCGAAACTTCCGCTCTTCGTGAAAAACGGAAGCATAATCACCACTACCGAGGTGGCTCAGTACACTGACGCTCAGGTTGGTAAGCCGGTTACAATCACCGTTTATCCCGGCGCCGACAAGGAGTTTGAACTTTACGAGGACGCCGGCGACGGTTACGAGTTCGAGAAGGGTGAATATTCCGTTATCAAACTCTCCTGGAACAATAAATCCCGCACCCTCACAATCGGCAAACGCGAGGGCAGTTTCAAGGGAATGTCAGAAACAAGAAAATTCATCGTAAAGACAAATTCAGGAAATCCTGTTGAGGTTAAGTATAATGGAGCAAAGGTTTCGGTGAAACTGTAGTAAAATAGAGACGTCGCTACGCTCAAAAATTTAGAGCGAAGCGACGTCTTTTTAATTCTTATTTTGTCTTTCTCTTGTAATTGTCCCAATGAATCTGGTAGGTGGCCAAGGCGGTGGCGAGTTGGTCCTGGGCTTTGCGGTGAAGGGTCTCGGCGTCCAAAAGGTCGCTGAGGGTCTCGGTGCCGTTTTTGTAACATTCGGTTGATATTCTGAGCGATTCCTCAGCCTCCTCCACGTTGGCGCGGGCTATCTCTATCTGCGAGTAGGATTCCACCACGTTGTTCCACAGCGACTCTATCTCTATCGTGATTCCTTCCTGAGCATCGGCGAGTTGGTTTTCGGCCTGTTGGAGTTTTATCTTCTGACGGCTGACTGCCTTACTACCCGACCACCAATCGCTTATGGGAATATTGACAGTTCCAAAGACCATTCCGTTTGTCGTCTTGGTGTCCATTAATTGCGAACTCTGGTCGCTGATACCGCCCATTCTGGAATGAAAACCCATTGCGCCTACCGCCACCGAGGGCAACTGCTTGCCACGTTCCATTTTTATCTGGAGTTTCTGGGCCTCTAATCCAATCTCGGCCATTTTGATTTCCTCGCGGTTATGCAATGCCTGCTGAATGTCGGCCTCTACGGGCTGGTCGATTTCCTCTATTGCGCTGTCGTCTATGTCGATTTCCTGATTGGCAAGGCCAATTTGCTTCGACAACAGCATCAGAAGCACACGCCTGGCGTTCTCGAGTTTCAGACGGTTGCTGGCAAGGTCCTGTTTCTGGAGTTTCACTTTCAGCAACGAGTTGCGGGTGGTGACTCCGGCGTTTACGTAGTTTTCCACCTGGGCAAGCACGTTGTCGAGTTGCTTGTCGGCCGCGTCTATGGTCCTCAAATTGTATTTGATAGTTGCGATTTGCCAATAGTTTTCGGTCACCTTTTGGATCACGTCGCGCTCAGTGAGGCTGTTTTTGAGATATGCCACGTCTTGCTGAATCTGGGCGAGACGGTTGCCGTTGCGGATTTGTCCGCCGTTGTATATCGGCTGTATCAGGCTCAGCGACGCGCTGGCCATTTTGTTGAACTCGTGGAGCGAGTATGGCTGACCTATCATCGGGTAGAAATTCTCGCCCAACATTCCTATCTCCTCGGGAAATGTGCCGTCGGATTTTATGAGTTTGTCAAACATTTGGAAGGCCATTACGTTGGCTGATATTTTCGGGAAATAGTTGGTGAAGGCCTCCTTTTTCTGCTCGCCGGCCCACTGGATTTCCAAGGCGGAGTTCCGCAACTCGCGGTTGCTCTCCAAGGCTTTTTGCTGACACTGCGCCAATGTGAGGATTTCCTGAGCCTCGGCTCCAAATGCCCACAGCGACGCTATCAGCGATATTATCA
>JAKSLV010000141.1 GCA_024401025.1 Bacteroidales bacterium
TATTCTTGGCGTTGTTGGGTTTGCCGTTGCTGATTACGGAGTTTGCAATCGGTAGAGGAAGCGGTAAGAGCATCGTTTCGGCCTACAATGTTTTGGGGTCAGCGGAAAGTAAATTCCATAAAAACCGCTACGCCGGCCTGGTGGGCAATTACCTCTTAATGGCCTTTTACTCAATGGTTTGTGGCTGGATGATTGACTATACCCACAAATCCGTGAGCGGAGTTCTCAGCGGACTGGATACCGGTGAGGTGGCGGGTGTGTTCACTACAATGCTCGGCAACACTGGCGAGATGAGTCTTTTCACAGTTTTGGCAATCGTTATCGCGTTCGGAATCTGCGCGTTGGGCCTCAACAAGGGCGTTGAGAAAATCACGAATATCATTATGATGACGCTCTTTGTGCTGATGATAATTTTGGCCGTGAATTCGTGCCTTCTCGACCGCGCGGCCGAGGGCTTGAAATACTACCTTGTCCCTGATTTCAGCAAGATTACGGAGAACGGCGTGGGTAATGTTTTGTTTACAGCGATGAGTCACGCGTTCTTTACTCTGAGCATCGGCGTGGGAAGTATGCTGATATTCGGATCTTACCTCAGGAAGGACCGAAAACTCACCGGCGAATCGCTGAATATCGTGCTTTTGGATACTCTGATTGCGCTTATAGCGGGCCTGATAATTATACCTGCCTGCGTAAGTTTCGACGTGCCTCTCAACAGCGGTCCATCGCTTCTATTTATCTCATTGCCAAACGTTTTCAATGTAATGCCAGGTGGAAGGATTTGGATGAGTATGTTTTTCGTCTTTATGACTTTTGCGGCGCTGAGCACTATGATTGCGGTTTTCGAGAACATCATCGCAATGTGTATGGAGTTGAGCGGTTGGAGTAGAAAGAAAACTGTGGCTATCAACATTCCGCTGATGATAATTCTCTCAATGCCAGCGGTTTTGGGATTCAATGTTTTGTCGGGAATCAATCCATTGGGCGGAGAATCAACTCTTATGGATTTGGAGGATTTCATCGTCAGCAACAATGTTTTGCCATTAGGCTCGCTTACAATGCTCCTTTTCTGTACACACAAATATGGCTGGGGCTGGGACAATTTCATCAACGAGGTCAACACAGGAACTGGCCGTCCGCTCCCCAAAAAACTGAAATTCTATATGACCTGGATTCTTCCAGCAATCATCATAACTGTCTATCTGAAAGGATATTGGGATTATTTCGAGAATTACTCGATTACGGTGAGGATTGTAACAATGGCAATTGCCGTGGCGCTGTTGGCGTGGATTTTTGACGAGAAAAAGAGGAAGTAAGAATAAAACACCGCTAATTAGATGAAAAATATTCTGTTCCATATATTCCTTCTGATGCTCCTCCTGATGCCGCTGCCCAACCTTATGGCGCAGCATCAGCCCGCTTCCGATGCCATATACAATTCCCCAACCGAGGGCGTGATAGACCACAAGTTTATCCCTGAGAAACAGATGATGGAAGGGATGTTGCAGATGATGGCAAAGTTTGCGCCATATCTGGTTAGGAATTTCAGGGACGAGGGTCTCGTCAACAATCAGAAGATTCCTGTTGGAGGCTTTATGAGTCAGCGCGCTATGACTTCCGACGAGGATGGCATACGGTCTACTTCGGACCTGGGCCTGGCCTGCGCTTTTCTTTATAAATACGGAAAGGCCAACAATATAACTCTGCCCGATTCCATCACGTACGATAAGATTTATGATATGGCCAGAAAATCGCTGGTTTTCGTTTATTCCACCCACCGCAGCAATTGCCTTTTCCGCTGCACCGATAATAATTATTGGGGATCGTCGTGGGGCAAGTTCATTCAGTTCGAATCTGGTTTGTGGGCTATGGGAATGGCGTATCAGGCTTATTTTCTATGGGATACCCTTTCCGACAAGGAGAAGGAATGTGTGCGTCAGGTGTTGGAGTCGGAGTGCCTGGCTGTTACCTCGTTGCCCGTTGTCTGCAATATGCCCAGTAATACCATGGCCGAGGAGAACGGCTGGGATGCTTGCGTTTTGGCTGCCTACGTAGGCCTTTTTCCTGATCACAAATTGTCGCAGATTTTCTTCAAGAAACTTAGGCAGAAGGCCGTTAATGTGCTTTCTCATAAGTCTGATGCCAAAAACAAAACCGTTATTGACCCGCTTATAGATACCATGCGCGTATGCGATTTTCATGTGGGGGATAATCTCTTCAAGGATTACACCCTTCAAAACCATGGATATTTCCATCCCGGGTATCAGAACGTGGCTATCCAGGAACTCGGCGAGGCTGCGTTGGCGCTCCACCTTTTTCAGAGCGATCTTTACGGGAAGGTCAGCTACAGCACCAACGCCTTGTTCCATAATTGTCAGGTGGTTCAGGATTCGGTGCTCAATTATCTGGCGCTTCCCGATGGCGAGCTATCCATGCCGAACGGCAACGATTGGAGTCTTTTCCTCTACGATCAGATAGCGGCATATTCCACATTGGCGTGTTTCCTTAAAAATCCCGATGCCCTGATGCTTGAGAATCAGGCATATAAGCTGATACGTGCGCGTCAGGGAACCACTATCGACGGTTCTTGGCTTCTGCGTCCTGATGTCAATCAGCGCAGGATGGGCGTTCAGGCCCACAGGGTTATCATGGCCTATCTGATGCACCATATACTATCCACCGATCAGTTGCGGCCTACCCGTTGGAACGATCTAATGAATCGTGTATACAATACCAAATTGTTTGATTGTCAGAATTTTATAAGGGCGTGGTCAAAGGATAGGTTTGTGGCATTATCGCTTACGCCTAGTTTGATGTACGGTGGTTATTTTACTCCCAACAGGCCTGATGCCAACAAGATAGTAGTGCCTTTTTCCAGATACTCCACCAACAGCATGATGGGATACTATTTGCTGAGGAATGGCGCCGTAGGTGCACGGTTCAATTCTGCGCCCAAGTATCAGATCTCAGGAAACAGTTTTGTGGCTGATGCTGATTTCCTTATTTGTTCCAACAATATGGAGCGAAACTTTACAATCTACTGTACTCCAGGTAATTCCGTAATCACTCTCGATATGGTGCGCAATGGCAAAAACGAACATCAGTTTCAGGAGCAGAACGCCGCAATGCTGGGCATTTCCTTCGACCCCTTCACCAGCATCAACCGCACATTCCATTACGATGGTGGCGTAAGTCTTTTGTCTGATACTTCTTCTTGGATACGCAGCACGCCCTGGCTTAATATCGACAACCAGATTGGAATCGTAAATTGCAGTCAGAATCCCAATATGAGACTTGGGTCGTGCTACAACAATTCCTCAATAAACACTCGTCTTTTGTCGGCTCAGTACAACAATAAGTCAAGAAAACTAAATGCTGGCGAAATGGCTTTTGCCACGTCGGTTGTTTATCTTTGCGGAGTTTCAGCCTCTGATACCAGGCGTTTTTCGCAGGAGTCTCTGTCGCTCACCGAGTATCTGCCAAAGGGATGGATGGGCATTGTGGCGCGCGATTCGTACGGCACATACGTGCTGGTTTCCAATCTGTTTGGAGAACAGCGCAGCGCCAGGCTGAAGAATCTGCCGTATCAGAACACCGAATATTTCCCCGTGCTGGGCAGCTCTATGGAGTTTGCTGATACTGTGATAAATGCGCGCATAACCACCGGACAATACAGGTCGCAGGGATTCAAGGCGGGCTTTTTTGTAAAGGGCAGCAATTTCAGGGTGGATTCCGAATCTGGCGGCGGCATACGCATTTCCGCCGATATGGATACCCGTGTTGGTGTGGCGTATCAGAATCCCAAAAACGGCAAGTTGGTGCAGACCAAAACTTTCAAGATATCCAAATCCAAATCCCGCGCCTTTATCTGGACCGGCAGAAGGATTAAGGCTCTGGATATCAGATAACCGTGCCGGCCAGTATTGCCAGCGCTATGGAGTATAGCTTGGATTCCACGCTGTCGGCGCGCGATGTCATCACCACGGGGGCCTTGGTGCCGGAAAGGATGCTGGCCACGTGCTGGTGCGCTATCTTGGTGTTGGCCTTGTAGAACGCGTTGCCGGCCTCTATCTCGGGGAACACCAGGCAGTCGGCGTCGCCCTGGATGGGGCCGCGGAGATTTTTTATGCGGGCTGATTCTGGCTCTATCGACACATCCAGCCCCAGCGGACCGTCGACTATGAAATCCAGCTGTCCGCGCTCGCTCATCTTGGATATTATGGCGGCGTCTTGCCCGGCCACTATCGCGTTGCTGATAAGCTCGGTGGCGGCCACCAGCGCCACCTTGGGGTTGTCGTTGCCCAGGCGGCGGCTCATCATCACCAGTGAATTTGCTATCGACAGTTTCTGCTTAAGGTCGGGCGATGGCATCACGGCGCTGTCGCCGAATATCAGGAGCTTGCCCGTGTTGGGGTTTTCCGTAACGGCCACGTGGTTTATGCTGTTGCCCAGAGCGATGAGGCCCGTGTTCCTGTTAAGCACGGCCTTCAGGTAATGCTCGGATGTCACCAGGCCCTTCATGAGGATGTCGGCCTCGCCCACCAGCACCTTGCGGCAGGCTGTCTGAAGGGCGGCGTCCTCGTTGGCCATGTCGCAGAGGTCGTAGTTGGATAGCGATATGCCGGCCTCGTCGGCCGCCTGCTTTATCCTTTCCAGGTTGCCGGTAAGGATGGCGTCCACCAGCCCCTGATTCCGCGCCATCTCCACAGCCTTCAGGGTGTGGACATCGTAGGGGCAGGCCACTGATATCTTCTGTCGCCCCATCCATGAGGCTTCGCCTACTATTTGTTCCAGTTTGCTGATCATGGTGATTAGGTGTTTTTGTTTTTCACAATCAAAGATAAATGATTTTTTTTTCATATCCAAAATATTATCGTAATTTTGCACTATTAAATATAACTATTAAACTAATTTTTGTATGACAAATATATTGGCAAGTGTGTTGCTGGACAACACAGAGGGCGCGCCCACCAAGGAGGGTTTGTGGCAGATTCTGCACGGAATAGGCATCGACCATCCATTCTGGTGGATTGTGTGCGTGCTGGGCGCCGGTTTTGTGGCCGGCAAGATTATGGTGAAGGGCAACAACAAGTTCGGTATCGTGGTTAGCCTCACTTTCGGCGTTCTTGGAGGATTGCTTGTAAGGTGGGTGTGCAGGATTCTGCCTGTTGAGATTTTCCACCATGAAATCTGGTATGTGTGGTTTCTTCAGGGCCTTATTGGCGCAATCATTATTTTTGCCGCCATCAACAGGCTT
>JAKSLV010000142.1 GCA_024401025.1 Bacteroidales bacterium
TTAGTTTTCGTTTAGTATTATGTTGCCATCGTAGATATCCGCTCCCTCCTGCCAGTAGACGAAGTCCTCGCCGCCGTTGCCCTGGCTGTCGGCGTATCGAGTGATGATATGCGCCCGGTAGCCATCCAGCACCATCTTTATATCAGCGTCGTGGCGCACTGCCTTGGCTACCTCTCCCTTGGGCTCGCCTCGCTCGCCTACCTGGCTTATTATTATGAAGAGCTTGTTTGGGTGGCGCTTGCGCATATTGTCGATGTCGTTGTAGCGGAGTTTGTACTTCAGCTTCTGTAGGCTGTCGATTATCACCACGTCGGGGCTCTTCTTCTTGCTCAGCTTGTGGTCCAGCTCTTCCAGCTCTACGGCGTTGTATAGTCCTACCTTGGTGCCTGCCTCCTTCAGGTGCTGTCTGTCCCACGCCTCCTGGATGGTGAGGCTTAGGCCCTCTTCCAGGCTGTCGTATATCACCTTGTTTGGTACAAACTGGCTCAGGTACTTGGCCAACTGAAGCAGGAAATTCGTTTTGCCTACTCCGCTCACTCCCCACACCATCCAGATGCCTTTGAGCACCGGCCTGCCAAAACTCCTGAGCCACGGCCCGTCGAAGTCTGCGGTCTTGAATTTGGCGGCCATTATGTTTTTAGTCGTCAGCGCCCTGCTCATCGTTCACCTCCTTTTGCTCTGATCTCATCTGCTCAAGTGTGGAGAGCACTACTCTCTTCACTCTGCGCAGGTCTATCTGGCTGTCGTTTTTCAGGTCCTGAAGCAGTCGCTTGATGGCCTTGGGGTCTGTCATGCCGTTGGCACTGCATACCTCTATGATATCCTCGTCGGTGAGCGCGGGCAGCTTGATGAACTTGCGCCCGAGTCTTGAGTAGATCTCCTGATAGCCTTTTTTGTTGGTCCGCAGTCCCTTCATAATGCGCTTCTCCAGGTAGTCGGTGGCCACCAGCATAAGACCGCAGCGGTCCTCCAGCCTGTTGTAGATGCTTATGAAGAAGTACAGTACAGAATCCGAGAGTTTGTCGGCCTCGTCCATTATGATGAGAGGGTGGTCCTTGCTCTTGAGGCAGTTTATCACGTCCTCCACCATTTCCGGCACCGAGTATCCGCCGAAATCCACGCCCATACATTTCAGCAACTCGGCGAGGAAGGTCTTGCGGTTCCAGTACTCAGAGCAGCAGAGGTGGTAGGCGTGTGGATGCTCGCTGCAATATACGTCGATGGCCTTTGTCTTGCCGAGGCCCGCACTGCCTGTCATTGCCATAGTCTGTGAGCTCTCCTGCGCGTAGGATACACAAAATATCACCTGCTTGTATGCCTGTGTCTGCGATACCACCCAGGGCTGCTCGCCTTCTGCCGAGAGTCCGAGCTTGGCGCTCAGCAGACGCCAGAAGGCGTCGGTTACTCCGTCGGTCTTGCCGTTGAGTATGTATGATACCTGTGCGGTGCTTATGCCAAGGCTCTTGGCTGCCTTGTTCTGACTTCCTATGAGGTTGCAGTGCTTGCGCAGTGCCTCAGAGATTTTTATAATTTCGCTTTGCTGCATAATTTTTAAGTATTTAGAAAATTGAATAATCTTGTTTTGTCTCGGGCTCCTGCTCTGTGGCTGGTGCCGTGGTGTTCATGTCGGCTTCTTTCAGTGTCTTGTGCTGACCTCTGCTGTCGGTGATCAATGCTCTGCGGAGTATGTTGCGCAGCTGTGGGCTGTTGCTTATCACAGTCTCGGCCTTGTCGTAGGTCTCGGCAAGTTGCTCCGTTACGTGGGCCTCCAGCTCCTTGTTGAAGTCGCGTACCTTCTGCAACTGCTCGGCGTCGCCGTCGGTTCTGTCGGCCAGGGCCATAGGCTGCACGTACTTCTTGTCGAGTATGTAGCGGTACTGTCCGTCCTCGCTCTCTGCCAAAATGGTGCTCAGGTCCTCGATATCGTATGAGAGCCTCCAGCGGAGGTCCTTATGCTCGCGGAAGGTGATATCGAACGAGTCGAACTGGTAGCGCTCGCCAAGCACCTTCATGTTGATGCCCGTTTTGCTTAGGCTGTAGAGATAGTCGCTCTGAGTGCCGAAGTACTGAAGGTAGCTCTCGCGGGATACCCTGTGCCGGTTCTCCTCTTTCAGATCCGCGTAGAGTCTCAGGAACTCGGCGCGCTTCTTTGCCCTGTCGGCGGCTATGATGGCGTCTATCTGTGCCCTCACTCCCGCCTCGTCGGGAAACTCCTTTTTGTAGAGGTTGAGCGCCTCGCTGTTTGGCTGTTTGAGAGGATCGCTGGTGATGCCAAATCCGCTCCAGTTCATTTGAGTTTGGCAGTACTCGCGGTTTAGGTAGTTGAAGAACGGCTCCACGGGCTTTGCCTTGGCGTTCTTGACCCTTGCGGGGGTGAACTTGTCGGCCACCGCTGATATAAAAGGCGCCATATCCTTGCCTGTGCCGAAGTGGTCGGTTTGCAATTGGCAGGTCATCAGCAGTTCTCCTGTCAGTTCCCTGCCGTGGAGTACGGCATTCTTGAGTGCCTCGCGTATCAGCTCCTTGCTCTCGCGGTAGCCTACCGCATAGCCTATCACGTAGTTTACACAGGGGTCGAGCACCACCTCCACCACAAGCCTCTGGTGGTATATCGTGCGTGTGCCTTTGGCGTCCACTGTGGTGCCCTGGTAGTAGAGCTCGCAGTCCCATCCGTCGGCGCTCCAGAAGAGGAAGGGTGTGCTTGGCTTGGTGCGCTGCACTGTCATTGAGCGGGTGTTCCTGAAGTTGGTCTCTCCCAGCCGGCTTGCCGAGATCGTGAGGTCCACCTTCTTCTTGAAGTTGGCTACGGTGTTGGCCGATATCGTGGGCCATTGGTTGCGCTGTGCCTCTTGGTTGTAGAGGTCGGCTATCCGCTGGTTGTCGAAGTTGTTGTGATGGCTCAGCAATAGGGTGAGCAGCGCCTTCTGCTCGTCGGTCTTTACCTTGTTGCTGTTCTCGGTGCCGTAGCGTCCTGATATCAGGGCTCCGTAGTTGTCGGGTGTGTAGGCGTTGTACTTGCGCTGTAGTTCCCTCGCGTTGCCCGGTAGAGTGTGGCTGTATATCTCCGCTATCTTGGGCAGTGCCTCGCTGGCCTTTTGCCAGAACTCTGTAATGCTGAGTTTCTTGCCGTCTTGTTTCATTCTCATAGCGTTTGCCTCGTCTATCACCTGGGCGAATGTGTTCAGGATCGCCGCGCTGTTGCTGTACTGCCTCACCTTGTCGGGGCTCAGGTGCCTGCCGTCCTCCAGCACATAGTTGCTGTAGAACCGCAGGGCCCTCACGTCCTCCACTATCCTGTCGGTGAAGGTGTAGCCTTCGCGCGGTGCGGGTGCCGGTGGCTGTGCATCCTTGAAAAGAGCGTTTTTGTACTTCATAGGCAGAGCATCAACGGAGTAGAGTGCCTGGGTGCCCTTGCAGGCTCTGCGCAGTCTCAGAGAAGGATATCGATACACCATCTGAGCAATAGTCTTGACTGGAACTCCGATCTCTTCTGCCGTGCAGGCCAGTTGTCCGTTGTATATCTCCATTGTTAATACTCTGTTAATGGTTAGTAATTGATGGCGGCCAGGCGCTCGCAGGCCTTCTGCTTCTGTATGAACTCGGGGATGCTGAGCCCCTGCCAGGCTTCCACCTGCTCGCCGCATACGTACTTATATACAGTGTCGGTGGCTCTGCTGTGGATCAGCTGAACCGCGCCGTCGCTCCAGGAGCATACCATCAGTACGTTGCCGCCTTTTTCGGTCTCGAAGCTTACAGCCATATTGATGAGCCCTCCGGCCTCGTAGGCGGCGGCCTTCACGGCCTTGGCGTAGGTGCTCTCCGGGCGACGGCCCGATAGTATCTGGGATACTCCCTGGCTGGTGATCCCAAACCTGGCACCTATCTCCTTCATTTTGCCTCTTTTTAATTCCATAGTCATATTGCTGCTTTTATAAAATATTCGTATATTTGCTTGCGTTGTTACTGTTGTAACACGGTGCAATATTACGCATTTTGCGAATATTAACCAAACAATTTGCGAAATATTTTTACAACTTTTTTCACAATATGAGTAAATCAGATATGGTAAATGCTATGATACAGCATTTTAGTAATGGAAACAAAACGCATTTTGCGAATAAAATAAAAGTCACTCCACAGACAATTAGCACGTGGATCGCGCGAAATACGTTCGATATTGAACGTGTTTTCACGTTTTGCGAAGGTATTTCTGCTCGTTGGTTGCTCAGTGGAGAAGGTGATATACTTGAAAAATCTGCCGAACCAAACGCACCGGCAAGCGCTGATGAGCGCCCAACCGGCGCAGATATGGCCTATTTTGACCGCCTGATAAAGATGATCTGCGAACTTTCCAACGAAAACAAGGACCTGAAGGCAGAGATAGAGCGACTCCGCGGCAGTCAGACACAGCCACCGGCAGTGGCCGTATAGCGCTGGGTGGTGCACACACCCTATACGTCCAAAGTAATTTTTATTTAATTATCTGATAGTTAATTAGTTGAATGAAATTATAATACCGTTTATTTGTATGTTTTTGTGTTCCTAATGGGTGGATATTGCTTATTTTTTGGCGGTTATTTGCTCCAAAAAGGTGCGCACACCCTCAAATACTTGTATTATTAGGAGTATCAAAATGAACAACCATTCACAACCATTCCGAACAACCATAGCCTTTTTTGCTATCCAAAACTACAAAAAACGAACAACCAATAACACGCCGTTAACACATAAAAAACGGGTGTTAACAGATACCCTGGAGGCACCTGTTAACACCCGAAAAAAGCCAAAAAACGGCCCTACATTGTATTATAATCCACTTCCCCACCCAAACGCCAAGCCCCTACAACCAAACATTAACGGCGTTTTCATAATCCACCACCCTGCCACCAAGCAAAACACCTTTTTTGTAGGTTTCGTTTTGAAATGAAAAACGCCTAAAACACGGATTTACAATGTTTTAGGCGTGAGGAAAATTGTAGTTTTGGATTTGGGGGGGATA
>JAKSLV010000143.1 GCA_024401025.1 Bacteroidales bacterium
TATTAACATTTTTAAATTTTCGGAATTATGAAAAAATGGATTTTCGCCATAATACTGATACTCCTTCTGGTGGGAGGCGGCTGGTTTTTCTTCTCATATATGTGGGTATTCGGCGACGGCGTAAAGGGCGGCCAGCTTAAGGACATCAAGCACAAGGGCTACATCTTCAAGACTTTTGAGGGAGAGGTAAATCTTGGCAAGTTTGTATCGGCAAGCGAGGAGGCCTGGGAATTCTCGGTGACCGACAACCGCATAGCCGACTCTCTCAGCAAGTGCACAGGCCGCGAGGTAAGCCTCCACTATGTGGAGTACAAGAACACCCTGCCCTGGCGCGGAATGCAGAGATACATAGTTGACAGCATCATATCTGTAAGATAAAAACAGCATCAGGACAGATAAAAAAAATGAAACTCCCTGCCATAGACCGAATAAGGCTGCTGCTGGACGAGGGCTCGTTCCAAGAGATGGATTCCGGGCTTTCGCAAAGCGTTGTAAGCGGCTTGGGAAAGGTGTATGGCAGGGATGTTTGTGTATATGCCCAAAACTCGGCCGTAAAGGGCGGATCGCTGGGCAAGGCCCACGCACGCAGGATAATATCAATAATGAGGATGGCCATGCAGCTGAGGTATCCCATTGTGGCCATTCTGGACAGCGGCGGCGCCCGCATACAGGAGGGCGTGGACGCGCTGAACGGCTACGGCGAGATTTTCCGCCTCTGCGCCCAGGCCAAGGCCAGCAGGCTGATGCAGATAGCCGTGGTGATGGGCCCGTGCGCCGGCGGTGCGGCCTACTCCCCAGCCCTGATGGACCTTACATTTGCGGTGCGCGGCCTTTCCAAGATGTTCATAAACGGCCCGGCTGTAATCAAGAGCAACACCGGCGAGGACGTGAGCGCCGAGGACCTTGGCGGAGCTGATGTATCAGCCTCAGTATCAGGGAACGCCCACTTTATACACGATACCGAGCAGGAATGTCTGCAGGCCGTGCGCAATGTTTTGGGACTGACGCAGGGCCACGGGCAGGAATGGGCAGAACCCAAAACAGCAGCATCAGAAAACTCTGACATACACGCCACTATAGCGGCCATAGCCGACGGATCGGAATACATGGAGGTAAGGGAATGTTTTGCCCGAAACTGCGTGACGGCGCTGGCCCGGATAGGCGGCTGGTGCGTGGGAATTGTGGGCAACAACGCCCTGCACATGAACGGCGACATAGACATTGACGCGGCCGACAAGATTGCGGATTTTGTGGAACTGTGCAACAGCCACCGCCTGCCGATAATAACGCTGGTGGATATCAAGAGTTTCGCATGCAGCCGCGAGCAGGAAAACCGCGGTCTGATACGCCACGGGGCAAGGATAATTCATCAGTATTCCACAAGCACCGTAAAGAAGATAACGCTGATACTGCGCCCATCGCTAGGCGGCGGATACGTGGCCATGGGCAGCAAGAGCCTGGGTGCCAACGTGGTATTGGCATGGAAGGGCGCGTCGATAGCAGTAATGAAGCCTGAGGCTGCCGTAAATGTGATTTTCAGGAAAGAGATTGCCGCCAATCCCGAAATGAGAGAATTCTATCTGAATAAATATACCGACGATATCATGAATATCGACCTTTCTAATTATATTGACAAGTTTATAGAGCCTCGGGAAACAAGAGAGGCGATAATGTCCAATTTATAAGACGCACGTCCGTGCGTCTCTACGGGCGCACCAATGATTAATCCTCGCTGAGCTGTTTGCTCATTATCCTGTATTGGGAGAAAACCTTGGCACGTGAAACGAAACCGAGATATTTGTTGTTCTCGTCGAGGACGGCGATGTTGAACTTGTCGCTGTTGGTGAACTTTGTGGCCACGCTGTCCATACTCTCGTCGATGCGGACGGTGTAGTCGGGGCGGAACATCAGGTCTTTCACCAGAATTTTGTCGTAGAGCTCGGGCTTGAACATTATGCTTCTGATGCTGTCGAGTTTGATGATTCCATAGAAGGTGTTGTCGTCCCTATCGGCCACGGCAAAGATGTTTCGGGTGGTTTCCTCCACGGCGCGCACAAGCTCGCGCAGCGAATCCTCGGGGAAGACCACGGCGAAATTTTTCTCTATAAGTTTGTCGAGTTTCATGAGATTGAGCACGTTCTTATCTACGTGGTGGGTCATGAGCTCGTTGCGCTGTGCCAGCTGGAATGTGTATATGCTGTTGCGCATGAAACGGCGCGTGATAACGTAGCTGAGCACCGACACCATAAGCAGCGGCACAAAGAGCTTGTATCCGCCCGTAAGCTCGGCTATGAGGAACACTGCGGTGAGCGGCGCGTGGAGCACTCCTCCAATGGTGCCGGCCATGCCCACAAGGGCCATGTTGGCGGCGTTTACTCCATCGAAACCCATCTGTCCCAACACTATGGCCGTAAGCAGGCCCGTGCTGGCTCCCGTAAACAATGCTGGCATGAATATACCGCCCACTCCGCCGGCCGCAAAGGTAAGCGATGTTGCTATTGGCTTCAGCATCAGCAATATCCATAGAAGCAGAGCCACCCACCAGAGGTTGTTTTTCATCCATGTGGGATACATGCCGCTAAGGAACACGAAATCGGCCTCGCCGTTGATGCAGCCGTTGATGGTATCCACGCCCTCGCCATACAGCGCCGGGAAAAGGTAGATGAGCGCGGCCAGACACACACAGCCTATGGCAAACTTAAGCCACTTGCTGCTGGCTTTCTTGAAGAGGTTGCTCACCCAGATGTAGCTCTTGGTGAAATATATCGAGGATATGGCGCTCACCACGCCCAAAAGCAGGTAGGCAGGTATGTCGCCGGCCTCGAACCAACTGCTGGGACGGAAGAAATACAATGGGCTGGTGCCCATGAGCAGGTAGCTGACCAAAACGCCTGTTACTGATGATATGAGCAGCGGCGCCAGCGACGCCATGGTAAGGTCCAGCATGAATACCTCAAGCACAAACACTGCGCCCGTGATGGGGGCCTTGAACATTGCCGAGAGCGCGGCCGCAGTGGCGCATCCCAGTATCAGGAGCTTCTGCTTGTAGTTGAGGTGGAGCAGGCGGCCTATGTTGGAACCGATGGCGGCTCCTGTTACCACGGTAGGACCCTCAAGACCCGCGCTTCCGCCAAATCCTACGGTCAAGGCGCTGGATATCACCGATGAGTACATATTGTGGCTCTTTATCACGGCGCCCTCCTTGCTTATGGAATAGAGCACACGGGGAATGCCTCCGCTTACGTTGTGGCGGAGTATGTAGTTTACGAATATCAGGGTAAGGCAGATGCCCACCAGCGGGCATATAAAGTAGAATATCGTGGAATAGTCTTTGGCCAGCACGTTTGTAAGCAAGTGGCTGATACTGTGTGTAGTGCTCTTGAGCACCCAGGCCACCAGCGCGGCTATCACACCGGCCGCCATACTCAGCATTATCATATACTGAGATGTACCGATATGGCGCATCCTCCATTCGTTGAACCTAGCAAAGGCCCTCGCCAATTTGTATTTTCGTCTAGTCTTATTATCCATTTCACTTATTTCACGAATTGCAAATTAAGGTATTTTTGCGAAAATTAATATTAAGGAGGGGTTAAGTTTTATTATATTTTATGTGCAAAAAAAAATCCCTGCAATATGGAGCAACCACATTGCAGGGATTTTTATATATTAATCAGGTTTCTGATGCTTACTTATCCAATGGGAACTTGCTCATCATCTCGTTTACCTGACCCTTTACCTTGGCGATAACGGCCTCGTTGTCGATGTTCTTGATAACGGTGTCGATGAAGTCAACGATCTGAACGATCTCAGCCTCCTTTACGCCACGTGTTGTGATGGCTGGTGTGCCGAGACGGATACCTGAGGTCTGGAATGCTGAACGTGAGTCGAATGGAACCATGTTCTTGTTGGCAGTGATGTCGGCAGCCTCGAGAGCTATCTGAACCTGCTTACCGGTGATCTCTGGGAAGTTCTGACGGAGGTCAACAAGCATAGAGTGGTTGTCGGTACCATCAGAGAGGATCTTGTAGCCACGGTTCATGAGCTCGCTGGCCATGAGAGCGGCGTTGGTCTTCACCTGAGTCTGGTAAACCTTGTACTCTGGAGTGAGAGCCTCACCGAAGGCAACAGCCTTGGCAGCGATAACGTGCTCCAATGGACCACCCTGGATGCCTGGGAATACAGAAGAATCCAAGAGCTGAGACATGGTCTTTGTAACGCCCTTAGGAGTCTTGAGGCCCCATGGGTTCTCGAAGTCCTTACCAAGCAGGATGATACCGCCACGAGGTCCGCGGAGGGTCTTGTGGGTGGTAGATGTTACAATGTGGGCATACTTGAGAGGATTCTTGAGCAAACCAGCGGCGATAAGACCGGCAGGGTGAGCCATATCAATCATCATGAGGGCGCCTACCTTGTCGCAGATGGCACGCATGCGCTCGTAGTCCCAATCGCGTGAGTAAGCCGAAGCACCACCGATGATGAGCTTTGGCTTGGTCTCGAGGGCTACCTTCTCCATCTGATCGTAGTCGATGCGGCCGGTCTCCTTGTTTACGTTGTAAGAAACGTGGTTGTAGAGGATACCAGAAACATTAACTGGAGAACCATGAGAAAGGTGTCCACCGTGATCGAGGTCGAGTCCCATGAATGTGTCGCCAGGCTTGAGGCATACATTGAGTACTGCCATGTTGGCCTGAGCGCCAGAGTGAGGCTGTACGTTTACCCACTCGGCATCGTAGATCTTCTTCAAACGCTCCTGAGCGATAGTCTCCACCTGGTCAACAACGCCGCAACCACCGTAGAAACGCTTGCCGGGAAGGCCCTCGGCATACTTGTTGGTGAGCACGGAACCCATGGCGCGCATTACGTTGGCGCTTACAAAGTTCTCAGAGGCGATAAGCTCGATACCGTTCTTCTGACGGTTGTACTCCTTATCGATAAGGTCGAAAATTTCCAAATCTTTTTCCATTGAGTTTTATATATTT
>JAKSLV010000144.1 GCA_024401025.1 Bacteroidales bacterium
TGGTGACGCATAGCCTCGGAGAGGCGTCATATGAATAACCGCTGGCGTGCAATGCGTCGCATTGCTTAGCCTGCGGAGTTGGTGATGCAATGCAACGCATTGCTTAGCCTGCGGAAAATGTGTACCTGTGGGAAATGTGTACCTGCGGAAAAGATACAAAAAAAGATATCAGTTTTTCAAATAATTATCCATTGCCTCGCGGAGGCTGGTTTTGTCGGTTGGGTCTATGAAATCGTCAATGAGCCATTTGCCGTTAGAGGTTTTCTTTACTACCAGAATGGCCTTGCATTCACTGCCCATATTCTGGAACGATACCTCGCAGGTGGCGGTTTGAGCGTTGCAGTCTGTGACTTTTACGTCATTTAGTTTCAGGTCTTGGGCGTCCTGGGCATTTATCCAGAAATCATAGTTTAAGAAGAGATCGTCGGTGGCTGATTGTTTGGATGCACAAAGGCTGAGTTGTGTGTCGAATTCATCGGTTACGAATTCCTTCATATCAATATTGTAAACCTCGGAGTTTGCTTGCGAGAAAAATTTCTCATAGGCATTTGTTACAATGGTCTTGGCCTCGTCGCCGTTTGGCACTCCTGCGCATGCTGCCAGTACTACGAGCGTACATAGTGTGATGATAGTTTTTTTCATTGTTGATGGTATTTTATGTTAGTTTCTATAAATCTGCAATGTTCCCGCAAAGATATGAAATAATTTCTGAAAAAATTATGGAAATAGATTTTGAAGTTGATAATAATAACTATTATTTGCTTAGTTGTTTGAGTCTGTTTCTCAGACACGAAAATATTAAATACTAATAATCGCGCTCGGAAAAAAGCCTGGAAAACTGATTCCTATGTGTCAGATTATTATTGCGGATATACTATGGGATAATTCCGTTCAATCACATTATAGTTCACGTCATTGGTGTGTTCTAATCTCTAGCGGTGGGGAGTTTTTTGTTGTCATATAGGCAAATTTTACAGCCATAAATTTTATGGCCATAAAATTTGCTTGTTTTATTATTTAAGTCATTTAATAACAATGCTTTCTGTGGTTTTATTACATTTTTCGACATATAATCTCCACAGGCTCAACCCGTGCCGGGTCTCACCCACGGCTATTCATATGACGCCTCTCCGAGGAACCGCAGGCTCAACCCGTACCGGGTTTCGCCCACGGCTATTTATATGACGCCTCTTCGAGGCTATGCGACACCACCCGTAGCCTCGGAGAGGCGTCATATGAATAACCGCTGGCGTGCAATGCGTCGCATTGCTTAGCCTGCGGAAGTTGCGGGAGTGGTATCACAACCGATCATATAATATATATTGAGTCTTGCTTAATGTCATTATATGATAGGTTGTTGATTATTTCCCTTTCTCAAACTCCTTCATCTCCATATTGATGAACCTTGATATCATTTCACGGTATATGGCCTCCACCATATCGGGGCTTGCGCCGTAGAGGTTGGCCTTTTCGCGGACACGGGCTATCACTTTCTCTACACGGGAAGTGTCGCGCACTCCTTCCTCGTTTTTCTTGAATGCCGATGCCTGAACCACAAAAGTGCCTCGCTCGGCTATCAGTTTTATGATCTCGTTGTCGATGCGGTCGATGTTTTCACGTACTTCGTCAAGATTTTTACATTTCATAGTATAAGTGTTTGAATGTTAGTGATTTCCCCTACAACTCCTCCACGCCCACAATCCCGTTCATCACCACATAAATGATGATATCCGCGAGCGATTTGGCGTTTAGTTTTTCCATAATGTTTTTGCGGTGGGAGATTACGGTGGTCAGGGAGATATTGAGTTTGTCGGCTATCTCCTTGTTGATGAGGCCCTTGGCGAGGAGCACGGCAACCTCGGTCTCACGGTTGCTCAGGATGTTTTTGGGCTGAGGCGGGGCAGGGTGGGAGTGTGGACAGTGTCCCGCCGGCATTCCGTGCGGAGGCATCTCCTCCTGCATTTTCTGAACCTTGGCCATTCCGCGGTTGCGGAGTTGCAGAAGCGATTTCACCATATCCTTCTCCTCCTGACAGATATTGAGCGTTAGCAGGCCCGCAATGTGTGGATATGCGTTGCCCTGAACCATCACAATGTATTTATGTGGCTGATTGATAAAGTATTGCGCGTGCTCGAAAAATATCCCCGACGCCACAAAACAGTGCACGAATCTCTCGGGATTGCTCATCACGAAATCCTCGTGGGAGCGGAAAACCGATATCTCTACCATCGGTATCAGGCCTGCGAGAATCTGTTTCAATCCCATTCCCGACAGCGTGTTGGCGTCCACTATCGCAAATTCTATCTTGATATCTGTCCTCATTTTTAAGGATTTTGCTCTTTTCTATTTTTTGAGTGCTGAATTTGTAGTAATTTTGCACCCGCAAAGTTAATCAAAAAATGTGTAAGTTCTATCATTATAATTGGGGATTTTGGGGTCTGATTGCGGTGTTGCTCTCCTCGTGCCACGGAATTTTCGGTGGTATTTTCGACGACCCTGATACTCTGGGCCCTGATGCCGACAACACCATCTACGTGGACGCATCCGACTGGTGGAATTGGTATTACATAGATTTCAGCAACCCTGATGCTCCCAAAAATCCCTACCGCATTCCCGACACCCTGACCTCGGATTGGGACGGCGCATCCCGTATGGTGGTGAATCTCTATGATGTTTTTGGCGAGGGCCTCTCGGTTCACGAGGAGGTAGGGTCGGCTACAATAAATAAACAAGCCGAGCCTGATGCCTGGGATATCGCCATCCACCGCGACAATGTGCGCACCAACGGGGGCTCCGTGCTCGAAACCAAGTACAATTCCATCGACGATCTGCCTGCTGATATCTCGGATCTCCTGATGCAGGATTTTACGGCTGATGTTGCTGATACTTACTCAGTTTGGGTAAAACAGGACAGTATGATGAATGGCTATGTGGGATGTCAGGCCATAGAGATAAACCGTGTGCTATCAGGCTGGCTAAGGTTCGATATTCCGCCCATTCCGCCGTCGTTCACGTACAACGGACACGTCTTCATAGTGCGTTTCAGCGATGGAAGGATTGTGGCCCTGAGGCTTGCGAATTATCAGGATGCTTACGGCACCAAGTGCAAGATGACTATTGAGTATAAGTTTCTATAATTATGAAAAGTTTTTTCCTTGTCTTTATATTGATTTCGGCCTCGGCACTCCATTGCGTGGCTCAAAATATCGTGAAAGGATTTGTAAGGGACGGCGAAGGTCCTCTGCCCGGTGTGGAAGTGGTTATCAAGGGAACCACCAATGGCACTATTACGATAGATGGTGAGTTCGTTCTCCAATATCAGAATGCTGATGATGTGCTTCTGTTCAGGTATGTAGGATATAAGCCTGAGGAGCGTACCGTTGCGGAGATTTTGAATGCTGATACCGTGGTTATGAAGGCGGACGACGTGGATATTGATGTGTGCTATGTTTTTGATTACAGGGTGGAGCGCGCTATGCAGAAAACCGCGATCCCAACCCGTATCATTGGCGATGGGGATATCAAGCGTGCTGATGCCACCAATGTGGAAGACCTTCTGCAACAGGAACTTCCCGGTGTGGAGTTTACTTATGCCAAGAGTCAGCAGGTGAATATGAACTTCTCGGGATTTGCGGGTCAGAGCGTGCTCTTTCTCGTGGATGGCGAGCGTCTGGCCGGCGAGAATGTAGATAATGTGGATTTCAGCCGTATAGATATGAGCAACGTCAGGCGCATAGATATCGTAAAAGGCGCGGCCTCAGCCATTTACGGAAGCAGTGCCAATGGCGGTGTCATCAATATTATCACCAAAGATCCCGACAGACCATTGTCGGTGGATGTAAATCAGAGGTTTGGAGCCCACGGCGAGAGCAGGAGCGGAGTCAAGGTTGCCGTTAGTAACCATAAAATTGACAATACTTTCACCTTTGGCCGTACAAGCATCAACCATTTCGACCTCAGGAATGGCGACGAGCCTGAGGCTTTGGTTTTCAGCGAGTTTTTCGCCAACAAGACTTTCAATTACAAGGATGTCCTGAATTTTCGCCCAAGCGCCAACGACAAGATTACCGCGAGGGCTGGCTATTTTATGCGTGAGAATGTGCGGACGTTGGGGTCGCCTGAGCGGTTTTACGATTTCAGCGGTGGCATCAGATACCACCACGATTTCGGCCCCCGCCTTTATGATAAGGAGACGCAACTCGACATTTCCTACTCTTTCGACGAGTACGACAAGTCGGATTATCAGGAACTTACAAACCTGAATATCCGCGACTACTCCAACGTGCAGAACTCCGTGAAGGCTCTGCTTAAAAACAAGCACGTTTTCGAGAACGGTATGCAGGCCGTGATTACCGCGGGCGCCGACTTTATGCACGATTATCTGCTGAATTATTATTTCTCCGACAAGTATCACGAGCAGAACACGGGTGCGCTGTTTGCCCAATACGATGTTATTTCGGGATACTGGGAGTTTGTGGGAGCCGTTCGTGGCGATTATTTTGGCGACGGCGATATTTGCAGGGCCTCGCCCAAGTTCTCAGTGCAGTACAATCCGTATGGATGGCCCACCTTACGCCTGAGTTACGGCAAGGGGTTCCGTGCGCCTACTTTGAAGGAGCGCTACACGGATTTCGATATTCAGGGAATGTGGGTGCTCCGTGGCAACAGGGACCTTAGGGCCGAGGACAGCCACAATTTCAGCCTTTCGGCCGATTACAGCCGTTGGAAATACAATTTCAACATTCTTGTTTACTATAATTCGGTGAGCAACCGCATAGCAACCTGCAATCCACGCTACGATGCCGACGGCACGCGCTTTATTCAGTACATAAATCTTGATGGCTTGAAGGTTTTTGGTGGTGAGGTTTCAGCAAATTATGTCTGGTCTTGCGGTATCAGGGCCAAGGCTTCGTACGTATATACCCACGAGAGCAAGGAGACTGCCTCTATGAGTCAGTACACGCCTCCAAGGGAGCA
>JAKSLV010000145.1 GCA_024401025.1 Bacteroidales bacterium
AGCACGATGGTAGGTGGCTGGAGTCTCGCCGTGCGCGACGACTGGAGCTACAAGATAAAGCGTGTGAATGTTACCGACGAGGAGAAGGCCGCCTACGAGAAGGAATTCGGCGACCAGATCATCACCTACGACCAGTTTTTCAACTGGTGGGTAAAACTCAACGACTTGGGCAACTACTCAAAATAAAAAGCGAACAAACCAAACGGCTTGTTCGCTTTTTTTTATATTCTATCGTGATGTAGAGACGCACGGCCGTGCGCCTCTACGAGTATACATTAGTTCTTGAAATTTCTCTTGTCGAGCACGTGCTTTGCCTTGCCCATAGAGCGCTCGATGCCGAATGGCTCCTTTACGTGGATGTTTGGCTTGATGCCCACCATAGACACGATGCGGTTGAACAGAGGCTTTACGTACTCCAGCTGCTTGGCAGCATCAGCCGAATAGAATTCCTGACGGAGCTCCACATCGAGGTCGAATGTGTCCTCGTTGTTCTTGCGGTCCACGGTGATGAAGTAGTAAGGCTGGAATGCTGGGAACTCGGTGAGGCAGGCCTCTATCTGAGATGGGAACACATTAACGCCACGGATGATGAGCATATCGTCGCTGCGGCCCAGGATGCGGTCCATTCTCACTGCTGTACGGCCACACTTGCACTTCTCGTAGATAAGGCGTGTGAGGTCGCGTGTGCGGTAACGGATGATAGGCATGGCCTCCTTGCAGAGCGATGTAAACACCAGCTCGCCAAACTCGCCGGGCTTGCAAGGCTCCAGAGTCTCAGGGTTGATAATCTCGGGAAAGAACATATCCTCCCAGAGGTGTGTGCCGTCCTGGAACTCGCACTCGCCGCCCACGCCGGGTCCGCACATCTCTGTAAGGCCGTAGATATCGTAAGCCTTGATGTGGAGCTTGTCCTCAAGCTCCTTGCGCATGCCGTCGGTCCAAGGCTCGGCGCCGAAGAAACCGGCTTTCAGCTTCATCTTGTCGATGGAAACCACATCGCTGTCGTGGATGGCCTCGGCAAGGCGCATTGCGTATGATGGAGTACAGCACAAAACTGTAGATCCGAAATCCTGCATGAGCATAATCTGCTTCTCGGTGTTGCCGGCTGATGTTGGGAGCTGAACCGCACCCAGCTTGCCAGCGCCGTCGTGGGCACCGAGTCCGCCTGTAAAGAGGCCGTATCCGTAAGAAACCTGTACGAGGTCGTCCTTGCTAACTCCGCCGGCTGACATTACACGTGCTACACCCTCGGCCCACATATCGATGTCGTTCTTGGTGTAGGTATCCACAACGGGCTTTCCTGTGGTGCCTGATGATGCGTGGATTCTAACAACCTCGCTCTGTGGAACACACTGGAGACCAAATGGATACTCGTCGCGGAGGTCGAACTTGGTGGTGAAAGGGAGCTTTACGATATCGTCGATAGACTTGATGTCCTCTGGCTTTACGCCCATCTCGTCCATCTTTCTCTTGTAAAACTCGGTATTCTCGTAACATCTCTTTACGATTTTCTGGAGTCTCTCGCCCTGGAGAGCGCGCATGTCCTCGCGGCTCATGCACTCATACTTAGCATTGTAAATCATTGTTGTTTTTCTATTGTTGTTTTTAATTATCCATTAAATTCATTATTAGGAAACTATCCTTCGGATAGTTTTTTTCTTATCCGAAAATTAAAAGAATAATAAAGAATTAAAAGAATTGCTTTTGGAAGAAAAAATTCTTTTAATTTATTTCCCATTCTTTCCATTTTCGGATAAAAACCAAGACGCACGGCCGTGCGTCTCTACTGTAGCCCGTCGTATGGCATTGAGTCCTTCTTGCGGTAACCCTGACCGGTCATTACGGCAATAAGCTTATCATCCTGATTGCGGATCTCAACATTCACGTATGGAATCTTGGGATGATTGTAGGTTTCTGATGCTGTGGCTGTAAGCGTGTCGCCCTTCTTGGCCGACTGCAGGAACGATATGCTGTTCTGGATTCCGAACGTAAGCTGTCCGTGACTGTTTACTGCGGCGGCCACGGCAAGGTCGCCAAGAGTGAAGAGCGCACCGCCCTGACACACTCCGCCGGCGTTCAGGTGATTGTCCTGCACCAGCATCTGCGCCTTGGCCTTGCCTTCTGATACTTCTATCAGCTGCATACCGTTGCTGGATGCAAATTTGTCGCAAGTATTTAGAGTTTCCTTTAGTGTCATTTCCTAATATCAGATTTTGCGATTGTAAATATAGAAGATAAATTTGAGTCCGCAAAAATTTTTTATTCAATTTTTTTCGTTTTCTTGTTGCAGAGATACACGCCCAATATGGTAATCACGCATCCCACAACGGCATACACCGTTATCTTCTCGTCGAGAACTATATGGGCGGTGATGAGCGCCACCACGGGATTGAAGTAGAGATAATTGCTGGATACCACGATGCCGATTTTGCTGGTAACGATATTCCAGAGTAGGAAACATCCTAGCGACGCCACAAGGGCAAGGAATATCACATTGGACAGCACATCTCCGCGCGAAAACATATCCGCCGTAACGTGGAATCCATCTATAAAGAAATACGGCAGCATAGTAAGCACGCCCCAGAAAAAGACCTTCCTTGTAATCACAAACGAATCGTACCTTTTTTCCATCACGCGCAAGGTAATGGAATAGAAGGCCCAGCAGAGCGACGCCGCCAGACTCAGTACTATAACAAGAGGATTGTCGTCGAGGATAAAGATGCCGTTGAAAACCACCAGCGCCGTGCCCACCAGTGCTATTAGCGATCCCGTGAGGAAACTGTTGCTGAGTTTCTCGCTACGCCATATCAGCCTGTTTATCAACGCCGTAACCACAGGAGTGCTGCATACGATCAGCGCAACAGTGCTGGTGGCTGATGCTATGCCAACAGCAGTATTCTCGGTGAGGAAATACACCGAGCCGCCCGTAACGCCAAGCACCAGAAAAAGCAACTCGTCTTTCCAGCTCTTGGAAATCAAATACTTGTGGCTGAAGGGCAGCATCACCAGATACGCTATAACAAAGCGGATTGTCATAATCTCCGCCGGACTCATGCCCGCATTCAGCAGCACCTTGCTGGATACAAAAGTGCTGCCCCACACCATCGACGCTATCAGCGCAAACACATGGAAGGGCCAACTGCTTTTCATTTTCGATTTTCAATTTTTGATTATCAAATCATCCAGCTGAACCTTGGGCACATAGTGTACATTATCGGCGTCGCGGTAATACTTATGGCTGTCAGCCTCAGAGATAGGCACCAGCTTTATGGTCTCGATGGATTTTCCGATGGCAAGCACGGCCAAAGGCTCACAAGTAAGATTAAGCATGGTGCGGATATTCTCCTTATTGAAAGCACAGATTATCAAACCGTTAAGCCCCACCTCCACGGCCTTTAGCAGCATGCTCTGGAGCGATATGCCGAGGTCGATGTAGGTCATGCTGTCGGGCTCGCGGTTGGCGCACACCACTATGAAGGACCTTGGCTCGCTGCACTCGAAAGGCAGATGGAGCTCGGGCAACGCGCCGCCCATCTTTATGTTGGCGTTCACGATGGAAACCTCCTGCGGGTCGGTCACAATCTTGAACCTGAGCGCCTGCTGGTTGCGGGCTGATGCCACCTTGGTATTAACGCCCACAATGCGCCTCAGCACCTCGGGCCCCACCTCCACATTGGGATCGTAGCCCCTGATGCTGCGGTTTTTCAGCAAGAGAGTGTCCAGCCCCTGCCCTACTTTCTTCACGGTTTTGCGAGAACCGAAAACCTCGTTGTATCTTTTCTCTAAGTAATTGTCAGCCATAGATATAAACTAAATTAATCCTGTTTCATCAACTTCCATCCCTTTCCGTCCCATAAATATATCTTGTCGGTATCAGAATTATAATAAATCTTTAATCCGTCGGCCACCTCATATATGAACACATAAGGATCCTGCTCAAGATACCAAACGCTGGAATCATCATCCCAGCTCCAACGCTCGTCGTCCTGTATGTTGCTGATATCAGGGAACTTGGGATGCCTTACGCCGTTGTCGTGATGGTTGGGATTGTAATTGTCGGAATCTATCTTGTTGGGCTTCAGCTTGCCGCCGCCGTTTCCGCCATTGCCACCGTTTCCGCCCTTGTTGCCGTTGTTGCCGTTATCGCTGATGCCGCCTCCCATGGCCTTGATCACCCTGTCGCCGAAATCCTGAACGCAGCAATACTGATATGAGGGGTGGCTTCCGCACGAAACGCCCACGGCCCTGTAGTTGGAATTGAGGATATTCTTGCGGTGTCCCAGGCTTGGAGTGCCGTCGTCCACCAGAAGCTGCATCACCACGCCGATGGCGGTATTCTTGCCGGCGCTGATGTTCTCGGCCATGGCACCGCTGTTATAGAAACGGCGCACGCGGTCGAAACATCCGGTGCCGTCGTAGCTGTCGTGATCGAAGAAACCGTTGCGCGCCATATCAGACGCATGATACTTGGCCGCCTTGCAGAGCCCGGCATCAGGGTACAGCATAGGCAGATTGCTTACACGCATGAGATCGTTCTTTAGCGATGATATGTATCCTCCTGATGCTCCGTTGAGAGCCTTGGTGGCGTATGTGTTCCAGAATTTGGCGCCATCCATGCGGGCCAGGTTCATGAGGTAGACAATCTCGCGCTCGGTGCTGCTCATATCGGCAATGCCCGAACAGGTGTTGGCCTTCTTTACCTCGGCGGCTGTCCATTCCGGAAACCTGCGGTCCTGTGCAAGGGCATCCAGCGACAACGCCAGCATCAGAAATATAAGAATCTTTTTCATGATTTATAAGTTATTGTGTTATTGGGTATTTGTTAATTTCATAAACGCAAAACGATGGTCAAAATTATACAAAAAACGCGGTTGGAAAAAGGAAAATGAAAAAAATAATTTTTTTTGGAAAAAAACTCGCCAAATATTTGCTACAATCATAAAATTAAAAATATATTTGCACAAAATTTTAATTA
>JAKSLV010000146.1 GCA_024401025.1 Bacteroidales bacterium
TGCAGATTGGCTACGATATCAACTACTCGCCAATCCACAACCTGAAGTTCTACCACCAGTACAACTATCAGGGAAAGCAGCAGGACGGATGCTGCGACGATTCGTATCTGGGTGTCCAGTTTGGCGTTCATTGGTTCGATCTTCTGTTTGGCGCTGTGCCTGACCTGAAGTCGCACGCCCAGTTCGAGTTCAACCATTCCAACATAGCTGACGGCAAGTCGTCGTCGGATTTCTGGAACTACGGCTATCCAACCACAACGCTCAATGTGGTGAAAAACTCAACGGATGAGATAGTAGTGGCCGGCGAGCTGCTCTACAAGCATTTCGGCATCGACTATATGTATCAGCAAAACGACTGGAGCAAGCGCAACACGGTACACTTCCGCTACTTCTTCAATACCAAGACCAGGTGGAATCTCTACGTTACCCTCCAAAACCGCGATGCTGATATCGACTGGCAGCACTCATACCACAACAGGTTTGTGCAGATAGGATTGGCAATATCGCCATTGCAGAACTTTTATTTCGACTTTTAAGAAATGGAAAAGCTAAAGATTCTGGTTATAAGGTTCAGCTCCATAGGCGACATAGTGCTTACGACGCCTGTACTGAGGCTCATCAAGGAGAAGTATCCCGATTGCGAGCTGCACTTCGTCACCAAGAGCAAGATGAAGGCCGTGGTGGAGAACAATCCGCATATCGACCATCTCCATCTGCTGGGCGACAGTTTCAAGGAGCTGAAGCTGAAGCTTAACGGCATCGTCTTCGATTACGTGATAGACCTCCACAGCAACTTCAGGAGCCGCCGTCTGTGTATGAACGTGCGCGTAAGGCAGCGCAGCAACATATTCCATCTCGATAAGCTAAATTTCAAGAAGTTCCTCTACTGCACATTCAGGATGCAGTGCATGCCCGATGTGCATATCACCGACCGCGAGGTGGATACATTGAAGGCTCTCGGCATCAGCAACGACCACAAAGGCCTGGAGTATTATGTAACCGATGCCGACGAGGCCAAGGCCAGCGAGCTTACCTCCAGCCTCAGGGATGGCTACGTGGCATTTGTGATAGGCGCCACCTACTACACCAAGCGCATGCCGGCCGATCTTATAGCTGATGTTTCCGACAGGCTGAAGCTTCCCGTTGTGTTGGTGGGCGGTCCCGGAGATGCCGATGCTGCCAAAATCATTGAGGATAAGTGCGCTAACAATACTATCCTGAACCTTTGCTCCAAGCTTCCGCTAAACGTGAGCGCCTCCATAGTGAAGCACGCCCGTCTGGTGATAGCCCACGACACAGGCCTGATGCACATAGCCGCCGCCTTCAAGAAGGATATCATCACCATCTGGGGCAACACCACGCCTCAGCTCGGAATGTACGCCTGCGAGCCCGGCGCCCATAGCGTAGACCACGAGGTAAAGGGCCTTAAGTGCCGTCCGTGCAGCAAGCTTGGCGGCCACAAGTGCCCAAAGGGACATTTCCGCTGTATGATGGACCAGGATATCAGCGCCATTGTAGACGATGCCAATGGCATAATAGGCCTACAAACCAACTAACTACCAACTACTAACTACTAACTACCAACTACTAACTACTAACTACTTATATAACAAATGAATAAGAAAACAACAGATTGGGTGGGCAAGCACTTCGAAACCCTGGAGACCATTTTCATATTGGGATTGTCGGTTTCGCTCTTCCTCACGTATAAGGAGATAGCCCAGGCGCTGTATGGCTGCTTTGGATTTCTGATACTGCTGGCCATACTGTATATGCTGATGATGCTGCGTCCGTTCGAGACCAAGGTGGCGCCCATCAGATATGTTATCCGCAAGGTGGTGTATATGTCGTATGTGTTTGGTACACTGTCCATTATACCTGTGCTTCAGTTCGATCCCGAGGTAGATGCCAAAACCCTCTGCATAGCAACGCTGTGCTTTCTGGGTGCATCCATGGTGCTGCTTGTGCTGAAACGTGTAAAGATGAAAGAATCGGCGGGTTTTGTTTCCAACATGATAAGGTGTATGCTTTTTACCCTGATACTTACGTGGATACTGCTGATATTCATCTGATTTTTGTAACGCGAAAAATATCAAAACAATGATAGAAGTAATGTCGCCGGTAGGAAGTTTCGAGACTTTGGCTACCGCAATAAAAGCCGGCGCGCAGTCGGTGTATTTCGGACTCGGAATCCTGAACATGAGGGCCAAGTCCACAGTAAACTTTACCGAGGACGACCTCGCCACAATAGTTGCCACCTGCAAGGAGCACGGAGTAAAGAGCTACCTTGCGGTAAACACCGTAATGTTCGATCAGGACATCGAGGCCATGCACCGTCTCATCGATCTTGCCAAGATACACGGAGTATCAGCCATCATTGCCTCTGATGCTTCGGTTTTGCAATACGCACTTGATCAAGGGGTAGAGATACACGCATCCACTCAGCTGAATATCACAAATATAGAGGCTGTGAAATTCTACGCCAGATACTGCGACGTTGTGGTGCTGGCCCGCGAGTGCAGCCTCGACAAGGTGCGCTACATCCACGAGCAGATTATCAAGCAGGACATCCGCGGACCCAAGGGCGGATTGGTAAGGATAGAGATGTTTGTGCACGGAGCGCTCTGCATGGCCACATCAGGCAAGTGCTACCTATCGCTCCACGAGATGAACCACTCGGCCAACCGCGGAGCCTGTCTCCAGATCTGCCGCCGTGGCTACGAGGTCACCGACCTGGAATCCGGCGACAAGCTGGTGATAGAGAACGAGTACATCATGTCGCCCAAAGACCTCTGCACCATCGAGTTTCTCGACGAGCTGCTGGAGGCCGGCGTAGAGGTGCTAAAGATAGAGGGCCGCGCGCGTCCGCCCGAGTACGTTAAGCTTACAACACAGATATACCGCAACGCCGTACAGGAGATAGAGGCTGGCACCTACACCAAGGAGAAGGCCAAAGCCTGGAAGGAGAAACTCTCCGAGGTTTTCAACCGCGGATTCTGGAACGGATACTACCTTGGACAGCGCCTCGGCGAGTGGACCGATACCCACGGCAGCAAGGCCAAATACCACAAGGAGTTCATTGGCACAGTCAACAACTTCTTCTCCAAGATTTCGGTGGCTGAGGTCTACCTGAATTCCGGAAAACTCTCTGTGGGCGACACCGTATATATAATAGGCCAGACATCAGGAACAGTGGAATTCGAGATAAAGGAAATCCGCTACGACCTAAAGCCCGTAGATACAGCCTACAAGGGTCAGGTGATATCGCTCCCCGTGCCAGAGCACGTCCGCCGCGGCGACAAGATTTATTTGAGGGCTCTCAATTAATTACGAATTACGAATTACGAAATCCGAATGCGTTGTTTGATGTAGAGGAGCAATTCGTAATTCGTAATTCGGATTTCGTAATTATAAAATATTTCAGCCGTCTGATACTGGTTCGTTGATTTTACGCGTTGTACCCCGCCTTCTCACTCACCTTACATCTCGATTAGGCATGCGTATCCCGGACTAAGTCAGGCGGCTTTGTGTTTTTTCTTACGGCAATCCGGCTATCCCTCAAACGAGGTCATCTCCTCGTTTACCTCTATGGCCTCCACCGAGTGGCTGTCCACGCGTGTAAATGGCGATGGTTTCTTGCTGTACTCGATAAAGTCCTGGAGGTTTTTCTCCTCGCCCTGGGCTATTATGGAAACCGATCCGTCGGGGTTGCTCTGATACTTGCCCGCAATGTGGAGCTCGTTGGCAGCAATCACCATGTTGCTGTGGTAGCCTACCTGTTTCAGTCGGCCTGATACTTTGATTGATACTGATTTAATCATGTTTATTTCGTTTATTTAGGTTTTGTAATATTATAATTCCTAAGTTTCTTGTCAAGCTCGCGCTCGTTGTGGAGCGGCAGCATGGAGTTCAGCTTCAGGTGGAACGCCTCGCCGTGGTTCATGTATACGGTGTGCGCCAGCTCGTGCAGTAGCACCAGGTCTATCAGCTCGTCGGTAAGCATCATCACAAAGCATGAGATCCTGATGTCTTTGCCCATATTGCAGCTTCCCCATCGTGTTCGTGTGGATGTGATAGACAAACTCCTGTACGATAGATTGTTTGCTGAAGCCAGCTCACGCAACCGTTCAGGCAGATGTTCCGCAGCCTCTTTCTTAAGCGCCATCACTATGGCCTTGTAGGCGGCCTGCTGCACTTGCGTACTGCAAATATCTAAAGTTTTTGGGTATTTTACCAAAATTATTTTGCCCGAAAACTCAACTTTTATCAAATTTTTTTCGTGGGCCTGATATTCCAGCTCATGGCCGCGGCTCTTGAAACTTGTTATGAAAGTGCTTGCCGGCGCCGGTTTGCTCTGCATCCTCTTTACGGCATTCCGTATCCATTCCATGCTCTTCAGCACAAAGTCGCCCACCGCAAACTTGCTTGTGCGGGGCGGACATGTTATCGATACGCTGCCGTCCCTGTGCACTATCACCCTCATCCTGCGCGATGTCTTGTATTCCTTTACGCTGATTATCAGCCCCTCATGGGTAAGTGTGTAGCGTTTTAGCTTGTAAGTGCCTGCCATTTCCGGTTTTTCATTTTTTTTCGATTACGCAAATGTAATCTATTTTTTTTATTATAAATATTATTTGTACTTTTGTAACTCACAAATATAGCAAAAAAGTTTAATATTATAAAAGATTAAAAATGGAATTAGCAGTAAAAATTGCCCAGCTCATTGTCAGCCTCAGCCTTCTGGT
>JAKSLV010000147.1 GCA_024401025.1 Bacteroidales bacterium
CATCTGGAATACGATTTCTACTATCAGGCAGTAGGCAACTACAAGATGGCCTATCACCACAAATCGAAATTCTACGAGCTCTGCAACGACGAATCTTCGATGGAATACATCGTAAATTCGGTCCGCAATTTTGCCGAACGCGAGTTTCAGCAGGCCGAAGACCTCCGCCATGAGCGTCATAGGAGAATCATAATCTATTGGATTATAGGTATTTTGCTGGTGTTGCTGATGCTGTTTCTGGAGCTTGTGCGCAGGGCCCGTCACAACAAGGTTCTCAACGAGAAAAACATTATACTCCAGAATCAGACCGAGGAGATTCTTCAGCAGAAGGAGGAGATAAATGCTCAGAAAGACGAGCTTCAGGACCGCAACGACCTTATCACAGAAAAGAACAAGCAGATTACCGATTCCATCCATTACGCATCGCTGATACAGAAGGGCGCGCTGCCCCGTGCCGAGGATATGGACAGTCTTTTCCACGATTACTTCGTGATATACAGGCCGTTGAACATTGTGGCGGGCGATTTCTACTGGGCCAGTCAGGTGGGCAGATACAGCATTCTGGTTTGCGCCGACTGTACGGGTCACGGTGTGCCGGGCGCTTTTGTAAGCATGCTGGGTATCAGCCTGCTAAACGAGGTGACGGCCAATATCTCCGACGACACAAAGGCTTGTGAGATTCTTGACGTGCTTAGGGAAAAGCTTATGAAGTCGCTTGGACAGAGCAAGCAGAAATACGAGAACGGTGTGATATATTCGATGGACGGCATCGACATGTCCATGGTGATGATAGACTACGCCAATATGAGGATGCAGTTTGCCGGTGCGTACCGTCCGCTGTGGATCTGGCGCAATGGCGAGATTCTGCAATACAAGCCCGACAAGATGCCTATTGGCATTTACCTTGGTCCCGAGAAGAATTTCACCAACCATGATATAGAGATCATGAAGGGCGATATGCTCTATATGTTCAGCGACGGCATTCCCGATCAGTTTGGCTATGACGATGATACCCACACCACTTGCAAGCATTTCTCCTCCAAGAGGCTTCTGGGCCTTCTTGCCGACATAGGCCGCCACGACCTTGCCCGTCAGCAGCAGATAATAGAAACCACCATCGACGAATGGAAAAACGGCTACAAACAGCTGGACGACAATATCATGATAGGGGTGAGGGTATAAAAAAAAGCTTGGGAACCATCAACGATTCCCAAGCACCTCATTTTGATAATAATTTTTATAATAATTTAATAAACATGGGAGGCGCAATCACTGCGCTCTCCTAGACACATTCTTTTCCTTATTTTTTATAATCCTAATCTTTTTTCTTTATTTGGCATTCACTCTTTCTACAGAGAAAGGAGTGAGGATGATTTCTGTTCTGCGGTTCTGAGCGCGGCCGGCCTCTGTTGCGTTGGAAGCTACAGGGTAGTATTCGGCGCGTCCGGTGGCAGCAAGTCTCTTCTGAGGGAGGCCTCCGTCCGAGAGGGCTCTTACCACAGAATTGGCGCGTGCTGTAGAGAGTTCCCAGTTGTCTTTCCAGGCCTTGCCGCTAACAGGAATGTTGTCGGTGTGACCTTCCACCATGATGCCGACGTTGGGATTGTTGCTGAGCTCCCTGGCCAGAGTCTTGATGGCCTTGATACCCTTGCTCTCCACATCAGCCGATCCCGACTTGAAGAGGAGCTTGTCGAGCATGATAACGTAGAGTTTGCCATCGCGGCTCTCCACCTTGATCTCGTCGCTCTTGAAATCCACGAGCGCTGTCTTGAGAGAGTTTTGCAGAGCGTGCAGAGCCGAATCCTTGGAAGCTAACAGAGCCTTGTAACTCTCTATTGTGCTGGCGTTTCCGCCAAGCTGCTCGTTCAGTTGCTTGTAGCTTGCCAGCAGGTCGTCGTATTTGGCGCCCATGCTCTCGTTTTCTGCACGATACTTGCGGAACTCCTCAGATGTATCCTGATGCTCCTTAGCCAGCGCATTGTATTTGTTGTTGGAACTTATCTTGTCCCAGAGGAACAATCCTGCAAGTACCAATAATGCTATTGCCAAAAACCAGGCCCAGAACTTTGAGCCGCTTTTTTCCTTGGTGTTCTGTGTAACGGTTGTGTTACTTGTTGATTCGTTAGACATATCTTTATAAACGTTTTGATTTTTTCACGGCAAATTTATATAATAAGTTGACAATTACAAAAGATTTTTTGCAATTTATTCAAAAAAATATTTTCTGACAATTTGTCAGAATCTTGCCTGTTCGGTCTATTTATTGATGTGTAGGTATCAGCAACACAAACAAAGGCAATATGAACAAGGTACAGATCAACAACATACACCGACAGATACTTAAGATGGTATATTCGGGCAAGCTTCAGCAGGCTGTGGCGCTCATCAAGAGCCAAAACATTATCAATCAGAACGATGCGTCGTCGCCGCTGCAAATGGTGGAGGAAACCTACAAGCTGATGCTGAAATACACCATAGAGGGCATGCACGATCCCAACCGTGATGCCATATACCGTCAGCTTCAGGTGTCGCTGATAATGATGGCTGATACTGTGCGCAATGCCCAGTACAGGCGATACGTGCCAAACGAGATTTTCAACCAATCTCACAAGGACATGCCGGCATCGCTAAACAGCGACGACGATGTATCGGCGTGGTTTCATTACGTACTCAGGGCCGACAGCCTTCCGTCGCAGGCCGAGCAGTCTTTGATGGATGCCTGCAACAATGATTCTTTGCCTTTCACATCCAAGTGCCTTCTTGTAAGCTGCCTCACACTCAGTTGTTTGCTGTGCTTCGATATCAGGAAATACAGGCTCATGGCCCAGTTTTACCTAAAGGGTGAGGCCCAGGTTTGGCAGCGCGCCATTGTGGGCATTGCCGTGGTAAGCTATTTCTTCAACAAGAGGCTGCGTCTGTATCCTGAGGCTGATGTTATCGTGAAATCCCTGATATCGGACCCCAAGTTTATGCAGCGGTATCAGGCCACTATAATACAGCTGATAAGGGCAATAGATACCGACAAGATCACCAAGAAACTAAACGAGGAGATAATTCCGCAGGTATCAAGCCTTCCCGGAATAAAAAACAAGATGAAGAGCGACTCGCTTTCCATCGACAATCTGGACGACAAAAATCCCGACTGGCACGAGTACATAGAGGAGAACAAGGAACTTTTTGACAAATTGGCAGATGTGTCAAAACTTCAGATGGAGGGCGGCGACGTGTTCCTGAACACTTTTGCGCAGCTGAAAAACTACGATTTTTTCCGCAAGATAGAAAACTGGTTTATGCCTTTCACCACTTCCAACAAGGTAATCAAAGATCTTCAGGCGCAGTTTGGCAACGGCGGCTTCAATTACGCCAAGTTTGCCGAGAGCCTGATATCTGCCCCATTTATATGCAACAGCGATAAGTTCTCGTTCTGCCTCAGCATTGTGATGATGCCTGAGAGTCAGCGCAATACATTTGGCAAATACCTGAATTCGGGCCTGGGCGAGATGGCCGAGGTCACCAAGGAGGATCAGCTGCTTCACCGCGAGGAGTTCAGCTACAAATACCTTGTGCAGTATATCCAGGACCTCTACAGATTCTTCAAGCTGAATATCCTAGGCAGGGAGTTCATCGACATTTTCGACAAGGGATTCTCGCCATCGGGCACAATATTGTTCGACAGAACTTTCTCGTCGGCAAAGGAGAAGCGCAAGGTGGGAGAGTTTTTCTTCAGCAGCGATTATTACCGTCAGGCTTTCGACATCTTCAAGCAGATAAGCACCGAGGCGCCCAATTTCGAGATTTTCCAGAAGATGGGATATTCGGCGCAGAAGGCCGGCGACATAGAGCTTGCCCTCGACAGCTATCTGAAGGCTCAGCTCTACGAGAGCGATCAGCCTTGGAACCTCAAGAAAGTGGGCTGGTGTTACCGCAAGCTTAAGAATCCGGCCAAGGCGCTGGAGTTTTACCGCATGGCCGAGGCCAAAGAGCCCGACAACCTCTCCATATCCACATCCATAGGACGCTGTCTGCTGGAGATGGAAAACTATGAGGAGGCACTTAAATATTATTTCAAGGTGGAATTCCTCGACGAGAAAAACACCAAGGTTTTCCGTCCCATTGCGTGGTGCTGCTACGAGGTGGGCAAATACGAACAGTCGCTTAAATACTGCAAGCGTATCCCAGAGGGCGAGCTGATACCTGAGGATCTGGTATTGGCCGGACACATCTGCCGCATGATGGGTAACGTGCGCGATGCCGTGGATTATTACCGCAAGGCCATCAGCATGAAGGATTTCGACATCCAGAAACTGGAGGACGCCATCATAAGCGACTACAAGCCGGAGGGGAAGTCGGACCTGGAGCAGGAAAACAATCTTCTGCTCGATTACATCCAGTATCAGATATAGACAAAAAAAATCCTCTCAGATTTCTCTAAGAGGATTTTTGATGGGAATGACGAATATGCACAATAATTAAAAAAAAACTAAAATATTAAATCAATCTAATCTATAATACTAATAATCATAAAACCTATTATGAAACACAAAATTTGTGGGGAGTGATGGATTCGAACCACCGAAGGCTTAGCCAGCAGATTTACAGT